>JAISWF010000230.1 GCA_031271165.1 Deltaproteobacteria bacterium
TAAACATAATTCTTTTTATCGTATTAATTGTGCATAGTTAATGGCCGCGCTCTTAGGCCCGTAAAACATTAGTTTCCTAAGCTACCGTGAATTCTCGATTTTTTCTTGGACAGCTGTGACTAATTATATATGCTCTATTGCAAAAAAATACTATTTTATATTGATTATAGCTTTTAAATAATTAAGAAGCTAAAAGAACTTTAAAAGCAGAAATTTAAAGGAAGGACAACTGGGAATGAGCGGTCTAATACCGGCGGTCAGCCTGGGTTCTTTTCCGGCGGGGGTTAAGCAGCTGCATGGCTAGCATCGTTATAATGGCAAAAACGACCAGCCCACCGGCCAAAATGTGAGCTTGTTCGTATTCCATGCTCTCAACATAAACATAAATCTGCATGGACAATACCCTGGTCACGCTGGGGATGTTGCCTCCGATCATCAAGACCACCCCAAATTCGCCAATGGCATGGGCGAAACTCATGATGGCAGCGGTCAGGAAAGCCGGTTTGGCTTGAGGGACTATCACCGTCAAAAAAGCATCTACCGGACCAGCCCCTAAAGTGGCAGCTGCTTCCAAAGGCCTTTCCCCCAACGCCTCAAAGGCGTTGACCAGGGGCTGAATCACGAAAGGCATCGAACAGATGACCGAAGCAACCACCAGTCCAGAGAAGGTAAACGGCAACAATTTTAAACCGAGGGCATTAAAAATTTTTCCGATGGGCCCTAAGGGTCCCATAAAAAAAAGCAGATAAAAACCTAAAACAGTCGGCGGAACAATCAAAGGCATAGTGCTTATAGCGGCAATTATCCGCCGAGGCAAAGTATCCCGGCGACTAAGCCACCAAGCCAAGGGCGCACCAAAGCAAAGGCTCACCACCATGGTATAGGCGGCCAATTTTAGCGACAATTTGATGGTCGTAATATCTGCTGAGGTTAAGGACATCTTATTACAAAGCGGGGTTCAGGTGGTGTCGCAGCGGGTATTTTTTCAGGCCTGACAGAATTGATTGGTCCAAGACGCCTGCCAGAGGGCGCCTTGGACCTGGGAACTCAGTTAAGGACGTACCCGAAGGAAAGGATTATTTCGCGGGCTTTTTCGCCCTTGAGGTAATCGCTAAAAGCCTGGACCGCCGCATCGTTTTCAGCCGTCTTTAAAATGACCACGTCTTGGAGGATGGGAGAGTACAAATCAGCGGGGACCTTCCAGCCGGAGCCCTCGTTAAACTTCCCATCCTTCCAGACCTGGGAGAGCGCCACTAAGCCGAGCTCGGCCGAAGCAGTCTTGACATACTGATATGTCTGGGCAATGTTTTCGCCGATGACCAGCCGTTTATTATTTTCCAGACCTTCCAAAATGCCCCAAGCCCCCAAAAGTTCGTAAGCGGCAGCCCCGTAAGGAGCCAACTTGGGGTTAGCTACGGCCAAGTGCTTGTAATCGCCAGTTTTAAGGACTTGGCCCTCGGCGTCAACATAACCCCCAGTTAGCGACCACAGAACTAAAGCACCCTGGGCATAGGTAAAAATGCTGCCGGGCTTAATCAGTCCATCTGTTTCCAGCTGCTTGGGGGTCTTGGCATCGGCGGCCAAAAAAATGGCCACTGGGCTTCCATTTTTGATCTGAGTGTAAAAGCTGCCGGTCGAACCAAAAGCCAAAATCGGCTTATGGCCGGTTTCTTTTTCAAACTCGGCGGCGATAAGCTTGGCCGGAGCCTCAAAGTTAGCAGCCACGGCTACCTGGAACTCATCGGCCCAAGCCAGAGAGGGGATTAGAAGAGCCAAGGCGACCAAAAAGAGAAAAAACTTTTTCATTGAAACTCACCTTTAAATTAACATTGCGGAGCCAAGCCGCATTTAAATATGCTCCAGCCAAAGTGGCCAGAGCGAAAAAACGTTATCTTTTAACGAATCAAACCCGGGCACTACCCCTGAGTCCAATTTTTTTTAACTAGTGAGACTTAAAACAAAATACTGACAGCTGATGACTAAACTCAACAAGAGATTACGAGGCTGTTTATTGTCGTCAATTTTAGTTTGTCCGATTCAACACGTCAAGTCTTTTTTAAGTGCAAATGCCTCCAATTTGCTCGGCAAAACTTTTTTATTACCAAGCTCGGTCCTGTTATCGCTCAGACTTACGTGATAAGATAGCCTCAAAATAACCCTTTACATTTTCATGAGGAGGAAGGCTTGGCTATAAACGAAACAACTTTAACGGCCCAAGATGTGGCCGACCTTCTTCGCATCGCTAAAAACACTGTTTACGAATTGGTCAAGCGCGGCGAACTCAACCATTACAACGTCGGCCGCAAGATGCGGTTCACCAAAAGCGACGTTGACCGGTACATCTCCGACTCCCGGCGGAGTACCGGAGGACGTGAGCATGAACCCCAGCCAAACCCCCAAGCTGTCTCGCCGACCACTGAGGCCGGTTTCATTATCTGCGGCCAAGATCCCCTCTTAGACGTTCTGACCGGATACCTAAGCCAGCGAACAGCACCAGATCGTCCGGCCCTGCGCTCCTACATCGGCAGCTATCGGGGCCTGGTGGCCCTATACCACGGGGAGGTTCAGGCAGCCACCAGCCACTTGTGGGACGGTGAAAGCGGCATTTACAACGTGCCTTTCGTCCGCCGTCTCCTACCAGGCCAATCGACGATCTTAATACACCTTACGGCCCGGACCCAGGGCTTTTACGTTGCCTCCGGCAACCCCAAAGGTCTGAAGGACTGGGAGGATCTTCGCCGCTCCGATCTAAAAATCGTCAACCGCGAAAAAGGGGCCGGTTCCAGGGTGCTCCTCGATGAACGATTAAAACTCATGAACATCGAATCAACTGATTTAAAGGGGTATAACCGCGAAGAACTCTCGCATCTGTCAGTGGCTAGTGCGGTGGGCCGTGGAGAAGGCGATTTTGGGGTCGGTGATTCCAAAGCCGCCCGCCAGGTAAGCGGGCTTGACTTTATACCCCTTCAGGAAGAACGGTACGATTTGGTCGTCCGGCGCCAAGATATGGGTTTACCCATCGTCAAAGCGATCTTTGAAATTTTAAAATCAACCGAGTTTAGATCCCAGTTCCAACACATGTACGGTTACAACATCAAGGGCATGGGTGAGGTGGTCGCCGAGATCTGACTGATTTTGAGTTATGTTAAGGTCTAACCTCAAAAATAAAACCTCAGAAAAATATTCCTTCTGGCCAGGGGGCAGCTTCCAAAAACCAATTACCCTTCCAGCCAAGCCGGGCCATCACCGGTGTACCACCAGCACGGAGGCCGGACCCCGGCCTTAATTAAACGGGGAAAAACTTCCTCGGCCCCGCCTTGGACGATAATCTGTCCGTCTTGCAAAATGATATAAGAATCGGTCAAATCGGCCGTCAAATCAAGATCATGGGAGGCCACTATTTGAGTTAGGCCGCTCTTTTTGTTTTTAGACAAGATGTGGCGCACACTGAGGGAAGCGGGAAAATCTAGACCGGCCATGGGTTCATCCAACAAAATAAGTTTGGGGTTTGAGGCTAAAGTGGAGGCCAAACAAAGTTTTCGTTTTTGCCCAAAGGACAAGGTCTGAATTGGATTATCCAATAGATCGGCCAGCCCAAGCTCCCTGGCCATAGTCAATGTGCGCTCCCTGGCCTCCTCATCGGCCGGGTCAACACCCAACAACAGATCCTCCTGGACCACAGCCCCCAAAATAAACACATCCGGATTCTGGGGGACTAAGCCCACTAAGCCGTCCAATTTGGACCGCTCCTGGGGAAGCTCGCCACCCAAAACTGAAAGCTCCCCTGAAGTCGGAGGCAAAAGTCCAGCCAGGACCGTTAAAAGGGTGGATTTGCCGCTACCATTGACTCCGACCACGGCCACCAGCTCTCCGGCTCGGATGTTGAAGTCCAAGTTCCGGAGAATCTCCTTTTCAGAGCGATTATAGCTAAAACAAAGCGAGCGGGCCTTGATTATCATGAGGGAAGGAGCCGGCAAGTCTTTAAAAAACGATAAATAGAAGCGGCGGAGATACTTTTAAGCACTTCACCGGGCAAAAAGGGAACCAAGCCCGCCAAAAGGGCCTTGGTAATCGAAATGTCGAGGCTTATCTTCAGCCAGATCGAGCCTAAAAACAAAATGGTAGATACCCCGGCCAAGCACAGGCCAACCAATAATCTAAAATTGCACCCGGCTGGCCCTTTGGACGCCCAGCCGCAAAAGGCTGCCGCCACGATAAACCCAACTATAAAGCCACCTGTTGGGCCGATTAAAACGGCCAGTCCGCCTTTGCCGCCGGCAAAAATCGGCAGACCGATTGCCCCAGCCAGGATATACAAAAGAACCGCCGCTACCCCGCGTTTGGGGCCCAAAATGAGCCCACTGAGGACGACAAACATAGTTTGAAGGGTTATAGGCACCGGGCTTAAAGGATTTATCGGAATAGCAACCAAGCCACCGACTGCGGTCAGAGCGCCCATCACTGCTATCCAGACCAAACGGTGAATACTGACCACCGGGTTGACTAGGTGGCCGGTCGATTGAGGATTGACTTTAATATTCATGGAACCTCGCATTTAAAAATATAAAGACCGTCAATTTAACATTTTATTTCATAAAAACACCCAATTCATCACCTTGGCTAAAGCCAAAGGGATGAATTGGGGCCGAAAAGCTTAAACAGTATTCGTACCCTTCGTTTTTTTGCAATAACTTACCTTAACTCCAGGAGACTGTTTTGAGAGCGTTCGGTGTCGTAACGTTAAAAAATCCACTGGCGCTAACGCCACTCTTCCAGAATGTTTTCCCTGGTCTTGGGGACAATCTACCGCCACCAAATCGACTGTCTGGAAAACTGTCTGGAATACCGGCATCACGTTCCAGCCCGTTTCGTCGATGTCCTCACTGTTGTCGATAGCTAGAACTTCAAGAGGTCAGGACTAAGCAAGCAACCTGACGTTGGTCTTTAACTTGTATACAACCAAATGAGCCTTGACCGCTGGCCCTGCTCAACATGGGCTTTTACAAGTCCCCTTGCTTTCACTGAGGGGTAGTTGTCGCTTCCAGTTTCAGTCATCCGGTAGTACAATCAAATTTAATCTGCATTAACTAAAGGGTTAGTACAGTGTACTAAGGTTAAATAAGGACTATCTGCTGCAATGAGCATCCGGACAGGGCTAAAGTGCTCGCAGCGTTAGGAGGGACGCAGGTTGATATCTGACAAGCATTTGGTTTTAAAATACCGAAATATTCGGCTCCCATTTACCCCTCAGGCCAAAAAACTAATCGCCAGCGAGGTATCCACTTAAAAAAAACAACTAAATAAAGATAGAGCAGAATTGATAGCCACAAATTTTAAATAAAAAAACGCTAGCCTGGACCGGTCATCTTTTTGTCTTTAGATTTGTGATCTATGACCTTTCCAGCTATTGGGATTCCAAGGGGAAACCGAAAACAATGCCCGTGCCAACGTATTTTTCCATTCGGGTCGCCAAAAAAATCCAAAACATTTTAACCAGAACCGATATCAGACTCCTGGTGGCCTTGGGTGCCGCCTCCGGTCTGGCATCGTGGTTGGGGCCGATAGTCATTGTGCCGATTTTCCTGACCGCCGGGCTGCCAATATTTTGGGCGGCCATCAAGCTCAAGGCCGTCCCCCGCTCTGTCCTGACGGCCTACATTGTCTTTGTCATCCTGTGGACCTCGGCTCAATTTTGTCTCAGCCTCATTGAACATCCCGAAGAAATCAACCAGGCCGCCTGGCGGGCCTTTTATCTTGGCGCCAGACTGACTTCAATTGTCAGTTTGGCTCTGATCATACCCCTGGCGGCAACTCCACTTAAGGTGGGCCGGGCGATCTCGTGGTATTTGGAACCCGGCGCAGCCCTCTGGTCACGCCTCCGCCGCTCCAAAAACTCCCGGGCCCAGGCCTCCGGCGCTTGGCAGGTCTCGCTTGGTCTCACCCTGATGATGTCCTTTTTACCCAGGGTTTGCTCCTCTCTGACCAATCTGAACCGGAGCCTCAAACTTCGGGCCCCGCAGCTTTCAGCTTTCCGCCGAATCCGCCTTTTGGGACTGGCCCTGCTCAGGATCATCGGCACACAGACCTGGGAGGTAGCCTTGGCTATAGCCGGACGCAACCTCTATCGCCCGGAGCCATGGATTTGGCCAAAAAAATCGGGCCCGGCACAGATGAAAAAAAACTAAAAAGACGTCCTTTAAAATCCATCAAGGCCCCTGTCCCCAAATCACTTACTGGTCAGGGGCCACCGGGAATTTGAGACTGGAACCGGCCGCCCAATACCTTCGACCCCATCGGCCCCCAAAATCTTTAGGCTCAGGCGTTAGTGACCGGCTTGGGATTCGTTTCAACAATAGCTTTTCTGGCCAACACCTCCCGGAGGCGCTTGTGGACAAAGCTTCGCAGGTGTTGGGTTTTGACGTTCCCCTTGGAGGCCAGCACCGACAGCAGCATCTCGGCCCGGGCCATATTTTTATGGCCGCCGGCCGAGCCGTAAGGACCGAAGGCCTCAGCCGCCAGTTGGCCCAAATTGCTCCTGAGGCCCCCAGAACGCAGTACCACCACAAGCTTGTCGCCGTAAACCCCGCTGGCCACTGCTCGGTTAACTCCGTTAATCTGCATGACCAGATCAGCCGCCAGAACCAAAGTATCAGTGTGGTCAAGATGGGCGAAAAAAACCGAAGCGTAGTTTTTGGAAAAGACGGTTTGGCTTAAAGCGGTAATCATAACTTTAAACGACTGGCGATCGATGGGGGCCCGTTCGATATCAGACAGGAGCGGATGGTGGATCAAGGGGTAGAGCCAGCGAAAGGCAATCATGTCCTCAAGCTGCCCCTGACGAACAAAATTTTGGGTGTCGGTCTTGATGGCATAAAACAAAGCCGTAGCCAAGACCTGATTGGGCTTGATACGACTGGTTTTGAAGTAATTGACAAATATGCTGGCGGTGGAGCCGTACTCGGGCCTGATGTCCACAAAATCCGGTGCCAGACCAGGCTTAAAAGGCGGACCTAACGGATGGTGATCGACTACCGCCGTAAACTTTAAATCAACGGTCAACGGGTGGTGATGAGGCTGGGAGTCGACCATGACCAGTTTGGTATAGTCACTCAGCTCCAAGCTCGACAGGTTGGGCAAGGTCAGCTTCAGGGCCGCCAGCAGCCTAAGGTTGTCGGGACGCCGGACATCGTTGGTACTGGCTATCGTCACCTGGACCACCCGCCGCCACAAAAGTCTTTTAAAAGCCACGGCGCTGGAAATGGAATCTGGATCAGCGCTGATTATGATCAAAACCCGATCATCGTGAGCAAAAAAGCGAGCCACCGCCGGAGTCCGGTGGCTCGGAACTTTTGGAGTCTGGCCCACAGGACTTTCGGTCATAATTCCTCATTTACGGGGGCAACTTCGGAAAGCTTTTCCACCAGTTGCCTGGCTTCCTCGGAAAGGCTAGACGGCAGAACTACCTTGACGGAAACGATGAGATCTCCTGTTTTTTTATTCGTGACCACACCTTGGCCTTTAAGCCTGAACTTGGCCCCATTTTGGGTCAGCGGCGGGATCTTCAAGGTAGCCCGGCCAGTGGAGGTTGGCACTTCGACCGTCCCACCCAAAAGAGAGCAATAGACGCTGACAGGCTTTTCCATCGTCAGGTTAAAGCCATCGCGGGAAAATACCGAATCAGGAGTAATCTCAACTACCAGGTTCAAATCTCCCGGCGGCCCGCCATTGTGGCTTGGTTGCCCCTTGCCCCGAAGACGAATTTTCTGGCCGTCGGTTACCCCGGCCGGAATACGGGTCTTAATGGTCTGCTTGGTGATTACGCTGCCGTGTCCTCCGCATTGGGGACACTGTCCCACGCCTCCGCCGCTGGACATCAGGCCTTGCCCCCCACAGCGGCTACAGGTCACCGGCACATCAAGCTGCAAAGTAATCTGGGTACCTTTGACCGCATCCATGAAGCTCAGCGCCAGCCGGTGAACGATATCCTGGCCCCGAGCTGGGGCAGCTGCGCCGGCCCCAAAACCGCCAAACCCACCGTTTCCGCCAAAGTTGACAGTGCTCTTCCGGCGTCCAGTCTGGGGCTTGGGACCGCCGCCGAATATATCGTCGAAAATATCGTCCCACCGAAAATTTCTAAAATCAAAACTGGAGCTCTGGTAGCCAGCCCCGCCGAAGCCGCGCTCAAAAAAGGCTTCCGAACCCAAATTGTCATACTCAGATTTCTTGGCCGGGTCGGAGAGGATGTCGTAGGCCATGGAAAGTTCCTTGAACTTATCCTCAGCAGCCTTATCGCCAGGATTGACATCGGGATGGTATTTTCGGGCCAGGTTACGGTAGGCCTTTTTAATGTCCTCTGGGCTGGCCTTTTTGTCTACTCCCAAGGTCTTATAGGGATCTAAACTCATTTTTATCCCCGCAGGCCCGGTCGGACCGGACCGGGTATTTTTGGGCGGCCGTCTTTTGTCGGGTCTAGTCTTGGAGTCAAAGGCTCCAAAAAGCATATTCTAAAATAATAACTAATCATACTATAACGTCGCGGTAGGGAACGCCCTTTCGGGCGTCCCCCCGCACAGATCCCTGCGGGCACACTTTAGCGCACAGGGCTCCTCGGTTAGATGTTGACGTATCCACATTGATTGGGGAAAGTTC
>JAISWF010000232.1 GCA_031271165.1 Deltaproteobacteria bacterium
AACTTTCCCCAATCAATGTGGATACGTCAACATCTAACCGAGGAGCCCTGTGCGCTAAAGTGTGCCCGCAGGGATCTGTGCGGGGGGACGCCCGAAAGGGCGTTCCCTACCGCGACGGGTTTGAACTTTTGATAGATACTAATAGTGAAGATATAATGACATATATAGTAGTAATAATGCCATTTATTTTGTTTATTTTTTTAATGTTACCTATATTATTTATGAAAAGAAAAAATAGCGATGATAGTGGATCAGAAGGAAGAAGAAAAATTTTTAAACCCAAAAAACAAAAAGTTAAAACTGCTGAAACTAAAATAATTAATGAAATAAGATCTGATGTAAATAATATAAATTCAATAGATGACTGCATATATGGACTAAAGGCATATATTGCAAATAATATTCCAGTTTTTAAGGAAAAATTAGTCTTATTAGTAATTCAAGCAGAAGGATTAAATAAAAGAAAAGTAAACTTAAAAAACATACTTGACATAAAATTTATGCCAACTGAGATAATATATATAAATATATCTTCTATTATTCAAAAAGTCGAAATTATCATGATTGAAAAAATTAAGATTCTTTTGAATATCCTGTGGAATTTTGATGAAAGAGAATATGAAATAACATTAAATTTATCGAGTAATAACAATATAAAAAAAAGAAAAGAGAATATTTTTGAAAAGTACAACAAAAATATTGCAGATACTATTGAGTTATTTGGAACTTTATTGACGCAATTAGATGAAATACAGCTAGAAATTTCTGATTTAGCTATAGCAAATCAGAATAATTTAGAAGAAAATGAATTTATTGATCGAATAAATAATATTATTGGTACAATTAAAAAGTATAAATAATATAATGAATTAAAGGAGTATTATGATCGACGATAAAAAGACAACCGAACCCGGTTCCAATCATTCAATAGTTAGAGTCCTCCCCAATCAAGTCTCGGCCTTGGAACGGCCCCAGTCCCAGGAGATGGTCGAGCGGACAGTTAGGCGAGTAATTGACCTTGATCATAATTCGTTGGAAGCCAAAAATGAATTAGTTGAATATATTGAAAAATTCGGAACTGAAGACTTGCGAGCTTCGGCCTCTAAAAATCACTTTCTTAAAATTACCGTTGACAAACTCAGCGCCGAGGATGGGGACACCGGTCATGTCAGTAAAAGTCTGGCCAATTTACAGCGTGAGATTGCCAATTTAGACCCTAGCGATGTTGATTTTAGTAAACGAGGAATTTTTAACCTATTTTTTAACCCTATCAAGCGTTATTTTGTTAAATATAAAAAAGCTGAAGTTGTAATTGCCGAGATTTTGGAATCGTTAAAAAGAGGCAAAAATTCATTAATAAATGATAATATTGCTTTAGATACTGAAAAAAGTGATTTAATAAAAATTAGTGAGCGTCTTAAGGAAAATGTGGCCATGGGCTTAGCCATTGACGAGCGGCTGGTTGAGGTGGTCGGACCCTCAGCCGAGGTCTCAATGTCGGCCGAAAAGGTTAAATTTATAGAAGAAGACATTTTGGTTCCCCTGCGCCAACAGATAATGGACATCCAACAGTCGTTACTGGTGACTCATCAATGTGTGCTGTCAATGGAAGTTATCACCAGAAACAATAAAGAACTCAGCCGCTGCGCCGACCGAGCTATTAATGTGACTGTGGCGGCCTTAAGAACATCGGTTATGGTGGCTGGTGCACTCTACAATCAGCGGTTGGTCTTAAAAAAGATCCAAGCTGTTAACGATACGACTAACAGCTTAATCGCCAATAGTGCCAAAACGCTTAAACAGCAAGGAACAATGGTTGGTAAGCAAGCAATGGAGTCAGCTATGAGCGTGGAGACGCTCAAAAATTCGATCAAAGACGCCCTGGAGGCGTTCGAGGAAATCGGTCGTTTCCGGCGGGAGGCGCTGGTAAAAACGCGGGAGACAATCGAAAAATTTAAAGAATTAACGAGCGAAACCGATGCTCAACTGGCCGCTTTAGGCCATGAGTCCAGATAATTTTACTTAACTCTTCCGAGTCGGTGGAGGCTTTAGAGGCCATAGTGGTTCAGGCTGACGTGGGTGAATTCTGGCCATCGGCTCTCATTTTATCAGGGGTTCTATTAGGGCTAGGGGGTTGACTATGGTCTGGAGGGGACAACTGAAGGTTTGACTTGATTTCACGGATATGGATCGGATTCTGGAGAGAAACAACTTCAACAAAATCCGCCCCAAGGTTCCTAAGCGAGCACCATTGAAGATGGCCGCCATGAGCTGGGCCCTGCTTGGGGATGCCGTGGGATAACTTAGTCAGACGACTACTACTTAACGATGGTTTGGTAACTAAACCTGAAAAATAAGAGGTTTATACTACAAAAAATGGCGTCCGGGCAGATTCCAACCATGTTGGCGGCCACCACGCCGTGTTGTCTGGCCAGATAAAGCATCACTAGTGATGGGCGGTCAACTCGACCAAGTAATTGTGGGTCGTTGAAGGTACGAGCCCTTCCAGGATCGGCCAGTCTTGGTCTTCCAGTAGCTGGCGCACCAAGGAGGCGCTGATGGCCTGACCGTCTTTTTCCATTCGCGGTATTTCATGAACCGCTATGCCCATCGGAGGCAGGATTCGTTTCATGGTCTCATTATACTGCCTGGTTACGTTGCAGTAGGGCTCTTCGCCGATAAACCGGTGGGTGATGTTTAAAGCCGGAGCGATGACGGCTCCAAATAGGGCCAAGTCGTTGGTAGTGTCGACTTTTTCGGTGGTGAGTTCGGTCTTGGCAAAATATTCCGGGAAGGTGCGGTTAGAAATAATGTAATTGCCGCTGGAAATCACTTTAACCCGGTCGCCGACATGGGCGACGCCTTTTTTGATCATAGCGATGCGGTCGTTTAGCTTGAAATCGAACTGATCTTCTTCGACCACGAAAATATAAAGATTATCTACTTCCTCCAGAGCCTTTTCAATGAGATAGCGGTGCCCAAGGGTGAATGGGTTGCAGTTCATGATGATGGCTCCGATTTTTCCATCCCCCTCTGCCTTGCTCTCTTTGAAGCCTTTGATTTTTACTCCTTCAAGCCAAGTGTGCAGCTGCGTTTCGTTGGCGGTAAGGTTGAGAACCGACCGTTTGAAATAGCTGTAGGAGTACTCCATGGTTTTGGTTCGGTTTAGCGGCTCGCGGGTCAAGTGTTCGATAAAACTTCCGTACATGACTGTGGCCATGGCCAGGTAGCCCTTGCGGCTGGTATGCACCTTGTCGATAAAAATCTCGCCCATTTGATGAGGCCGGTTAAGGCAAGGCAGCAGATCGTAGCAACGACAGCCTGAGGCGGTTAAATCGGCCAAAAGAGGGCTGGGTACGTATTTGGCCGGTGGGACGTAGTCGTTCAGCAAAGAACTGCCGGCCTGACCTCGGGCATGGCTGAGCATGTTTTGATAGAAATTGCTTTGCAGCAGTTTTTCCCACTCCGACGGATAGCCCAGCGAGTATATGAGATGGGTGAGAAAAAAAGCGAACTCAACTTCTTTTTCCCGGCACATCAGATCGAGATTTTTGATGATCTCCCGGTCGTAAGTATTCCAGGGCAGGCCCATCAAAATAACGATGTCGTTTTTTTTAAGAGGGAGATAGGGAATCTGCAAAGCGTGCAGGTCCAAAAAGGCCCCCCTGGTGCCGTAGTTGACCACGGCGAATTGGCCGGGGCTTTTGAGGTTGCAGATTTTTTGCAAGTAGGCTGAGATAGTTCCGTTGTCCTCACAAAAAGATCCGTAAACGGTGGAAGATCCTAACAAATAAATAGTTCTTGGAGCTTTTTCCGGCACGTCAGGCGTGAAACGAATCCCGTTGGAAACATTGACATACCGGCTTTCGTAGTCCGAGGTGAAAAGGGAGCCGTTTTTGATAGTGGTCCCAGGTCCCTGACAGATTTCGGCCAGGTATTGACGGGAAAAATGGGGGATGTCATTAAAGCAGTTCAGAAGCTGCGGCGGGCCGGTCAGGATTAGATCCATGCGATATTTGATGTCGTCCTCAAAACTGAATCTAACTTGGATCTTTGATGCTGCCATAAAAAAACTCCATTGTCGAAAACTAATTCTTGGTCCGTTATCAGCGAAAAAAACAGCCCGAAAAAAGAAGATGGCCTAATTTGCCTATCTGACTGGCCGATATCCAGCCGCCAAAGTATAAAGCAAATTTTAGGCCAAAAAATGTGAATCCAGGCGGACCAGACGGCCAGAAATGTCTGGATAAAACTCTGTCCGAAACTTTAAGTCTTCAGATTATATCAGAGAAACTTCGAAATCAGGCTATTTTTTGGGCTATTAAATCTTCTGAGTATTAGTATCAACAACATCGGTGCTTAAAAAATTGGATAAAAGAGCTCCAAATGGCATTATCCTTAGTTAAGAATTTGATTTTGCCAATTCAGCTTAGCCGAAATCCCCGCTCCTTTTTTTGTTCCTTTATTACCCTAAAGAACTCGACCAAACTCTTTTAGGTGCCTCCTCAGATGTCTCCAATGGACATGGGTCACCTAAGAGGTTTCCGACTCCAATATAGTTTCTCATTGGCAGGAAGAAGCAAAATTACTCAAAGGATAAAGACACTGGCCAGAAAAAGGACCCTGGAGGAAAGACTGGGCACGATCCTCAAAACCGCCAGAAATTCACCCAGGAAACAGATCGCCAGAACCAGTGTCTTTAACCGTCCATCCACAACTGGCGACTATGGTTGTGATGACTGGTCGAAATCAAAAGGATTTTTTAGGCCAGCAATACCACTGGCCTCTCCTTTTTGGTGTTGGCTTAATGTTGAAAAGCTTCAAGCAGACACCCAGTCTCCCTGTCATCCCCTTTTATCTTTTAACAGTCAGCTCTGGGAGCTTCCGTCAGTCATAACTCTTGCTTGCTGTCCGCCCCGCAGGTCGTGCCGCACCACTGGGCCACTAGATTGATTAGAATCTTAGTGTAATCAAGCAGGTCTTGGACTTTTAAAAATTCATTGGGGCAATGGGCACTGGTCCCTGGACCGAAGACCAAGGCCGGGGTAGACCCGAATTCGGTGAACATACGCCCGTCTGTTCCCCAAGCCGTACCTCGGATGGTGGGCGGCCGGCCAAAGTGGTCCTGGAAACTCTGTCTGGCTGTCTGCACGATGGGACTGTCAGGGTCGATCTGGGCTGGCTGCCAGTAAGTCTGTCCGAAACTGACTTCCGGTGGATGCTCTTTTAGCCAGGGATCGGCTTGAGTTTCTTGGCGAATAAACTCCTTTAGCAGTTTTAGGCTTTCTTCAACCGTCAGGCCCGGGGGAACCGCCAACCGACCCTCCAGGGTAGCTGTCTCAGGGACGGTACAAAACCAATCACCGCTCTTAAGGAACCCGACATTGACGCTGAAGGGAAGCTCGACTCCCTCATAATAATTGGAACGAAAACGTTCATTTAGGTAACGTTCGTACGCAGTTAAAGCTTTCCTGACTAAATCTGTTTTGTCTAAAGCACTTACCCCCATCAGCCTCTGTCCGGCATGGGCCGACTTACCCTGGACCTTGATGAAGAATCGAGCCCCCCCTTGCTGGGCTGGGCATAGGGCAAAGCCGGTCGGCTCAGGGACGATGGCGGCCGCCGCTCGGTAACCCCGAAGAACAGCTGAGAGGGCCCCCGAGCCGCCTGTCTCTTCCTCAATGGTGCTGATGATCGTCAAATCTCCCTTCAGCTTCAGCCCTAGCTGTTTTAAGCCTTCAATGGCCCCAAACATGGCGGCCAAAGAACCTTTCATGTCGGAGACCCCTCGCCCATAGATAACCCCATCGACGACCTCTCCCGAAAATGGGCCGTGGTGCCACTCATCATGGTCACCCTCAGGGACCACGTCGATGTGGCTTGAGAGGATCAAACTGCGACCGCCTCCGTTGCCTTTCCAGGTGGCCGCCAGATTAGGACTGCCGCTGAAATCGTTACGGTCGGAAACAAAGGCGGGGTGACGGGAGAGTTCGGCGTAATCAGGCTCCCAGAGGTCAATCAAGTCCGCCCCGAGTTGGCGGGCAGTCCTCTCAACATATTGCTGCGCTCCGGCCTCAGCCCCTTGTTTGGAAGGGTACCGCAATATATCTGTGGCTCGGCTGATGATGCGTTCTGAGAGTTGGTCGACCACCGCCGACATTTGACTGTTGTCTGTCATGGTTGAGTCCTTAAGCAAAGATAACTGAGATTAACAAGGTATTTAGGGAGTCAGAGCCAAATTACGGCCGGTCTCCAGAGCGGTCTTGGTTTGACAAAGGCCTCCGCCGCCAGTACACCTCAGTTCAATGGGGAGCATCAGGCCGGTGTTCTTCATGGCGATAGCGACCTCATCGAAGGGGATGAAAGGGTCAAAACCAGCCAAAACCATGTTGGCCGAGACCAGGGCATTAGCCACCCCAGAGGCGTTGCGGCTAACGCAAGGCACATTGCCAACCCCGCAGACGGGATCGCATATCAAGCCCAAGGTGTTTTGAAGGGCTAGGGAGGCGGCTTTAAAGGCCTTTTGAGGTGTGCCGCCCATCAGTTCCACGACAGAAGCGGAAGCCATGGCGCTGGCTGCCCCGACCTCGGCTTGACATCCTGCCATTTCGGCGGCGAAGGTGCCTTGGTGGGCGATAAAGACACCAACCAGACCTCCGACCAGCAGGGCCTTGGCGATCTCTTCCTCTGAACGCCCCAGATCTTCACCCACCGAGATGACCGCCCCTGGGATGACCCCGCTGGAGCCGGCTGTGGGAGCCGCTACCACTACCCCTAGGCAGATGTCGTAATCCATGACCCCTAATGACCACAGGCTGGCTTTGTTGAGAAGGCCGAGGTCCAGTTGCTGAGGGCTGGGGAAGGCTTTTTCAGCCAACATGGGGCTCTGTGGCGGCAGAAATCCCCTCGTTTTATAATCCCCGGCCAAGCCCTTTAAAGCCGAATTTTTCATGATCCTCATCAGTTTGATCATCCGTTCGATGATCTGTTCCTCCCCTTCGCCGCTTAACCCTTTTTCGTACTCGGTGGCCAGCCGCCAGGCTGCTCGCTCCCCAGCCAGTGGATGACACAAGGCTTCGGCGGACGTGGTGAAAGGAACTTGCGGTCGAATCTTCTTGACCACCGGAAGAACCGGCGAGAAGTAGGTGGGTTTAGTCCCAACCGCTGCCGTTAGGGCCTCTAAAAGACCATTAGGCAGGGCATCTGTCTTGAGGTTGGTTAGATTCGGCCCGGGGTTCAGGGAAATACCCAGGCCTTGGTCAGTAAACGGCTTAAGGGCTTGGTTCAGAACCGAAATATTGACCTGGCCCATAAAAAGTAATTCATGGGCCTCACCTTTGATGGAAACCTCGTTTCCCTGGAAGCTGGTTATTTCAAAGGCTCCGCCACCGGTGGAGACAGCTTCGGCCACCAGATGGAAACCACAGCTGGTGGTGATATCTATTTGAGCGAAGTTAGGGTGAGGGGCCCCTAAAAGATCGCCAACCTGGAAATTAACTTCAATTCCCTGGTTTTTGGCCAGTCCAAGTGCCCCCTTGATTTTTTCATCCCCTGGACTTAGGCCCAGAAGGCCTCCGACGAAACCGTAGTTTGAGCCTTGGGCTATATAGGTGGAGGCAAAAGATCCCCGGCGATCGAAACGGATTGTGATAGCCTGGGGCTGAGTTGGAAGGGCCTGGGAAAGAGTCAGACCAATCCTGGCGGGCCCGGCAGTATGGGAGCTGGAAGGCCCTACCATGACCGGGCCGAAAACCTCATTGAATATACTGGCCAGATACATGTGACCTCACTTAACGTATCCCATCAGCCGTGGTAACCACAGCGATAAAGGTTCAAAAAAGGTGGTGATAAGCATGACCGGAATGCAGGCGAAAATTAGGAAAACCAAGATGGGCTTTATCAGCTCATGCATCTTAACCTTGCCGATTCGGCAGGCCATGTATAGTCCAAAGGCTACCGGTGGGGAGTTGAAGCCTATAATGGTGTTTGTCCCGACGATGGCGGCGAAGTGAATGGGGTTTAAGCCCAGTTCCACCATGGCTGGAAGGAGCATGGGTGACATGATGGCCGTGACGCTCATGTCATCTATGAGCATGCCTAAGAAGATCAGTAAAAGATTGACCACCAGGAGGATCACCACCCGGCTGTGGAAGGTATTCAGAAGAAATTCAGCCAGCGATTGCGGGATGGCCTCTAAGGTCATGACCCGGCTGATGGCGAAGGAGAAGACTAAGATAATGACGACCGAGCCGGTGGTGGCCGCTGCTTCGGCCATGGCCTGACAGAACGCCTTTCCCCCTAAGCCGCGGTAGATGAAAAATCCCACTGGTACGGCGTAGACGAAGGCCACAGCCGCTGCTTCAGTGGGAGTAAAGAATCCGCCGTAAATACCGCCTAAAATGATGATCGGTAACATCAAAGAAGGGGCAGCTTTGGCGGTTGCCCGTCCTTTTTCCTTTAAGCCTTGGCGGAAAGACTGCTTTGGCTCGATCTTGAGGTTAAATTTACGGACCATGAAGATATTAATTGTGATATAAGCTGTCGCCAAGATAAGCCCGGGAACTAAGGTGGACAGAAAGCAGGCAGCCACTGACTGCCTGGTGACTACGGCAAAAAGGATCATGGTTAGACTGGGAGGGATCAACAGACCCAGCACCGAAGAGGCGCTGCATAGGGCGCTGGAGTAAGGCCTAGGGTAGCCTCTTTCTTCCATTGGTCCTATCATGGTCGTGCCGATAGAGGCTATAGCCCCGGAGGAAGAACCACTGATGGCCCCGAAAATGGCTGAAGTCACTACCATTGAGGCGCCCAGTCCGCCTCGAATGCGGCCCACGTAGGCATTGACGAAGTTGACCAAACTATAGGCTATGCCGCCCCTCTCCATGATGTATCCAGCCATGATGAACAACGGCAGAGCTAAGAGAATTATTGAGTTAATTGACCAAAAGCCTGTGGTCATCACCGAGGACAGATCGATTCCGTAGTAAGCCGAAAGAGCGAAGGTCAGGGT
>JAISWF010000235.1 GCA_031271165.1 Deltaproteobacteria bacterium
AACTTTCCCCAATCAATGTGGATACGTCAACATCTAACCGAGGAGCCCTGTGCGCTAAAGTGTGCCCGCAGGGATCTGTGCGGGGGGACGCCCGAAAGGGCGTTCCCTACCGCGACGGGCGGGTATTTCAACACCGCTAGGTATATGCGCCTTTCCACGGCGCACTAAAAATAAATATATGTATTGTTGTTTAATCTATAGATAACTCTTGAAGAATAAAATCTATGTTCGTGAGACTTTCAACACTTGGCATGCTTAAAAATGTTTCCAAGACTAAATATATTTTAACAGTTAATTAATACTTTTTTAATTTAAAAATTATTTGGCATGATAGGCTTTCAAAATTCTACAAATTTAACTTGGTGGGACGACCCTAATCAATTCAACCCGTTAGACGCCCGGTTTGTGATCATTGGGTACGT
The DNA here is from genome assembly GCA_031271165.1 of Deltaproteobacteria bacterium. Taxonomy (GTDB): domain Bacteria; phylum Desulfobacterota; class Desulfarculia; order Adiutricales; family Adiutricaceae; genus JAISWF01. The sequence goes on from JAISWF010000235.1 coordinate 423, forward strand.
AGGCTCATAGGTCATTCGAACTCAAAAACGTCACCGTTAGGGTGGAATGGGAGACGTTGACCTTTGGGGAGCATTATGGCGTGTGGTCGCTGGGTTATAAAATGGTCACATTGTCCATCGGTTATGATGAGAATGGGGCCGTCTTTGGGAAAGTCTTGGGCTTTTTGCAGACAATCAATACCAGGCTGCAGAATTGTGCCACCCCTGCCCCTAATGCGGACGTTGCCCATGATGGCCTCTGGTGACATGTAACCGGTATCGTAAGCTGAAGCATCACAAAACACAACCCGCACAAAAGGTACATCGCGACTGCTGGCATAACTGGCTACGGTGCCCAAAGCGATGGCCATAGTGTAGCGTTTCATTGAACCAGAGGTATCTAAAACCACCCCAAATGTACGGCTGTCCATAGCTTGAAGCCTCGGCCTTGTACGTGGACGCGGTATGTCTGGCGTACTGGCTTGCCGGCGGCTGAGACAACTATAGGTTCTTATATTTTCGAGAGGGACAAAAAAAGTATCAAACCAGCGGGCCAGTTTGACATCCCAATCAATAGGAGCCCGAAAAAGGGTTCTGATTTCCTCCTCCAGCCCTAACGGCAAAAATCCCCTCGTCTGCTTATGGTATTCAAGGCCTTCGGAAAGCGCCCGTCGATAAAACTCATCCAGCCCGATAGATGTCTGACGGAAGCGAACCTCGCCTTCGCCTAAGATGTCAGATATTCCTACACCACGTAACGTCGCCAATTTTTTATACCGCCGGATGTCACGGACTATCAGGTCGTAGACCTGTTCGGCAGACTTATCCTTAAAGTCGGGGTCGTAAAGAATCCCGAGTTGGGGCATGGTTCCGACTCCCATCTCCACAAGCCAACCATTGATAACGAAATCGCAAGCCACGTTCCATAGGAATTGATCGCGCCCCTGACAGCGGTTTAGATGGCGCAGGCCTACGTGCAAGAGCTCATGGGCCACTATGAAACGATATTCAGTCTCTGTTAATCTTATGCCGGGGTTGATATAAATGGTCGCCAGACTTTCACTAATAGCGGCCAACGAGATTTGTTCCCTCATACTGATTCCAGCATCTTCAACAATATTAAAATGAGCTGCCAAAGCCCCTAAGAGCGGGTAGTTATTAACAAACCAACGGCGCGCTTTTTCCGCAAGACTAATTGATTTCTTGGCCGCCTCGTTAATGTCATTAATATGTCCAGCCGCCACCTCCACAGCCGCACTAACGGCTTGGGTCAAAGCCGATTCAAAAATTTCCTTGTACTTTTGGTGGGGATTCTTAAATCCGAATAAAAATGAGCTATCATTGGCACAATTGTCCATATCGGTGTAACCAGTACCAGTGGAAAATCCTTCGTGCTCTGGTTGAAGATGTCCCACCATAAGTCGGCGGTACAATTCATTTTCAGAAAGAGCTGGAAAAGGAAAGTCTGAGTTAACAAACGCCGGCGGCCTGAAGAGCCTAACATCCAGTAGAAAACGGGTGACAAACATGTCGCAGGCCACGTTCCACTTAACAAGATCGGCTTTGGGCGCCTCATCTTCAATGTCAAAGTGCCAAAAAGCGAAATGGAGCAAACCGTGAGCACTACATAGGCCCATTCTTGCGGCTCAAGACGGCGAAAACGATTGACATCAATATATCCAGCACTGTTACACCTGGCAAAATCTTTGGTCGCCCTGATGGCACTATTATCAGTGCGCATCCTAACCTCTTTGAAGAGCGGAGAAAAAATAGGATTTTTCTTGACCAGGTCAAGACCTGCTTCAAAGCTGATTAACCAGGGATCTAACTTTTTTGGGTTAGTCATTTTTTGGCTTTCTGGACCAGCCGCGGCAGATCTCGGACTATCTCGACCATAAAATATCCCGGCAGCGCTTCCTCGTCGTCACTGGCGGCAACCATCTGGGCTATTTCGAAACTGATAGCGGCCAGATCCTTCAGACAGACTTTGGCTTCGAAGATGAGTTCCTTTTCATTGGGGCCGGCCATCTCTTTTTCTTTGGGCAAATTTTTGATTAGATACGAACGAAAACTCTGAGCCAAAAAATAAAGGATGTCACGTTCATCGGGTTTATCAGGCCAGCGCTCCTTGCCACTGATAATGCTGGCAATAGTGTATTTGTTACGTAGCTGTTTTATGAAGGCTCGAAACTGTATAGCGTGGTTTGACGAAAGCGTTCCGGCAACCAGCACTTCTAAATCAGGGTCGGAGATACTTTGGCCATACTCGTTGAGGGCATCAGAGAGCATATGCCAGGAGCGTGGGGAGGAGAAGGTTTCCTCGGTTTTTGGCGGCTTTGACCAGAGATGGTCTGGCCGCTGAGTGATGTAGTCGGTAATGAAAGGATGAATACCATTGGAATAGGCCCATTGGAGCCAATCCTTTGATGAAACGGTCATTTCCACGTGAATCATGCGGTTGATGAGAGCCGAAGACATGGGTTTGACTACTGCGGCATCCTGGACCCTGTTTCCGGCGCCAATGACGATGGAACCCTTGGGGAGGAAATACTCGCCAACTCTCAGCTCGGTTATAAGACTGTAGAAAGCCTTCTGAATTTCTTGCGAACAGGCATTAAGCTCATCAAGGAAGAGCACGTATGGTTTTTCGCGGACGATCATCTTGGGAGGAAAAAACTTTGAACACCCGCCGACTATTTGCGGAACACCAATAACGTCCTCCGGCGCCAGCTGGCTACCCAGAAGCGAGACACACTCCATTCCCAGCCCGCCAGCAAACTGCTCAACCAGCGAAGACTTGCCAATGCCTGGAGCTCCCCAGATAAACACTGGCCTGACTAGAGCGACGTTCAAGAGGAAATCTTTGAGTTTATTCTGAGTAAGGGTGGCGCCAAGTTTCATTATTTTAAGACCTCGCTTTTGGGGAAATAGGCGACATAGTGTACGCTAGAGTTCAAATTAATTTCGCCTAAGGTACCAGTATAACATGAAAACATTAAAAGATAAAAAAATTTAAATGATTAAAAAATAACAATATTTTTCTATCTGTCTTGAGGCATCCAAGTCGCTCTGATCTTTCAAGACTGACCAAGGGTTTGGGTCAGTCACAATTAATCAAAACCAACTTCAATACTTGCATTTAAATCAAGGCAGCGATAGTATTTAACAGTTTCCTTTTTCAGGCCCCGTCCTTTGATGGGGCGTTTGGACCGTTTTTCCCTACCCGGCGGCTCTCTCTTCAAAGACACCGGGTATTTTAGGGCTATGAGTTCAATGACCATTTCAAAATCCGCCCCCGAGCTTGGTGAACGCCTTAAGACCTGGGCCCGGCTTTTCATGGAAGGCCTGGCCAATAAAAGCCCCCAAAACGGCGAAAGGCTTTTTGACGAACCTTTTTTCGGCTTTGCCGAAGGAATCGATCCGATCTGGCCGACTTTCAAAGATGGCGTTGGGGAAAATTCATGGACGCCCAAGGAAACCTTTAGGCGAAAGTTCCCCAATTGCGGGGTGACTGACGATGAGCTGACAGTTGCAGCCATCGTCTGCCCTCAAACTGCCCAGACCAATGTTGACCAAAAAAAGGCCTCCGGCTTTCCCTCCGAGCGCTGGACCCGCAGCCGCTTTCTCCACAGCCAGGTCATCTGGGGTCTTTGCGACCACCTTACTTCCCAGCTCGAATCGGAAGGGCTCCAAGCTCTAGTCCCCGATCGCCTGGAGGGTTTTTCTCAAATGCCCCATCCTCGCTTCCAAATCACTTCCCAGTGGTCGCACCGCCATGCCGCTTTTGCTGCCGGCCTGGGCACCTTCGGACTTTGTGATGCTTTAATCACCAAAGTTGGCAAGGCCCACCGTCTTGGCTCCATCATAATCCGTTCACGCATCCCACCTACCCCGAGAACTTATTCTGGAATTTATGAGTACTGCCTTTTTCACTCTTCCGGGACCTGTGGTCATTGCGCTCGGCGCTGCCCTGTTGGGGCCCTGGGACCTAAAGGGCACAACAAAATTTTATGCAGTAATTTTCTTGACACAACTAAATTGGCCATACCCAAACTCTGGCCTGATCTTGATGGAGCTTACGGTTGCGGCTTGTGTCAAAGCGCTGTCCCCTGCGCTACCCGTAGGCCTCAAGGCTCCCCGAGGTCTCAAGCGGCTTTTTCGCCTCAAGAACCAAGCAGTAAATTGCTTCCCAATAATTGAGACACTGCTAAACCCCTAAAACCTAATCAAAAAGAGTACATCATGAAAAAATTTTTCACCCTTTTTCTTGCTGCCGCCATCACCCTTGGTTTGGCTTTAACAGGAACTCAGGTCCTGGCTGAGGAAAATATCAAAACTACCCAAAGCTTGGTCATTGTTTTCTCACAAACCGGCAAAACCATGGCCCTGGCCGAGCTCATCGCCCAAAAAACAGGCTCAGAGATCTACCGGATTGAACCCAAGGTCCCTTTCCCGACGGTTGAAGCCGACATCATCAGCTCAGAAGAAGAGCGCCGCCAAGCTGGGAAGCCCCTTGAGCTTGCCAGTCCGCCCCCAGATTTGAGCGGTTACGAACTTATTTTCCTGGGCAGCCCCACCTGGTTTGGCGAAACGCCAGACATTGTCAAGCTATTTGTCACCCAAGCCGATTTCAAAAATGCCAAAGTGGCTTTATTTACGACCTCAGGCACCAGACCCGGTCAGGTCATTGAAACCCTTACAGCGGCGGTGGGAGAAGACCGGCTGCTTAAGCCCAAGCTCCTCCAAAAAAGAGCCGACGACTGGTCCCCGGATGCACTCAACCTTAAGATCGACCAGTGGCTCTCAGAGGTTCAATCGTCCAAGCCGTAATTTTTAGCCGCTTTGATCGTTGTCAAGAGCGGTTTTGTTTTCGAGCAGCGTACTTTTGGCATTAACCTCGTACTCTGGGACTGCTGGACAACTTTTATAGATCGAAGTAAAATCAAAAATCTTACTCCTAAGGTAAGAGGACTGCCCAATTTAAGTTGCCTTTTACAACCCCCTGCCGGCTAAAGGTCTGGCCCCGTTTGAAAAAAATTTTACAACAATCTCTTCAGACCTGGTGGCTCCTGGTCAAATTGACGGTTCCGGCCCTGATCGCTGTACGTCTTATGATGTGGTTTGGTATGGTTGACCTGGTCTCCAAGCCCTTTGAGCCTCTGATGACCCTCATTGGCCTTCCCAAGGAAACGGCCCTGATCTGGGTAACGGCGATGCTCACCAACAACTACACCGGAATCGTGGTCTACCTCGACCTTTTGCCCGCCATGGGGCCACAAACCGTTCTCCAAGCCACCGTCATCGGTTCGGTTATCCTCATTGCCCACAACCTCCCAGTGGAAAGCGGAGTCTGTCGGGGAGCCGGGGTCTCGCCCCTGCGGATGACGATATTGAGGATTATAGCGGCCTTATTCTACGGTTTTTTAATTAACCGAATCGGTCTGGCTTTTGGTCTGGGCCAAACCCAGGCTCAATTCATTATTTCCTTTCAAACCAATCCGATGCCTTCCTGGGGCGCCTGGCTGGTCGGCTGTTTTAAATCACTGATCATGATTTACCTCATTGCCACCTTCCTGTTATTTATGATGGCCGGCTTCAGGAAAGCAGGACTGCTCAAGGTGATGACCTCCATTTTGTCGCCCCTGCTGAAATTGTCAGGCGTCGGACCTAAGGCCGCTATGATCACTATATTCGGCATGCTCCTGGGCTTGGCTTACGGAGGTGGCCTGATCATATCTGAGGCCAGAGCCGGCCACGTTCCTAAGCCCGATATCTTTGGCTCTGTTACCCTAATGGCTTTATGCCACTCCCTGGTGGAGGACACCCTGATCCTAGGGACCCTCGGGGGAAGCTTTTGGGGACTTTTGGTTGGACGGCTTATCTTTGCTACTGTGATGACTTCGCTTATTGTCAAGGGCGCCCATTCAAACTCTTTAAAATCCCTGGTCGTGGGCAAAAAATACTTCTGAGTAATCTATGTACTCCCGCAAGTTACATATCACCACCTTCGGCTGCCAAATGAATGTTTACGATTCCGGCCGCCTTTCAGAACTTATGCGCCTAAAAGGCTGGACAATGGCCAAAAACCAAAGTGATGCCGATTTTATTTTTGTCAACACCTGCTCTATCCGAGAAAAAGCGGCTCGACGGGTTATCGGCCATCTCCACAAGCTTAAAGCCATGAAATATAAAAACCCAAACCTTATTTTTGGGGTTGGCGGCTGCGTAGCCGAACAAGAGGGTCAAAACCTTCTGACTGAAGTTCCTTGGCTCAATTTGGTGGTCGGCCCGGGAAGACTTGACGAAATCCCCGATGTTGTCGATGCGCTGACTGCCTCAATGCCTGCGGTGATCCTTTCTGGGCGCCGGCCCGACGAATCACCGTCAACACCTTTGGGACCGGTCATCCCGATGGCCTCACCCAAAGCATCCCCGGATTTTTCGGTCGACAATGCCGCCGCTTCCGAAACCGGCCCGATTAGCGCCTTTCTGACTATTATGCAGGGCTGCGATAACTACTGCGCTTATTGCGTGGTCCCTTACCTTCGAGGTCCGGAGACAAGCCGCCCCCACGACGAGGTGGTCGCCGAGGCCGCCGGTTTGATTGCCCGGGGCGCCCGAGAAATAACGCTTTTAGGTCAAAACGTCAACTCTTACAGCCGGACCAGCAGTCGCAGAGGCCTTGATTTCGTCAAACTCCTCCAAGAAGTCGACTCTCTTGCAGGACTTTCCCGCCTGAGATTTACCACTTCTCACCCCAAGGATTTTCCGCCGGAGCTTGTCGAACTCTTTGGCTGTCTAACGACTCTTTGCGAGCATTTACACCTGCCGCTTCAAGCCGGGTCGGATAAAATATTATCTGCCATGGGCCGCCGCTATAATCGCCAAAGATATCTGAATCTAGTTGACGAACTCCGCCGGGCTTGCCCCGACTTGGCTCTGTCCACCGATATCATCGTCGGCTTTCCAGGGGAAACCGAAAGCGACTTTCAATGTACCATGGAAATGCTCGATCTAGTCCGCTTTGATTCTATTTACTCATTTAAATATAGCGATCGGCCGATGACTGCGGCCATGCGGCTGCCGGATAAAATAGACGAAGACATCAAAGCCCGACGCCTAAACGACGTTCAACAATTTCAAAAGACCGTGACTGTTGCCAAACATCGCTCCATGGTCGGTCGCCGCCTGGAGGTTTTAGTGGAAGGCTTTGGCCGCCGAAACGGCCAATTGACCGGGCGTTCACGAGATTTAAAACCGGTCAACTTTGACGGACCTCCCGAACTAATTGGCCGGCTAGTCACCGTTGAGGTGACCGAAGGCTTTCCGGCCAGCCTCCTAGGCGTACTCCAAGACGATCCACCTCGCTAAATGCCTATCCATCAACTTGATCAACTTGGCCGGTTAAGAATCACCGCTTTTTTTGACTGTTTATCAAAAAAAACCCATCGCTCCTTTCACCCCGCCTCTGACATTGACTTCCTCGGTCAATAATTTCTCCAGTTCCTCTGGGTTATCCAATTTCAAAATATCAGCTTTTTTAGCCACCACGGCGAAATCGCCGGGGGTTAGCCCTTTAACCGTTGGTTGACGGTTAAGGCCAAAAAAGTAGGCGAAAGCCATTTTGGCCTGGTTTTGAGTAAGTGAATCAAACCTGACCTTAAAGGTAAACCGCCGCAGACTGGCTTGGTCAAGCCGGTTGATCAGGTTAGTAATGCAGGCAAATGGGAAGGGATGGTTCTCCATCCAGGTGAGCATCTCGTTGACCGCCGTTACCTCCCAGGAGCGGACCGCCGAACGGCGGTCTTGAAGAAAACTGTCGGCCTCGTCAAAAATCAAAAATCCCTTTTCCTTTTCCGCCTTTTGAAAAGCTGCGGCTATATTGGCCTCGGTCCCACCAACCCACATGCTTATCAAATCGCTGGCCCTCATTTGGATGAATTTTAGGCCCATCATTTTAGCTAAATACTTTATATATCCGGATTTGCCAGTGCCAGGCGGGCCGTAGAGGCAAATGGAAAACTGACCCGGGCCAACCTTGATGATTCTGTCGGTCAGCTTTATGATGTCGGTCTCGGCATTGACCAGCTCAAGGTTAAATTTGCGTTCCTTACTAACACTTGCCCGGACTCCTTTGCGTCCGGTCACTGCCTTTTCAAGACTATCCAGGGTTGTCCTAATCGCTGAGCCATCTTTGGTCAGGACCGCCGCCTGGACAGCCGAGGCTGTAAACGATGGGGGCAGTTCGTAATCCTGGGCTAAACTTTCGACTTCATCCTCTTTTAAGGAAATCTTTTTTCTATTTAGCACTTTTTGCCAGATCTTCTTGCGAACCGAAGTTGGGGGGGTACTCATCTCCAGAGCATAGGAAAATCGCCTAACAAAAGCCCGGTCCATGTTGTAAATGTCGTTGGTTATCCAGATTACCGGCCTAAAATTGCGTTCCAAAAGCCGGTTGATATAAAGTTTACTGTTGCCGTTGAAGTGAACTTCGCCGGTAAAACTCCCGAAAACATCTTCGGCTTCGTCCATCATCAAAACCGTCGATTCATCCCCGGACACCAAGGTTTCTGCCATACGCATCTCAGCCAGCCGATTTCTGGTACCTGAGCTCAAATTCTCCTCCGACACCGAATAAAGCTTGGCTCCAACGTGGGCACACAAAGCCTTGGCCATCTCCGTCTTACCGGTTCCGTTGGGTCCATAAAACAAAAGGTTAAGCCCCGGCTTTTTCTCTTTGAGGGCAGCGGCCAGGAGCTTGGCCATAAAGTCGAACTGATTTCCCTGGTGGTCAAAATCACTCCTTTTAAGAGCGGTGACCGATTTTTTCCCCAAAACCACACTTCTGGGTGAGCGCCTGGAACAACCCAGCTGATAAACTATCCTCTGGAACGGCTCGCTAAACCGGCGGGTCTTTCCTGATTCACACACCTCAAACAAACCGGACGTTATCAGCGGACTTTTTTCGGCCAAGCTTTTGACAACCTTAGCCAGTGGCAGCCCGAGTATTTCCGAAACCCGCTTTGGCATGAAATTGTTCAGCTCCAGATTCACTTGCGACAGAAGCTTTGACAGAGTTTCGACGATCATGACACTCACCGATAGCCTGATTACCTCAAGATCGACTTCCTCGGTCAAGTTAAATTCCCTGGAAATCCGATCGGCCCGAATCACAGCCGGGTTTAACACCGACAAACTCCGGCCAATGGGATATTCTTCCAGTTGGGCTTTGATGGCTAAAAAAACAGTGCGGGCTTTCCACTGCCATCCATTCTGGTGAGATTCGATGACATCTTTGACTCTGGAGGTTTGCTCCCGATCTATAAACCGGGCATTGACCTTTTGCAAAAATTCGCCACCAATGTGGTCATTTAGGTAGTCAAAAATACCAGTTTTTCCGTGATCATTTAGCGAACCGGCGCAGATTCGGCGTAAATAGTAGAACACGACTTGTCTTTCCCAAGAAGGCAGGAATTTTCCCTGAAATAATCTTACTGTCCCAAAAAGTTCTCTGGCCATGGCTAACCTCCTTAATTTTTACTATTTCAACATACGCATACGTCATTTTACGTCGCATTTTAGAAAGACATTTTAGGCGCCCTATTCTCTGACTCCCAGGTTGGCAGTTAATGTTTAACTGGCCCTACTTCGTGTAAAGCCCATAGCAACCTCCATAGAGGCAAAATTATCATAGGTGCCGACCAAAATTTAAAGCCAGTTATCACATCCAACTAGCTACCCCTAACTTAGATTGGGGCACAAAAACGACCGTTTTTTCAGAGCTATCCGAAACGATAACAGAACACTTCGCCCCCTCCTTGACTTGACCAGCAACCCGTCGGTAATCAAACAATCATAACCGTACCGACTGCTCTGAACCTATTCTGACCTTTGAGATAGCCATAATGTTCATCAATAAATTTTTGATTAAACCCGCAATGGGCTAAAAAAGATTACCTGCCAGAATATGTCGCCGGCTACGGAACCAGCGTCAGGTATGGAGGAGTCGTCGGCTGAGGAGGAAGAGTCGGAAGAATAAGAAAAATAGTTGAAGAAAGAAGAAGGAAGAAAGAGAGGAAGAGACAAAGATTACGTCAAAACAAGGACAAAAATATCTATCAGTTTTCAGACAGAATCGCTCAACCTAAACACGATTGTCCTTTCGCTTAAACCACGGGCTTTTGAAATCTCGGAAGATGTTAAAGTCTCTTCTAGGCTTGAGCGCAAAGCATTAGCGCTCTAGCAGAGAGGACTATCCAGCTTTAGTGCTTGCCCTTTTTAATTATAGACTCTACTTGACTGCGCTCTTTTGGGGTCAAAGTGATTTTATACCGAATAACAATGGTAACCACTTCCAAATTTTGGCTACCATTATGATATCATGTTATCAGACAAAAGTCATGGTACAAGTAACTAGGCTCTCGCCAATCAAGGAGCACATCTGGAACATTAACGATGATTATCGGATCAAGAGGGTATTCAGCGACCGGTATACTGGTTGCAAGTCCAATTATGAGTGGCTCATATTAAGGTTTTTCGACATGGATTGTCGGCCTAGCTCTAACACTAAAATGACGGTTTTAGATTGGCTTTTGAAGTGAGTCAGAAACTTTTCCGTTCCTCAATTTGGAGTTAGTATCAAGACTCTGGAGAACGCCGTTGAACATAATTTTCCAGGTTTGCTCGGACAGCTTTCACCCATTATTGAGGACATCTAAAATGACTGTACAGACACAGCCTCATCCATATCATTCGCTCGGAAGCTCCTTAACACAATCGCTGACTACAGAGAAAGCGTTAAGGCTGAGCTAGAGCCTCAATCTAAATCAGGAGATGATCTCATACCCATTTTGAGACTAAAAGCAAGGATAGAGAATAAAATGATTAGTAGGGTAGGCAACTGGCGAGGTCTCCATTGATTGGCTCCTTTTCCAGTCACCCCCCGTCAAACCGGGCATGCGGATTTCCCGCACCCAGCTTTCACTGTGACGATTCTCGACTT
>JAISWF010000239.1 GCA_031271165.1 Deltaproteobacteria bacterium
AACTTTCCCCAATCAATGTGGATACGTCAACATCTAACCGAGGAGCCCTGTGCGCTAAAGTGTGCCCGCAGGGATCTGTGCGGGGGGACGCCCGAAAGGGCGTTCCCTACCGCGACGGCCATTGGCTGGGAACTAAAAAACTACTGGGTTAGTCAAGTGGCTAGGCAATCTACTGAGGTTGTTTGATATCTTTATTTTTAAATGTCCTGACTCTTGGCAGATATATCGATATTTTCCAACTATGTGCTGCATATTGCTGCTTAAGTCGATAAAAATTCTGAATAAATGTTTTAAAAATATATGATTGCAGTTTATGGGGTTATTTTATGAAGTTTGCAAGATATAGTTTTATTCTTTTAATGATTGTCTTAATGGTAATCTTAGCCGATGCCACTGTTCAAGCTCAAAATACCGAAGCCGGGACTATCAACGGGACCACCCCTCTCCCGGTTCCTGGTAAGAAGACTATCTTTCGCCGGGTCGTGGTTCATCCTCAGGCATCTTGGTACAACCAACCAGATGGTCAAGCGGTGGAAAGCATCACCCCATTTTCAGTTCTGTACATTTATTATGAAATAAAGAACGCTAACGGGCACTGGCTCAGGTGTGCCACTAACACCATCGGTCAGAACATCGGCTGGGTTAATGGCAGCCAAACCAGTGAGTGGAACCAAGCCCTTGTTTTATTGTTCGCTGAACGGGCCAAACGCAAACCACTTGTATTTTTTAAAAGCTATGACGATCTGTTAGCTGTAGCCAACGAAGCCGACATCGACTATGCTTTAACTGAGCTTAAAGAACGCTTTGAAAGATATTTTAAAAATGGCCAATTGCCGCCGGATGATTTTCCAGTCGTTAGCGTTGAGCCCGATAATGCTGAGGGCGCCATCAGCGACGAGAGATTTTATTTGATGCCCATTTTCCGATTTGATGATACAACTTTTCTGGGGGTCAAAGTTCTTGAGGTTGGTTCCATCGATCCGGGCTCAGAACCGACCACCGAAGTTGCTGCCAAGAATGCAAACTCAAATGATTCCAATTTAACCGCTAACAACACCGGGACTTCTGTCAGTGGGTCTTCCCAGCCGAAAAATACCAACTACGGGCAATTGAAACTTGGTTCTCCTGTTGAATCAAAAAAGCCCAAATTCGGGGTAGCCATTGTCATTGACACCACCATTTCCATGCAACCATTTATCACGGAATGCCGTAATTTTGCTCAGGAACTTTACGATCGCATCGAAAAATCAAAACTTGATAACGTCTATCTCGGCTTGGTCTCCTACCGCAACAGCGTTAAAGCTAGACCAGGCGTTGAATATGTAAGCAAAGTTATATCGGATCTTGAGCCGGCCACCAATCGTCAGAGGTTCATTGAGTCCCTGTCCGAACTTAAGGAAGCGAAAGTTTCAACTCACTCATTTAGCGAGGATTCCCTGGCCGGTCTTGAAACCGCTGTTTCCAAACTCAGTTGGGGAAATGATTTTATAGCCAAATACATTATCTTGATTACCGATGCCGGTCCTCTGCCTATCGCCGACCCCTTTAATACCACTCTGCACTCACCAAGTTCCATCGCCGGTATCCTTAAGAGTGAAGATTTTAATCTCATCGTTTTTCATATTAAATCCACCACCGGTATTAAGAACCATGCCATGGCTACTGACGCTTACACCCAGATTACGGCGGTGACCAATCCAGGTCTGAGTTTGGATACTTACTACGGGGTCAGAACTGACGATTACATCGCTGGCGGGTCCGGTTTTGCCAGGTCGGCCGGTGAGATCGGCGATTTTTTGGTCGACGCCATCTTGGAAGGGGAAAGGCGACTAAACAACAGACCGGCGATGACCATTTCTGAGCAGGCCTTTGAAGATGCCGTAACTCACGGCAAGGATTCTTCGGTGGTAGCCACCGAAATCGCCAGCACTTTCCAAGACTTAGGCAATCGGGCGTTCCCCAATCAGGTAAATGGAGGTGTTCGTATCAGCGGAATTCCGGTCGATTCAAAAGGATTCAACCTTTACCAAAATGCCGAAACCCACCGGGAGCCTACGGGTAACGAGCTGGTCGACGGTTTCACCGCCAAGGGCGCTCAAATTGGCTCAGCCCTTGGATATTCGGTCCTTTTAAAATACCTCGGGACCGTTAACCAGACTAGGGCCCCCAATGTGGTCAGATCCTGGATCGCTGATAAAGACATGAGTTTACTTGCCCAGCAAGACGGTGAAGAAGTAGAAACGGTCCAGGTGGCCGTCCTCCTGACCAAAAATCAGCTCAACGCCTTGGCTACTCAGCTCGACATAATCCTGAGCAAAGCTAATGAGGCTCTCAATACTCAATCAGGCGACTTTTTCCAAAGTATCCTGTCGGCCTCGGCCCAAATCAGTAACGATCCGGCTCAATTTGCTCTAAAAAATGAGACCAAGCTTTCTGAACTGGGACTCATGTCTGAGTTCCTAGATGATTTGCCGTATAAAAGCGTTATTATGGGCTTGACCGAAAAAAATTGGTATGAAATGAGTCAGTTCCAGCAAGATGAATTCATCCGCACGATCAAATCAAGACTTAAAGTTTATGAAAAATATAACCAAGACATCAACCATTGGGCCCAGTTCAGTGGTCCCGGCAATGAGGGCGACTGGCTTTACCGCGTACCTCTGAGTATGCTGCCTTAACAGTTTGCGGCGGCCGAAGCTAGCTGCTAAGGCCGCTTCATTTAAAAAAGCCCTCCACCCAGAGTTAAAAGTCATGACCGCCAACGATGCGATAATGTATTTTCGAAATGTTAACAAGACCCGTCCTGGCGGGACCGGCTACCGGCTGGTAATTGATGAGATTTTAATTAACTCCCGAGAACATATTGCCTTGATCGGTGACTCTGGGAGTGGGAAAAGCACTATCTTGGACATGATGGCTCTGGTCCTGAAGCCCGACAGTGCCGAAGAGTTTTTTTTTCGGCCCAACCCCCAAGCCAACTGGGATAACCTTTGGCGGAACTGGGCTACTGGCCGGCACGGTCGTTTTGAAAAAATAAGACGGACCGATCTGGGCTATTTGCTTCAAACTGGGGGCTTGCTTCCGTTTATAACTGTCAGCGACAATATTACGCTGCCAGCCTTTTTGAAAGGTTCGGTTTCGGTGGCCGAGATAGTTGATTATCTGGCTTTTTTGGTTACGGAACTGAAGATCGAGCACCTTTTAAAAAAATATCCCACTCAGATTTCGGTCGGAGAACGGCAGCGCTGTGCCGTTGCCCGGGCTCTTATTCACAAGCCCAGTTTAGTTTTGGCCGATGAACCGACCGCCTCTCTCGATCCTCCGACTGCCGATAAAGTGTTTGAGCTTTTACTTAAACTGTGTGACGACTGCGCCTTGGTCGTTTCCACTCACGAGCACCAAAGGGTAGTCGGCAAATCCGGTTTTAGAGTTTTTCGTCTTGAATGTAGTTCCGGACAGCCAGGAGAGCCCATCACCAGCCGGGTTATTCCGCCCGACGATTATGTATCGCCTTTGGTGGCAAGTTCTCAAGAGCCGGCAGCCAGGCCTCCGGCTGGTTGACCGGTCAGATTTGCGGGTTACTGACCTCCTCCAATATACATCTCGACCAAATCTAAAAACTATATCCTATCTGGCTGTCCGGCCTCCGCTCGGTTCAGCCCAGCTGGTTACGACAGGAGAGAGAGTTATTTCTGCCCAGACCATAAAATTAGCCCTCAAGCGCTACCGTCACGATTGGTTGTTTTCGCTTTGTTCAATTTTTTCCATGGTCGCCTTCATGGTCCCCATGCTGACGGTCTTGGGCATCAAAGACGGGATAATCGGAACTTTAACAAGGCGCCTATTGGAAAATCCCCGCAACATGGAACTTAGTCCGACCGGGACCCAGAGTTTTGACGAGGAATTTTTTCAACAACTTTCCTTACACCCTGACGCCGCCTTTCTCATTCCCGAAACCAGGTTTTTGTCGGCCACCATTGAGCTCATCCGGAAAGGTTATCCAGCCTTTGATGCTGATTTGGCCTCAACCGGAGAAGGGGATCCGCTTCTTAAACAGACGGTTGAGTCCGGGCCGCAGGGTTCAAGGCCAATAGGCCTCAGAGAGGTATATTTGACCGAAGCGGTCGCCGATAAAATGGGCGGCCTTAAGGCCGGCGATACCGTGATGGGCCGCATCAGCCGGCAGAGAAACCAAAAATCGGAGTATGCCGAAGTCGAGTTAACCGTTTTAGGGGTGGTGCCCAGGTATATTACCCCCGGCTACAACGTCTTTTGTTCTCTGACCATGATGCGCAGCACCGAGGATTACCGTAACGGTTACAGTGTGCCCGAGCTAGGCTGGGATGGTTTAATCAGGCCTGATGTCCCTTTCAAATACACCCGGTTTCGTCTTTATGCCAAAGACCTCGACGGAGTTGACCGGCTTCGGCTGCACCTTTTGACTCTTCAAGTGGACACCTACACCCAGGCCGCCCAGATCGAGCTGGTTAAAAACCTCGATCGCTCTTTTACCGTGGTTTTTATTACTCTTTTCGTGGTGGTCGGAGGCGGGGCTTTTGCTTCGGCGGCCAGCGGCTCAATTGACCAAGTGGCCAAAATGCGGCGTTCGCTTTCGGTTTTGTCTCTTTTGGGCCTCAGTAAATTCCAGCTTTTATTTTTTACCATATTTCAAGCCGCTTTAACTGGTTTTTTGGCTTCTCTTTTGGCCGATGGGCTCTTTTTAGGTGTAGCCGGAGTTTTAAACAATTATTTTGGGTCCAGTATGGGCTTTGGAGAACAAGTTTGTGCCCTGGCCTGGTGGAAGCTGGGAGCCGCTTCGGCACTGGCTGTTTTTTTTATGATTTCCGCTTCCGGCTGTGCCTATTCAAGCCTGGCCGATATTGAACCTTCCGAAGGAATGCGTGATGTTTAGGGCCCAACTTCCTTGTCGGGGTGCCGTGGTCCGACTGGTATTGCTGGCTGCGGTTCTGGTCTTGTTAGAGCTGGCGGCCGCCGGGGCTCAGCCGACTGAGCCTGCGGCTGAAACTACGGCGGCAATTGAAAATCCCAAGCCCGAGACCACCGATGTGCTGGTCCCGATGCCCTGCGGTCTTTCGATGGCCTTTAAAACGGTAGCCATCCCGGTTCAGGGGCTTTTTAATGATCTCGGTCTGGATATGGGTGGTGCCGGGGCCTCAGATGAGGGGTTTATTGATCGCAAGCATCGCAGCCATTTGGCTGCACCGCTTTCGCTGGAAAACCTTCCCGAAACCCAGCGCCAAGCGGCGACTGAATCTCTTGGCTCCAAAACCGCAGCCCAGCTTTATTTAATTGGCAAATATGAAGTCACGGCTGGTCAATGGGCGGCGGTTATGGAAGGTTGCCAGGCGGCTGATTTAAAGTCAGCAGTCCCCAAAGTGTCGGTCGCCTGGTTTGACGCCCTGGCTTTTACCGAAAAATACATGGTTTGGCTCCTGGAAAACAGCCCCAAATCGTTACCGTCCTTTCCCAACGACACCAAAAATGTGGGAATCATCAGGCTCCCCACCGAAAGCGAGTGGGAATACGCCGCCCGAGGCGGGCACAAGGTTTCGGCCGAGGCCTTTGACAGAGAATCTTTTTTTTCGGCCGGCCAGGATTTGACTATCAATGATTACGCTAATATTTCCGGAGGCCCGTGGGAGGCAGGGCTCAAGGACATAGGCCTTCTTCAACCAAGCCCTCTGGGCCTGTACGATATCGCCGGCAACGCTGCCGAAATGACTATCGACGCTTTTCGAATGACCGTCGCCGGTCGTCTCCACGGGGCTCACGGTGGATTTATCTCCAAGGGCGGAAGTTACCAAGACATTGACCGGGATGTGCTGCCCGGCCGCCGCCGGGAACTGGCCTACTATGACCGCCAAGGACCCTTTAAAGCTTCCGATCTGGGCCTGAGGCTGGTCATCTCGGCCCTCAACGTACCCGGCGGCACCAGGCTAACTCAGCTGCGGACTGAGTACCAGCAGCTGGCCCAAACTGATACGGCAGCTTTGGTTTCTGATCAAAGCGATCAACTCCCAGAACATTCGCCCAGCGAACTGGAGGCTTCTTCTCAGGCGGCTGAGACCGACAGCGCTGGTGGGTTGGATGAATCTAAACCTGATTATCGAGTTCGTCTGGCCGGGGCCCGGACCACGGAGGACCGGCTGGCCATTCTGGCCGGAGCGGTTGATAGTGCTGACCATCAAAAGGTCCTCGTCGCTATTTTGGAAGATGTCAAAGCCAGCAACCAGCTGAGGAAAACTCAGCTCCGGGCCCAAATTCAGTCTCGGCTTATCAGCGTCCTGTACACCGCTTGGAGCACCAGAGACACCAGCCTTCGGCTAAATCTGGCCGAAAACCGTATTGAGCGCTTTATTTCCTGGATTGCGCTCAATGAGGAACAAATCAACTATAAAACTACGACCGTACGCCAGCGAGAAGAACTGAACACTGAAATTATCGGCTACTGTCATGAAATTGAGGAGCTCAAGCAGTCACTGCCAAATTTAGAGCGGTCGATGAACAGCCAGTTCAGCTATTACAAGTCTGAACTTTTGGAACTCATCGGTTCCGAGCCAGAATACACCGAAGAGCTTTTGAGACTGCTCGATCTTTACTCAGAAAATAAAAATCAGGCCTTAGGGGAAATTTACAAAACATACCCCCAGCTGTATCAAATCATTGGAGGCAGCGAAGCTTCCAGCCGCTCACTTGGCCGCAGTTTTGACATCGTGGCCAAAGATGTTGGCCGGGTTTTACGAAACCGCACCGGTGAGGTCGTCCTCGCCAATCTGAAAATCCAAAGAAATCAATCGGCCGATCCGCTGCCTCCGGCAGAGGTGCCCAGGGTTTGCACCTCTGCCCCAGGTAGATCTAAGAATTAGATGAAAACTAACCTGACTTAATTAATGGTATATTATGAGTAAAAAAGTTAATACACCTAACAAGAAGATTTTTTGTTTTTTGGATTTTACCCTGAGCCTGGTGGCTTTGGCGGCCATGGTCTTGTTTCTTTTACCCGGGCCGGTCTCAGCGGCTCTGGTTAAACAAACTGATCAGATCTCTAACGAGAGCGTCTATAACCCCAAGCCCGACCAATATGATATTTCCCTGCCCATGCCCTGCGGGCTGTCGATGGTTTTCCGACTGGTGGCCATTCCAATCAGCGGCAAGCTAAGAGACATGAAAACATTTTTGGGTTCCGATGATGACAGTGACTACGGATACCTGGATCGCCGGCATCTGGCTTATCTGGGCTCGCCTCTGTCGGTGGACAATCTCCCCGAGCCCCAAAGGGAAATCGCCCGGGCCTTTTTAGGGAATCTTATCTCTGACCAAGTTTACCTGATGGGCAAATACGAGGTCACCAAGGCCCAGTGGGACTCGGTTATGAGCGGAACCTGCTCGGAGATAACTCAGGAATCGGCCCGGCCTCAGGCCGATATTTCCTGGTATGAGACCATGAATTTTACTGCCAAGTACATGCAGTGGTTATTGGCGGAGCATCCTGAGACCCTGCCTGCCTTTGAAGCTCAAAGCGAGGCCATCGGTTTGGTTCGTCTGCCAACCGAAGATGAATGGGAGTATGCGGCCATGGGCGGACAATTCATCAGCTCCGACGCTCTTAGGACCAACACTTTTTTTGAAATGGAAGACGGCCGGCAGGAAAGAGATTACGGGCTTTTCCAGACGCCCAGCCGGAACCCTGAAAGTGAATCCGGAGCCATCGGACGCTGGCGCCCCAACCCCTTGGGCCTTTTCGATACCGCTGGCAATGTCGCTGAAATGACCTTCAGCCCATTTCGGATGACGGTTGAAGGCCGCCTCCACGGTTCGGTCGGCGGTTTTGTCCGCAAGGGAGGCGGGTATTTGGACGCCATCACCCTCGTCCGGCCCGGCAAGCGGACCGAAACCGCCTTTTTTTACGCTCAAGGTCCAACATCGGCCATTGATTTGGGTTTTCGGTTGGTGGTTTCCGCCGTTAATACCGCCGGGGTCGAAAGAGTAGCCGCCTTAAGGGGCGAGTGGGAAAAAATTGTGCCTCCGGCTCCGGCCCAAGTCGAGCCCGCCCAAACCGATGAGCAGCTTTCGCTTTCGGTCAACGTTGAAGGCTTAAGTACCCTCCAAAAAGTCGATGCTTTGATCAAGGCCACCAGCGATCCAGAACTGAGGGAGCATTACGCTTCTTTGAGATCGGAGATTACCGATGCCACTTTGGTCAGCGCCTGGCAGAATGAGGATCTGATCCGAGATAGTCTCCGCAGATTGATCTACGGGGTTTACGCCATTTATACCACTGACAGCCGCATTAGTTCTTTGCGTAAAAGCTACCAGGACATCCAAAGTGAGGTCCAAAGGTATCAGCATTTACTTAATGAGGCTAGCGCTCAGGAGCGGGCCGAACTCGAAAAGGTCATCGCTGAAAATAACAAGCGGATGAGCAACTTTTCTGGTCAGATTATGGAATTTGATGAAAATATAGCGAATTTATTTAATTATTATCTTTTTCTTTTAGAAGATTTAAAAAAATTTGATAGCCAAGATAAACAAAAGGTAAATTCAATTATGTTATTTCTAAAACAAGACATAAAAGGCGATAATTTATATTCTCAAGCGATCTTCAATGCTTATCGGCAGGTCAGTCGAGATATTGGAAAAATGAGGGTTGGCCAAGTCAGTGAAATCAATTTAAAAAATCTCTTGGACAATGCCAAATAAATTTGGGATAAGTAATTTCAAAAATATTAATCAAAACCAACCGTAACTTTTGACCAAAAATTTTATCCTCCACCAGCTTAAGGAGATATAATAATATTTTCCGATGGCCGGTTAACTTCTGCGGTGGCCATTGGTCACCTTCCGGCCGCTTAAAAGACTTCTACCAATTGTCCGTTTGGCCAAGAATAGTCTTTGTTTATTATATTATTTCCGTGGCCGAATCTATTCAATGAAGCCGGCTTGATAACGCCCCTGGATTTGTCCGTGGCAAGTTCCCTGTAATAACTATTAATAGTTTCTGATAGATAAAAAAATGTCAAAAAAAAGAAATAAAAATAAATTTTTCTCACCCCATAATTCGGAAAGTCAGAGTTTATCCGAGAAGCAGTCGTCCGTTTTTCAAGTCAAGCCACCGAAGGGACGGATGAAAAAAAAACAGACTAAAAAACCAGCCTTCTCTTTGGATAAACCGCCTCTGGAACGCAAGACCAAGCTAAAATCAGTGACTGACCCGGCTTCTCCACTGGAGCCTTTAACCGGCCCCAAACCGAGCCCCGGTCCCGTTACGCAGCCGCATCAATCGAAAAATTCCCCCAGCCCTTCCAGGCCGTCACGTCCGTCCGGCCCCGCACCGCCGCCAAGCTGCCCGGCCCCGCCAGCCATTACCTTGGACCCCGTTCAGTTGAGCCTGTTTGAAGATATTGAAAAGGGCGGCCTCAATTATTTCATTCAGGGGCAGGCTGGAACGGGCAAATCAACGTTCGTCAAATATTTCAAATCCAACACCAAAAAACGTTACTGTGTGGTCTGTCCAACCGGAATCGCCGCTATCAACATCGGTGGGACAACGATTCATTCGTTATTTCAATTGCCCACCAATGACATTTTAGAGCTTACTCAGCTCAAACTGGCGACCAGAACTCAATCTATTTTGTCGAGGATCGGAGTTCTAATTATTGATGAAGTGTCGATGGTTCGTCCAGATATCCTTGACGCCATTGACCTATTGGCCAAGCAGTCCCGTAGCAACTCTCTTGCTTTTGGCGGTCTCCAAATGATTTTGATCGGCGATTTGGCTCAACTGCCTCCGGTCATTGGCAATGAGACCAAGGAAATTTTTAAACTAAAATACGGCTTTAGAGAACCATATTTTTTTGATTCTGAGTCGTATAAGAATGGAAAATTTAATAAGTTAGAATTTACTAATATTTATAGACAAATAGATAGAGAATTGATGATAAAATTATCTAATATTAGATCAAATATTGATGTTCGGCAGACTATAGAATATTTTAATGAAACTAAATTTACTGATCCTAAATTTTTTGATCAGGCTGTTACGCTAACACCATATAGAAAAAAAGCCGAAAATATTAATAATAACAAACTTGATAAAATTCCAGCGCCACCCCGGACCTATGCGGCGACAGTTGAGGGAAAATTCGATCCCGAAAAAGAGGCATCGTCCCCACAGTGGCTGACCCTTAAAGTCGGGGCTTTGGTGATGTTTACTCGAACATATGATAGTAACTGTATAAATGGCACAGCAGCTTTCGTTGAATCATTAGATGATGATCAAATAACTGTAAGATTAGTAACAACAAATAATATAGTTATTGTGCAGCGTACTGTTTGGCAAAAGTTAACTTATCAATATGATATTACAACTAAGCTAATTGAAGAAAAAGTTATCGGGAGTTTCACCCAGTTTCCTTTGTTACTTTGTTATGCCATGACTGTACACAAATCCCAGGGGCGAACTTTAGACAAAGTTATCCTGGAAATCGATAGGGGGGCTTTCAGCCATGGCCAGCTTTATGTGGCTTTGAGTCGGACTAGGTCCAGAGCCGATATGCATCTTAATACTCCACTTAAAATCAGTGACGCCATTACCGACAAAAGGGTCACCGATTTTCTTAAAAGTTGCTGAGGTAGTTTTTTTGAAATCGTAGGATATGTGACAAGTTTTTAATTTTTTGTATTTTTACTGGTTTTTATTTTAGGTGCTTCTTTAGCTTAGACATCTGGCGTTTTCAAGGCCGGCCTAAAACAGCTTAGCTGGACACCATCCTTTTGTGTTAACAGTTAACACTTGGTCAGCTTAAACCTCTGACTCACAATCGTTTAAATCCGATTCGGGCTAGTTAACTGTTGGTGTTTTCTATACAGCTAAACCATCGATAGAGGTCCCTGAATTCGTTCGTTTGCTGGTAAGCGTGTTGTTTGTCTCGCCTTACTTGGCCCTCCACCTGCATAGAAACGTGTAGGCTTGGCTGGATAGGAAAAGCAAGTCGCCATTATCCAACAATGCCTTGGTCAGATGGCAAACCTATGCCGGCCAGGCTATTTTAGGTCGGCTTGGCCGTTTTTGGCTTTCTGTCATCAAGCCCAGGTCGGGACGGGTCCGATTTGTTGGACAGCTAAACCTAAGAACCACTAGCAAGAGCTGTTTTTTGGTGATGAATCCCATGCTCACCATCAATCCTTTGCCTCGTGAGGGTTTGAGATGATTAAGTACACATCCAGGAACCTCCCTGAAGGAGTTCGTCCCAGGGCGTTTTTTTGACAGCACCCTGGAAAATTGGCTTAAGGGGGATAGGATTTCAAATTGCGATAGACAAAAATCTTCTGGAGTAACTTGATGGTTTCGTTTTTCAACGTTGGCTGAGTCGTGCTTGTTGCTCCTTGTTGGTTATTGCCTAGGTTTTGTAAATCGGTTTTCATTTGAGTTAAGTCTAAAATAAACCATGAAAATAGACAGTATCAGCGCCTTTGAGATTATGTCATAAAATTTCTAAGCCGAAGGAGTGTCGAGCTCAATGGCCACTATGACACCTAAAAACATACGATTTTTTTCTTCCCAGTTGTTGGGGGTACTTATTTTTGTGCTCTCTATTGGGATTTTTTGGTGTAGCTCTGAAGTAAAAAGTAAGGAAATTTCATCCTTAGAGTTGATTCAAAAGGCCGCTGAACAAGGCGACGCTAAAGCTCAGATTGTCTTGGGCTTTTTGTATTTGTCTGGTAAGGATGGTTTAGTTAGTAAGACTAAGGCGGCAGAATGGTTCCAGAAAGCAGCTGAGCAAGGTTATGCACAGGCCCAGTATATACTTGGCATAATGTATCTTAAAGGAGCTGGTGTTTTGGTTGACAACACCAAAGCGGCAGAATTGTTTCAAAGAGCGGCTGACCAAGGCTATGCAAACCCTCAGTATAACTTGGGCTTAGTGTATGATAAAGGCGAAGGGGTTGCAGTCGACAAGACAAAAGCGGCTGAGTGGTACCAAAAAGCCGCCGAACAAGGCCATGTATTGGCTCAAAATAACTTGGGCTTATTGTATGAAAAAGGTGAAGGAGTTTCAGTCGACAAGTCCAAAGCGTCTGAGTGGTACCAAAAAGCTGCTGACCAAGGCCATGCACTGGCTCAGTATAACTTGGGCAGAATGTATGAAAAAGGCGAAGGGGTTGCAGTCGACAAGACCAAAGCGGCTGAGTGGTACCAAAAAGCCGCCGAACAAGGCTTTGCACGGGCTCAGTATAACTTGGGCGTATTGTATGAAAAAGGCGAAGGGGTTGCAGTCGACAAGACCAAAGCGGCTGAGTGGTACCAAAAAGCAGGCGAACAAGGCTTTGTACGGGCTCAGTATAACTTGGGCGTATTGTATGAAAAAGGCGAAGGGGTTTCAGTCGACAAGACCAAAGCGGCTGAGTTGTACCAAAAAGCAGCCGATCAAGGCCATGAAGAGGCTCAAAATATCTTGGGCAAAATGTATTACTATGGCATCGGTGTTTCGGTCGATAAGTCCAAAGCGGTTGAATGGTACCAAAAAGCCGCCGAACAAGGCCATGAAGAGGCTCAATTTCGACTTGGTTGGAGTTATTCTGAAGGCGAAGGGGTCTCAGTCGATAAGGCCAAAGCGGCTGAGTTGTACCAAAAAGCCGCTGAACAAGGCCATGCAGGGGCCCAGAATAACTTGGGCGTATTGTATGAAAGAGGCGAAGGAGTTTCAGTCGACAATATCAAAGCGGCTGAGTGGTACCAAAAATCCGCCGAACAAGGTTTTTCACGGGCTCAGTATAACTTGGGCGTATTGTATGAAAGAGGCGAAGGCGTTTCAGTCGACAAGGCCAAAGCGGCAGAGTTGTACCTAAAAGCCGCTGAACAAGGTTATGTTTTAGCTCAGTATAACCTTGGGTTAATGTATTATGAAGGCAAAGGCGTTTCAGTCGACAAAACAAAAGCGGCTGAGTGGTACCAAAAAGCCGCCGACCAAGGCCATGCAGGGGCTCAGTATAGCTTGGGCGTATTGTATGAAAAAGGCGAAGGTGTTTCAGTCGACAAGGCCAAAGCGGTTGAGTGGTATCAAAGAGCAGCCGACCAAGGCAATGCATCTGCTAAAAAAAACTTGGGCGTATTGTATAAAAAAGGCGAAGGCGTTTTAGTCGACACGGCAAAAAGTGTTGAGTGGTTCCAAGAAAGAGCCGAAGAAGGCTATGCGTCTGCTCAATATAAACTTGGTGTATTGTATGAAAAAGGCGAAGGCGTTTCAGTCGACAAGTCCAAAGCGGCTGAGTGGTACCAAAAAGCTGCCGACCAAGGCCATGCATCTGCTCAAAAAAACTTGGGCATAATGTATTACTATGGCGATGGGGTTAAAACCGACATGGTCAAAGCGATTGAGTTGTTTCATAGAGCAGCTGAACAAGGCCATGCCGAGGCACAGTATGAATTAGGCTTACTTTATTACTATGGCAGAGGTGTTTTGGTCGACAAAAACAAAGCGGCAGAGTGGTTCCAAAAAGCAGCTGACCAAGGCGATGCAGATGCCCAGAATAACTTGGGCTTTTTGTATGATAAAGGCGAAGGTGTTTCAGTCGACAAGACCAAAGCGGTTGAGTGGTACCAAAAAGCCGCCGAACAAGGACATGAAATGGCTAGGTATAACTTGGGCGAATTGTATAAAAAAGGCGAGTAAGTAGTGCAGGATACGAAGAAGGCAAATTAAGTATATGAGTAAAGTAGTTGCCCAAGCCAATTTTATGCCATCTCATGGTAGACCATTTTGCAAATAGCCTAACCCAAATATCAGGAACTGAGCCGTGTTTTTTTCATGCGACAAACTTCACTTTCATTACAAGCCCTAATTAAATTTTCATAACTGACACATGATAAAATCTTGGAAAAGCGTTAGATTAGAAAAGGCACTGTTTTTGGGGCAAAGCTACGATCTATAGTTGAACATAACTGTCCAAGAAAAAATTAAGTTACGGGCCCAAGATCGGAATCGTAATTATGAATAATTATTGCGATAAATAGAATTATGTTCAGAAAATTATCTCAGTATTATAGCCATCGAAGAATTCAGGAGCATGTTTTGCGTGTATAACAATGTATAAAAACATACCCTTTTCAGATATTTTTCCCTCGGGTTAAAAATAATTTAAGTCAAGGTTCTGTGAGGCCTTGCGGTGGCTAGCAGCCGTGAAGTAGAGCGATGTCAGGCTTTCTGTATAGAAACGCATCCGCCTGTCTGTATGGGAAAAGCAAGTCACCATTCCCCAACAATGCCTTGGTCAGATGGAAAACCTATGCTGCCCAGGTTATTTTAGATCGGCTTGGCCGTTTGGGTCAGCTGTCACAAGGCCCAGGTCGGGACAGGCCCGATTTGTTGGACAGCTAAACTTAAGAACCCTTGGCCAGATCTGTCTTGAGGAGATCAATCCTATGATCGCCTTGAAATCTTAGCCCCGTAAGGGCTGGATAGAGTTAAGCGCCCATCCCGCAGCCTCCATGGGGAGTTCGTCCTGGGGCTTTTTGGGGACAACACCCTGGAGAATTGGCTAAAGTGGGGATAGAATTTCAATTCGCCCGTGTTGGGCGATGAGGTGACCTTAATTCCTATGGTTTATCCTACCCAACCCCCAGTCTGACGATTTCTTGGACAGCTGTGATAATGAGAATCTAAGTCTAAGTTAATTACAGTGAAAAGATTCCTTTTGTAAGTTTAACCTTATTACCTGAATTACCGGATTTTGTAACTATTCAGCCCCCCTGTCCAAGGCAACGAAAGGCGGCTTTTTTTCACACGGCCACTTACCAATTCAAGGCGACTCCCGTGTGATCCAGGCGTGAACTCGCATCAGAAACA
>JAISWF010000068.1 GCA_031271165.1 Deltaproteobacteria bacterium
TCTCTCAGCTCAATAGCTTTTTTCAAATGCTCCTGAGAAAATTTGACTGTTCTGGCCATAAGAATCCTCCTTGGCCAGCATTATACTAAAAGGAATTCTTAAAAGCAAATTAGAATTACATGTAACATAAACTGCCTTGAGGAACTCCGTCCTCCGTAAGACCTATTAATCCATCGACAAGAACACCATTTATTAATGATTTATTAATTAACTAGATCAATCTCTCGTCTTTCGCTTCCTCTATCAGCATATTAAGTACCAATTCGTGGTTTACGGCATTAAAATAGCTAGCTAAGTCAATGTCTACGACCCAATTATATCCCTCATCGAAGTAAGATTTAACTTTCCGCATCGCTTGATGGTATGCGTTCACCGAGATCGCTATAAATGACAAAACAGAAGGGACAGATTTAAACTGACATGCCTTGAAGGCCGTTACCGGTGAAGCCTGAGCAAAAGTCTTTCGACGGCCCAAAAGTGACCATCTTAACCTGGCTTAATCGAAGAGGGAACCTCCCCTTCGGGAAGGTTTTTTTATCTTTACAATTACCAGCCCTTCCCGGAAACGGCGCCATCATTGATTTTCACTTAAGGATAACCTTACTGACATCCGGGGTTTACCTTAGGGCTACAATTGCGATATAATCAGACACCTTCGTCGGTACCTCCTGAAGCCGAAAAATTCATTTGGCGGTCGGGGGGCCGCACTTACAGGTCTGAGGTTTAATGACCATTTTACCGATACTCAAATATCCAGATCCCAGGTTGAGAACCATTTCCAAAACGGTCGAAACCTTTGACGAAGAACTGACCACCCTGGCCCAGGACATGGCCATGACCATGATCAATGCTCCCGGGGCTGGTCTGGCCGCACCCCAGGTTAACCGCCCCTTGAGGCTTATCGTCGTTGATTGGACCTCGGAGGGCGAAACCTACGGTCAAAACGTTTTAACCCTGGTCAACCCCGAGATAGTGGCCACCGTTGGCCACCAGGACTCTGACGAGGGCTGTCTGTCGGTCACTGATCTCCAAGCCAAGGTCCACCGGGCGGGCATGGTTGAAGTCGAAGCCTTAGATGTAACCGGTCGCCCCTTTTCCGTCTCGGCCGAGGGCCGCCGGGCGGTCATTCTCCAGCACGAGATCGACCACCTCGACGGTGTGTTATTTTTGGACCACCTCAGCCGTCTGAAGCAGGATCTTTATAAAAAGAAACTCAAAAAAATCCTTCGTTGACGGTGCCCTATGTTTGCCACCAACAAATCCGATCCTCTGAGGATAGTATTTTTCGGGAGCGGCCAATTCGCCATACCCGCTTTAGAGGCCCTGGCCAAAGGTCCCGACAAATTGGTGTTGGTGGTGAGTTCGCCCCCCGCCCCCTCCGGTCGCGGCCGAACCATCACCCCGACCCCGGTCTCTACAGCCGCCCGAAAGATGAGCTTTCCGGTCTTAGAAACCGAATCGGTCAACTCCTTTGATACCTTGGAGGCCATTGAGCGAGCTCGGCCCGATCAACTTGTCGTGGCCTCTTTCCGGGGTTTTTTGGGCTCAAAACTCCTTGAAACCGGCTTTACCCCACCTCTTAATATCCACCCCTCTCTTTTGCCAAAACACCGTGGACCTGCCCCGGTCAATTGGACTTTGATTGAAGGTGACGAGCTGTGCGGGGTATCGGTTTGTTTCATGGAACTTAAAATTGATTCTGGACCAGTAGTAGCTCAGAAGTCACTACCAATCCCTGAAGGCATTGGGGCCGGGGCCCTGGAAGCCATTTTGGCTCAAGAGGGCGCCACTCTTTTGCTGGACTCCATCGCCAAACTCAAAACCGACACCCTCCAATCCAAGCCCCAAAACGAGCAGCAGTCCACCATCAACCGGCTAATGACCAAAAAGGACGGTCGGATCGATTTCTCCCGCCCGGCCCGACAATTGGCCAACCTCATCAACGGCGTTGATCCATGGCCGGGGGCCCAGGTTACGGCTGAGGGAAAAATTTTCAAACTCTATGGGGCCAGGGCTTGGGAAGGTGCCGGCACCCCCGGCCAAATATTGGGATTATCCCCCGAAAGCCGGCTGAAAGTGGGCACGGCTGAAGGCATTTTGACCATCGACGAACTCCAGCCCGAGGGCCGAATTCGCCTGTCGGCCAGCGAATTTATTCAGGGCTATCGCTTTACCGCCTTCGATAGTAGTATCTGAGCATGGTTGGAATCGCCAATATTTTTGAAAGCGCCATGATGGTCACCTTTGGTTTGGCCTGGCCGGCCAATATCCTCAACAGTCTCCGGGTTAAGTCCAGCCGTGGCCGGACTCCAGTTTTTCTGATTATTATAATTGTCGGATACCTCATGGGCCTGACCGCCAAGTTCATATCCCCCAATGGTCTAAACTATGTGGCCGTGTTTTATTTAATTAATTTGGGGATGGTCTCCTTCGATCTCTTTCTTTATTACCGATACCGGGCTTTGGACCGCCGGAAAAATTGACAGTTGTAAACCCCGCATCCGGGAAGGGCGGCGTCTTAGTAGCCATGAGCGGTGGAGTTGACAGCTCGGTAGCGGCGCTTATTCTCAGGCGCCAAGGCCTGCAGGTGGTGGGGGTAACCATGCAGCTTTTCCCTCAGCCCCAAACCTCCACCTTTGACTCGGGCCTTTCCACCGGCCGAAGCTGCTGCTCACTCACCGATGTCCTGGATGCCAAGGAAGTATCCAACAAACTTGATTTTGACCACCAGGTTCATAATTTTAGCCGACTATTTCAGGCTGAAGTCATTGAACGCTTTGTCAAGGCCTATCTGTCAGGACGTACTCCCAACCCCTGCATCGACTGTAACCGCCGCCTGAAATTTACCCGACTCTATGAAAGAGCCCAGCTTATGGGGCTTGACCTTATGGCCACCGGCCATTATGTCCGAACAGCCACCGATCCCAAGACCGGCCGCCGCCTCCTTTTAAAAGCCAAAGACCCAGAAAAAGATCAAAGCTACGTCCTTTACGGGTTGACCCAAGAAGAATTGGCCAGAACCGTCTTTCCCCTCGGAAACATTTTAAAATCAGAGGTCCGCTCCCTGGCCAGTCAGGCCGGGCTCATCAACGCTTCCAAACCCGACAGCCAGGACATTTGCTTTGTTCGGGACGGAGCCTATGCCGGATTTGTGGAAAATCTGTGCCCCTTCCCTGTCCCTGGGGATATCATCGATCTTAAGGGCCAGACTCTCGGCCGCCACCAAGGAATACACCACTATACCGTGGGCCAAAGAAAAGGCCTGGGCATCTGCGGCCAGGAGCCCTTGTACGTGGTAAAAATTGACGCCCAGACCAACTCCGTTACCGTAGGGCCGGAGCGGGCGCTTTACTCCGACGGGGCCATTGTTTCCGAGGTCAATCTTATCTCGATCAACGAGCTAACCGCTCCTCTGGAAGTGCAGGCCAAAATCCGGTACCGACAGCCGCCCTTTCCGGCCGTGCTCGAACCGATTGGGCCTGAAATGGTCAGGTTAAGATTTAAAGCCCCTCAAAAAGCGGTCACCCCAGGCCAGGCCGCCGTGTTTTACCTAGGCGATGTGGTTGTGGGCGGAGGAACCATTGAGGCCCCGCTCAGCTAGAAGCTTTCCATCGCTTTGGACATATTTTCCGCTTATGGAGACTGAGGATGTTGTCACCCCAACTTGCCGTCAAGGCGTCCAAACTCGAAGAAATAATAAAAGATCTTCAAAGCGTAGCTGTAGCCTTCTCTGGTGGAGTTGATTCAGGACTGTTAGCCGCTGTCAGCCATAAAATTCTGGGTAACCAAGCGGTCGCCATAACCGGTCGCTCTCACAGTTTTCCGACCCGGGAATTGGAGGCAGCCAGAGAGCTAGCCGGAAACCTTGGCCTCAAACACCTCGAAGTCGATTCCGAGGAACTTGATTTGCCAGGTTTTTCCGACAATCCTCCCAACCGCTGCTACCTGTGCAAGCATGAGCTTTTCAGTAAAATAAACGAGTTAGCCCGGCTCCAAGGTTTAAAAGCTGTGGTCGAAGCCTCCAACATTGACGATGAGGGCGACTTCCGGCCTGGGATGACGGCCATCAAAGAACTGGGGGTGGTCAGCCCCCTGCGTCTGGCCGGTCTCAACAAGGCCGAAGTCAGGCTGTTGAGTAAAGAAATGGGGCTTCCGACTTGGGACAAACCTTCCTTTGCCTGTCTGGCTTCCCGTTTTCCCTACGGTGAACCCATCACCCCGGACCGACTCGACAAAGTCGATCAGGCCGAAACTTTCCTGTTAGGTCTGGGCCTGCGCCAAGTCCGAGTCAGATTTCATTCCCAAGGCGATTTGGCCAGAATTGAAACCGACGAAGACGGCCTGACCATCTTGATGACTCCGGCCAACCGTCAGGCAGTCCGGAATTATTTTCGGGAACTGGGCTTTATTTATTCAACAGTGGATCTGGGCGGATACAACTCTGGCAGCATGAACCTGACCCTGCCAATGGCCGCCCGGCAAGCGGCTCTGAAAAAAACCGGGGCTTAAGGTTATCCGGGGCCATAACAAAACCAAGCCCGGCCGGAGGGTTGACACCACCGGCCGGGCTTGGTTTTGTAAAATCAATTATTGAGCTGGCGGTCAGTTTTCCTCAATATAAAGCCGCAGGATTTTGACCTCGACTTGCGGGCGATCGCTGCGGTCGGTATCGACTGAGCCAATGCCCTCGACAATATCAAACCCTTCGATGATTTTCCCGAAAATGGCATGTTTACCATCAAGCCAATTAGTGGGAGCCAAAGTAATGAAAAACTGCGACCCGCCGGTGTTAGGGCCGGCATTGGCCATCGACAGGATGCCAGATGCGTTGTGAACAAGTCCAGGCCCAAATTCGTCTTCAATCTCGTAACCTGGGCCGCCCCGGCCGGAGCCTTCGGGGTCTCCGCCCTGAATCATAAAGCCTTCGATGACCCGGTGGAAAATCGTCCCGTCGTAGAATTTCTTCTCAACCAAGCTCACAAAATTACCGGCCGTCTTAGGCGCCAAGTCGTTATAGAGCTCAGCTTTGAAGTTTCCCAGGGTGGTCTCAAAGACGGCCACCTTTTTTGGAGGAGCGGATGATAGGGCCTTAGCCGAGCAAGTCAGACCAAGGCTAAGGATTAAGACAGCAGCAAATATGAAAAACATTTTTTTCTCGCTTTTTTTAGGGTCCACCCACAGGAGCCATTTTAGTGGTCAGTTTTGAGCCACATAAAGCCGCTCAATTTTAACTTCAGTCACCGGCCGATCAGCTTGGCCGGTCTGAACCTTACCGATAGCCTCAACCACGTCCAGGCCGCTGACAACTTTCCCAAAAATGGCATGTTTGCCGTCGAGCCATTTGGTGGGGGCCAAGGTGATAAAAAACTGAGAGCCGCCAGTGTTAGGCCCGGCATTGGCCATCGACAAGATGCCGGGCGCATTGTGAACCAGTCCCGGACCGAACTCGTCGTCAATCTTGTAGCCCGGGCCGCCCCGGCCGGTACCATCGGGATCCCCACCCTGAATCATAAAGTCGGCAATAACCCGATGAAAAATCGTCCCATCGTAAAATTTCTTCTCAATCAGGCTCTTAAAGTTACCGGCTGTCTTGGGAGCCAAGTCATCATAAAGCTCGGCCTTAAAAGTGCCCAATGTGGTCTCAAAGACGACCACCGTTCTTTTGGTGCCGGCTTCTTGAGCCCAAACGGGGGCAGCGATTAGACAAAGGCTAAAAATAGCGGCAATAATCAATTTAAAAAACATTTTTTCTCGCTTTTCTGGTTAACCGCGTCCAAGTTATAATTTGGGCATGGCTCAACTACTCTTTTTTGGCCCGCCGAGGCCAGCTAGCCCAAGGTTGCCAAGTCGCTTCGGGACTTGTACGCCAACCTCAACCCGGTCAAGGTTAAAAATAATTTTACTAAAAGCAGTAGTTTTAATGGTTATTTTGGATTTGAGTGCTCGCCAGCAAGCCGGGGAGCAACTTTAGGGCCCATTTTAATCGCTGTCCACGGAAAAATCCATGTAAAAAATCTCTCAGCTTGGCGGCCGCACAGTACTATATAGTTACATGAACTAAAAATACGTTATCTACAAATTACGATCGTCTGGCAACAAAGTTTGGTCCCAAATGATTCTTTAAATTTGATAGAATCTAGATATCGGGTTGACGTCAACAAAAAGGATCGGCATACAACTTTTCTGGTTGACGCCACCTATGAATTTTGAGTTCTTATACAGGCTATACTAAGCAATGGTTTGTAGTGTATC
>JAISWF010000074.1 GCA_031271165.1 Deltaproteobacteria bacterium
TCTCTCAGCTCAATAGCTTTTTTCAAATGCTCCTGAGAAAATTTGACTGTTCTGGCCATAAGAATCCTCCTTGGCCAGCATTATACTAAAAGGAATTCTTAAAAGCAAATTAGAATAAGTCGATTTGGTTGATAGACCAGCTACAGCCGCACCACTCATCTTGGCCGAAAAAAAGCCCCTCAACTGCGCCAGGGGCTGAGCCTCAACCAAGCCAGCCGTCTGGAGGCCGATTTGGCGGGTTCTTAACTTTCAAAAATCAGGGGCGGTCTGCTTTTGAGGCGCCGTTAAGGGCTGTCAACCTTCTGGGCAGCCTCAGAGGCCTCAATAACGCCGCCCGATGGGAACAGTTTCAACCGATCACCTCAAACTTGGCCCTAAACAAATTACATCTGGCGATGACAGTCATTTTCACCCGGCCAAAAGATGAAGACCTGGTCCTGGTGAGGTGTTGGGCTAAGCGGCGGGCTGAAAACCTCGGGCCTGGTTTCAATATTTTGAACTGCATCAAATTGTCAAAAAGTATGGCTATTAACAACCAATAAAGTGGATAGTAACGCCTTCAAATTCCTTTGTCTCCCCAGTTTATTTTTGCTCCCAGGTCTGGTCAGCGCTTTTATCAAAAATCACCATCCACCCTTCAGTGACCCCATATTTATCCATATAAGATCGCAATTGGCTCAGACAATTATTTCTTTGTCAGCAGGTCATCACCCAGGAGCCGATTGGATTATTTTCTTTCAATGGGCTGGCCAAATTCAACCAAATCCGGGGCCTTAATTAAGTCTTTTTAGAGCTGGTTACTTGAAAAGTTGGCTAGTTACCAGAGTTTTCCGATGGTCTTGGTTTATTGCCACTCTTTCATAAATTCCACCAAAAACCTCCGAATCTATTTTGGCATCGGCTAACAACAAGGCCGCTTGAAAGAGCGAATGATAATAGGCTTCAGGGGGCGCCTGGCTGCTGTCTGGGAACTCGGCCAGAAAACTCCCGAAAGCATTTTCAAAGCCCTCGGCATCAAGTTTGATTAGAGAGCTGACCATACGACAGGCTTTCTCCCAGGCCGCCAAAGGTTGTTTGATGGGTTCCATTGACAGCAAAAGCTGGATAATGCCAGCTTTTACCTCTAGATTGGGAATTCTCAAATGAAATACAGAGATTATTTTTGATTTATCGATTTTATCCACGGTCAGATAACCACTTTGGAAAAGTAACGGAATTAATGTTAATGTTTGACCAAGTAAAATCCTATTTAGTGATTTAATGATGGATATTTTGACCCTAAACACATTAAAATCGACCAGACCGGTTTGGACAAGGTTGACCAGGAAAGTTGGGACTCCCCCCGTTTGTGACCAATAGTCACCGAACAGATTTCTCTCAAAAGCATGCAGGATGGACCAGGGGTCGAAAATCTTGGTCTGGCCATCCCAAGTATAGCCGTCATACCAATCAGTGATTAATTTTTTGAGGTTGGTTATCGTCGCCTCTGGTGGACTCGCCCCTTTGGTCTTTAAAATCTCCAGCATTTCTTCCATATAATCTGGAAACAGTGAATTCAAGTCAGCCTCGGTAAAACCGCAGATGCTGGCATATTTTTCATCAAGGGTCAGATCGACGAGCGATAAAGCTGATAAAATGGAGGCCTGAGTGGTTACCCCGGTGATGAAAGTAAACCCTCTCAACGGTATCAACACTTTCTGGGTCAAGTGAAGCCAGGCTCAACCGAATGACTGGATAAGGCTTCCAGTCATAGTCGGAGTTGTCAATCCAGAGCCCCTTAAAAAGCTCCCGGTGACCTCTTAAGATATTATCCAGGGTATCGACCAGAAGTGATTTGCCGAAACGGCGGGGTTGGGCAAAAAAATAGGGGTTCCTTGTTATTAAGAGATTATATAGAAGCTCGGTTTTGTCGGCATAAATATATTCTAGGTCGGTTGTTTTACCGTTTTTAAATCCGCGTATCACCTGGAAGTCAGCTATGGCAGTGGGTAATATTAATTTCATAGTTAAAAGCTCCTTATCCTCCGGCGGTCAAATAAAAATAATTGGTGGGAGTGATTGAGGTTACCTGGCCGCAACTTGTATTGAAAAAAAAGACCAACACCATTTGGGTTTTCCGCTGGATAGTCAGTCTGGCCAGCCTGTTATTTCAGCCTAAGCGGCTTATCATGAAAAACTCTGGAGCATGCTCCCCAGGGGAATTCAGGGGCCGGCCTTAAGCCGCTTCCGCTTCCGGGGCTTGGCCGAATCATCTCAGAGCCCAGACCGCCTAAAAACAAAGTCGATGGTCTGGCTGCGATCTTTTGTTCCTGAGCCAATGCGCCTAGCGATGGCTAATATTTTTGAAAGCCTCTCATGGTTTAGTTTATTAGGTCAAATAATTAAACGTATGGTAACATCAATTGAGGATGAACTTTGAGAGGACGATGGCGATAAGTCAGTCTCTCGAATATTAGGTATTTACCAACCCTCGTGTAAGATTACGACTATATTTGAACCTGGCCACCCAGCGAGCTAGGCAAAGCCAAGAAAAATCCGGCTTTTTTGTTGGCTGGGTTTTTTGATTAAAAACCTTGGGCTATAGGAGCAGTACGCATTTCATGGCTTATATAGAAGAGCCGATGGCTTGATTTTCAATTGTACAACATTTAATCAAAACATGCAAGTAAGCTAGTACTCATCATCAGGGCGAAATCATCAAACCTCTCAAGTAACTATTCAGCCCCCCTGTCCAAGGCAACGAAAGGCGGTTTTTTTCACACGGCCACTTACCAATTCAAGGCGTCTCCCGTGTGATCCAGGCGCGAACCCGCATCAGAAACAAAAAG
>JAISWF010000008.1 GCA_031271165.1 Deltaproteobacteria bacterium
TAGGGCAAGCGAGTTTATCGACAATACAAGAGTATATTCGGCATCAAGGTTAATCATGACCGGAACGCATTCATCCGCTAGACTAAAGTCTACCGGTTTTCTGCGATAAGACTTATAAAGAAGAAAAAATCACTTTGGTCGACAATGTTTCCTTTTCCGTCGACGAAGGGGAATGCCTGGGGATACTCGACGAATCCGGTAGTGGTAAAAGCATGACTTGCAAGGCTTTTTTACGCCTTTTGGACAGATCCTTCGAGGTCGACGGGACGGCCCGGTTCGGCGAAAAGGAACTCTTGTCGATTTCCGGGGAGGAGATACGCCGTCTTCGCGGAAGCCAGATCAGTATGATCCTGCAAAATCCCATGGCCTGCTTTGATCCTCTTTATCGGATTGGGGACCAGATGGCGGAAGGGTTTTTTGAACACACCTCGCTCGGCCGGGGAAAGATACGGACTAAATGTGCGGAAACTCTGGAATTAATGCGAATTCAGAACCATGACGACGTCTTGGAGAAGTATCCCCACCAGTTAAGTGGAGGGATGCTCCAACGGGTGATGATCGGCCTGGCCCTGGCCATGGAACCAGCTTTAATCGTCGCTGATGAGCCGACAACCGCCATAGATTCCATTACCCAGTATGAGATATTGCAGGAATTTTTGCGCATTAAGAACGAATGCCGAACGGCTATGATTTTCATTTCCCACGACCTTGGCGTCATTTCCCAGATTGCAGATCGAGTCATCGTTATGCACGATGCTAAAATCACCCAGTCAGGCACCATGCTTGATGTACTCAATAACCCAGCCGACGCTTACACCAATTTTGTGATCGAAAAGAAGATGGCGGTTATGAATAAATTCTTACAGATTATGAACCCGACAGAGCCGGTGGTCAGGGAGAGAAAAACCGTATGAATTTTACAGTGGAAAATGTTAACGTTAGTTTTCGTAAGGAACGTCAAAAATCAGTCTTCGGTCGGGAACGTCAACAGGCTTTAAAAAATATCTCTCTGACTATTAATCAGGGGGAAAGCCTGGCTCTGGTTGGAGAATCAGGAAGTGGCAAAAGTACGCTGGGGCGGGTGCTCAGCGGCCTTCTTAAGCCAGACAGCGGCCAAGCGACAATGGATGGGCATGACATCTACTCAGGCCGGAGCCGCTCATCGAGTTTGCGAAACCAAATAAGCATCGTCTTTCAAGATTATACTACCTCGGTTAACCCCAGATTTCGGGTTGGCGATATCATCGGGGAATCGCTTCGGGTCCTTTCAAAATCAGGCCAAGCGGAAAATAAGTCGGTTCAGTCCCAAGTGGCATCACTGCTTGATCAAGTTGGCCTTTCGGCGAGTTACGCCTTACGTTATCCCCATGAACTTTCCGGCGGACAACTGCAGCGGGTATGTATCGCCAGAGCTGTGGCGGTGAAACCGAAACTGATAGTTCTGGATGAGGCCATCAGTTCTCTTGACGCCTCAACCCAAACCCAGGTCATGGACTTGTTGCAAGAGCTTCGCCGATTGCACGGCTTTTCCTACTTCTTCATAACCCATGATCTAACTGCTGTGACCTACATGTGCGATCGCATCATTTTTCTTCATTGTGGCCATATCACAGAGTCGGTCGATCGAATAGAAGATTTGCCGTGGGTGCAGGATGAATATGCCCGCAGCCTCCTGGCGGCGGTCATCAAAATTGACATTGAAAAAACTGGTTGATGAAAAAAAGTTCTTGGTCTTTCAACCAGTTATTCGCGACTGACCAAAACCATCAGTTAAAAAAATACCGACACTGGTCGCTAAAAAAAGTCCAGCCCGGAAGTTTAAAATCTCTACTTTTGTTGAAATTTTAAACTTCCGGGCTGGATTTTGTTATATATCTCCAACTAAATCTATTCCCCCAGGGGTAGCCACAGTATTGGATCTGGGCCATCAACAAACGCCCAAAATAGGCACGGGAGGCCGGCCGGATTTTGACGGCCGCCGCCTACCAGGGATGCCAACGAAGTCGCCTTTACCGGCCGGTTCTTTTCCTTATTTATTGATCAATCAATGGCCTGCGGGGCGCGCCTAAAGGCTTGGGCCGGTTAAGAGAGGGGGCCAACAGATTTTGCGCCAGGAGGTCCGGCCTTGACAGAACTGGTGGGTTACTCCTGAACGCAGAGTCAATTTTCGCCCTCGAAATATCTTTACTAACCGACCTTGGGCAATTTGTAGCGCATTTCGTTGTGATTAGACTCAAGAACTCAGGTGGAAACCGAAATGAGGTAGGCATTAGGCCAAGGAAGCTTCCATGTCCGACCATGACGCTGCCTGACCATTGGCTTGCTACCTAAATTACCACAATACTGGTGGCAGCTCAGACCTATTGGTCGCTTTTTTTGAGAATTTTGACGCTTTCGTTTTGTCGCTTTCGACCTGCCTCACAAAATATTGCCAAACCTTGGCTATCGTGTCATACTAAGCTGGTGGCCTCAAATAATAACACTGTCGTTTTAAATAGCCCAGCGATATTAACAGTCTACTCAAGATTAAAGATATGGTTAGCCAAATGACGCCTGAAACTATGCCCCCGAAACTGCTTCCTCTCAATGATCCAACTTTCGCCGAAATTCGAAATCCTGACAAGCCACTGTTGTATGCCGATAAGACCCAATACATCTACGAACTTCTGCGGTCAAATCTAAAAAACTTCTTTCTATCAAGGCCGAGACGATTCGGCAAAAGCCTGCTGTTGTCCACTATAAAGGAGCTTTTCGTTGGAGATCCCAAGATTTTCGAAGGGCTTTGGATAGCTGGGGAGGAAGTCCATTATGTTTTTCCAAGGCATCCGGTATTGCATTTAAGTCTCTCAGTGTCCTCGACCAGCTCCGAACGCCTTGAGGCTAACATTATCGCCAATCTAAGCGATATTGCTAAGAAATCAAATCTAGATGTCATGGGGGATTCGCCCGATATTTATTTTGGCCGACTTATTAAAGCTCTTTATGAATCAACCAACTCAAAAGTCGTGATCTTAGTTGATGAGTATGATGCTCCGGTCACCAGGATGATGGAAGACCAAAAAATAGCCAAATCAAACGCCAAGGTTCTACACGATTTTTTTGCCATTCTTAAAGCTCCGGACGTAGTTCCCTGTATCCACTTTACCATGGTCACCGGCATTACCAGATACGCTTTGACTTCCATGGATTCAGGAGCCAATCACCTCAACGAC
Organism: Deltaproteobacteria bacterium; assembly: GCA_031271165.1. GTDB lineage: Bacteria > Desulfobacterota > Desulfarculia > Adiutricales > Adiutricaceae > JAISWF01. The sequence goes on from JAISWF010000008.1 coordinate 3,213, forward strand.
ATATCACTCAATCCCAAATATGGCGGCATTTGCGGCTTTCTCCGCGATGAGTTAGTCCCTCTTTTTGCCGATCGGCTGGAAACTACTCTTTCGGAGCTAAAAATAAAGGGCATAATGAAGCCTTCGGATGGTCAGAAGCAATTAATAGATAAAATCCATTTTTGGTATGA
>JAISWF010000022.1 GCA_031271165.1 Deltaproteobacteria bacterium
ATGCCTAATTGCTTAGAAATTAATTCTAATAGAAGATAAGGACCGATTATTCTAGTAGTACAGAAAGCTCCATCGTCTTCAATCATTGGTAAGTCAATCAATTCTTCGGTCTGTATAACTTGTTCTGTTGTATCTAAATGGTTTTCGAAATTTTTTTTAGGATTTTGTTTGGCCTTGTTGGCTAATTTCCTTCTAGGGGGAACAATTTCACCTGTGATACGATCTTTTTTCCCAATGTAGGTTTGCCGAGTCTTTGGACGACTGGTTTCCCGATCCCAATAGCAAACGCTTTCGTAGAGATAAATAGCACCTGATTTCTTATCAACACGCTCAATAATGCAAGCCATCTGTGGCCTCCTCTAAGTACAAATTATTTTATACTTAGAGAAAGAGAATGTCAAGCATTTATATTTCGCCGTAATTTCAACATGTTACAGTTTTCAATGAATTTTCATAAATATAGTAATTGAATTCAGGTTAAAAGGGGGAAAAATTTTTTTAAGCATAGAGGGTCTCATCAAAAAGGCAAATCCAGGTGGGGCCGCCAACTGCTGATAAATTCTGGTGAGATTGTTGGTCAGAAAGTCCCAGGACCTTTGTTATATGAGGAGCCGATAGAGTCTTTGCAGGTGTCGGGGTTATAAAATGAATCAGTATGAATCAGTCCGGTTAAACAGTCGGCAGGTATTTGGTCTTGGTTTTCATAGTTAATTTCTTAATGATAATATTGCATTAAGCTATAGCGCAATAAACTTAATTATTGTCAGACATTTAGCAAATATCGATCAATTAGGCCAGAGAAAAACTTTGACTGCTGGCGGCGGGGAGCCAGGTAATTAACAAAAGGCCAAAATTGTTGGCAATCGAAAGCTGACGGATTTCAGAGATTTTAGGAAAACCCTGCGGCGGCAAAAGTGCTGTGCTATAATAACCAAGCATTTTTGCAATCTTGGTTGGGATGAGAGAGTCATAGGGGTTACGGTACTGTTAAAGCCGGCTCAGCCAAGATTACCAGCTTAAGACCATGCCCGTGAGCCTAAGTTTGACCGAAAAAGGAGAGATGATGTCAGATTTCGATACCGATTCCATAACCTTTCAGCAGGCCAAAGACGCTTTGGAGGATCCGGTCAAGGGCTCTCTGAGGGTTCTTAAGGCTTTGGGTAAACAAAGAGATATCTTTGCCGCCCAGTTGGCTGACGGGGTCTGGCGGCTGGAAGCCAAAAACGATTTGGAACAGGTGGCGGCCGAGGCGGCCATTGAGGCCTTCGCCGCTGAGCTGCTCGAAGATGGTCAGACGCCGCCTAAAATCAGCGTCGTTCGTCCCCGGCCAGCTTTTAAATAGCTCAAATGTCCAGTCCGCAATAATTGAACCAGCCTTCTTTTTTTGTCCTTTCATCAAAGTTCGAATTCGGGTATATTTAACAGTTAATGTCCGTCGATATCCGGCTTTGGGCCCGGATGATCTCGACGGTTTACGGCTTTGGTTTGGGCCGGGTTTTAGTTCTGCCTATAACCGCCGAGGGTTCGGCTGGCTAATTGTCTTTAAATTCCGCTGTCATAAGCGGAAACAGCAGCCATTGATTATCAGACTGCCTCGGCCGAAAGATAATCTCAAACTGATTTATGGTGACAACCTATCGTCGGGCTTACTCGGTCGTTCCTATATTTTTCGGGGCGCCTTGGCTCCCAGAGGAAAGATAAGCAGGAAAAAATCCCTAATGGAGAATCTTAAACAATGAGCGCCCTAGATATTGCCATAGCTGTAATTATGTCATATTTTTTGATCAGGGGAATATTCAGAGGCTTGGTCAAGGAAGTCGTTGGTATTTTAGGTTTGTTTGTGGCTTTTTGGGCCGCCAGCACTTATTGGCCGTCCGGGGCCGAACAGCTCAAAATTGTCCTGGATTCCCCAGCTTATCGCAGCATAATAAGTTTTGTTGTTATTTATATAATAGTATATTTTTTAATTGGACTAATGGCAATTTTTGTTGATAAAATTGTCAAACTAACGATTACCCCTTTATGCAGCGGTCTGGCCGGTGGGGCTCTGGGAGTTCTTAAAGGCTCGATCTTGTGCCTGATCCTTTTAACCGCCACCAATGTTTTTGTCAAACCCGAACCAGGGCAGGAATTTTACTCCGATTCGATCCTCTGGCCGCATATTGAACCCGGCTGCAATCAAGTCAGGAGCTGGCTCCCGGAAACCCTTCGCCGGGTGGTGACCCAAACCGGTCAGGTTTTGACCGGAGAGTTATCCAAACCACCGGCCTCCGCTACTCCGGCCTCCTCGTCGGCCCAGGCTGCCCTTTATAACGTACCCACCGATTTTTTTACTCTGAAGACTTTGGTTCAGGCCGCTCCCGAGCGCATTTCCCAGGTCTGGCTGGAAAAACTCAGCACTATCAAACCCGAAGAAGTCGATCAGGAACTGATTCGCCGTTTTATAACTGACAATCGCGGGCTCTTTGAAAGACCTTCTCCCGGGACCGCCATTCCCGCTACCCAGACTCCGGCATCGGCTCAGACCCCGACCTCATCTCAGACGGCACCAAATTGGCCGAGACCGGCCAATGAGTGAGAAAGATTTACGGCCGCCGCTTCCGCCCGCCGGCCCTAGTCCAGACTCGACCAGAGCTTTGACCAGGTTGGAAATTTTAATTGATGGTCTGCTGGACCCAGTGGGCGGTTGCCCTTGGGACCGCCGCCAGACTACTAAAACCGTAACCGAGGACTTTCTGGAGGAAGTCTATGAGTTGCGGGAGGCCTTAAATGAGGACCATGGACCATCGGTGCGGGAAGAGGCCGGGGACGTGGCCTTTCTTTTGGTTTTCCTGGGCCGCCTGGCCGAAAGGCGGTTTTCCTTCGGTTTAAAAGAGATTTTTGATTCGGCCACCGACAAAATGCTCACCAGGCATCCCCATGTGTTTGGCGAGGAAGTGGTTGGCGATGATCTGGATTCCTTTTTTCGGCTTTGGCACAAGATCAAGCGGTCCGCTAAACCAACTGCCGGGGTCCTCTCCTCGGTTCCCAAGGAGCTGCCGGCCCTGACCCGGTGTCATCGACTAGGCCAAAAAGCCGGCCGCTCTGGATTTGATTTTTCGTCGGTCGACGAGGTCAGGCGGACGCTTGATTCCGAGCTCCAGGAGCTTGATGCTGAACTGGCCGAAGTCGCCAAGCTGGCCAAGACCGATGGGTCCGCTTCCGAGGTCAAAGAACGGCTGAGCCATGAAATCGGGGACGTTTTGGCCTCGGTGGTCAACTTGGCCCGGCTTTCGGGAATATCGGCCGAAAAGGCCCTGGATGCCTACAACCGCCGCTTTATTGCCCGCTTCGAGTTTATTGAGGCCGCTCTGGCCGAAAAGGGTCTTAAGCCCGAGCAGGCCCCCTCTGAAGAGCTTGAAAGGCTCTGGGGGGAGGCCAAAAAAAGTCTTGGTATGGCTCCAGTGCCCCCCATCGGGGAGACAGGGCCCCAGTGACAAAAGACCTGGCTGTCCATCTGATCTCCTTGGGGTGTCCCAAAAATTTGGTTGACAGCGAAAGGCTCCTGGGTGCCGCCCAAAGTCTTGGCTTTAAGCCCACCTTAGACGCTGGACAGGCCGATTTAATTGTGGTCAACACCTGCGCCTTTATTGAGTCGGCAGTCCGGGAGGCAGTAGCGGCAGTGCTTGAAGCGGCCGAGGCTAAAAAGCCGGGGGCCCGCTTGGCCGTGGTCGGCTGTCTGGCCTCGCGTTACGCCGGAGATTTGGCTAAAAATCTGCCGGAGGCGGATCTGGTTATGGTCCCGGCTGACTACCAGGGGTTTGTGGCCGCCGTCTCGTCAATGTTTGGAAAAAAACAACCCGCTGAGATCGGTTCGTTTGAGACCTGGGAGCGCCTTCCTGGCACCCCGCCTTGGCGGGCTTGGCTTAAGGTGGCCGAGGGCTGCAATCATAAATGCGCTTACTGCCTGATCCCGACCATCAGGGGACCGCTGGTGGTCAAGTCCACTGACAAGCTGGTGGCGGAGACGGCCTATTTGGCGGCTTCTGGAGTCAAGGAGCTGACGCTGGTGGCCCAAGATCTGACAGCCTGGCGGGAAGGGGAGCGGAATTTAGCCGATTTGGCCGCCGATATCGCCGCTGCCGGAGACTTTAACTGGCTCAGGCTCATGTACGCCTACCCGGAAAGGCTGACCAGCCAACTGGTCCAGGCCTTGGCCAAAGTGCCAAAATTAGTTCCATACCTTGACGTTCCTCTCCAACACGCTTCCCCGGCTGTCCTCAGGCGGATGGGCCGCAAGGCATCCGATCCTCTGGCTTTGGTTAGACGGCTGAGAGCTTGGTGGCCAAATCTGGCCCTTCGGACCACTCTGATGGTTGGTTTCCCGGGGGAGACTGATAAAGATTATGATATGCTGGTTCGTTTGGTCGAAGATGGAACTTTCGACCATGTTGGAGTATTTAAGTTTAGCCCCGAAGAAGGTACGGCGGCGGCCGACTTTTCAGGGCAGGTTTCGGCCTTGGTCAAGGAAAAGCGCCGCCGGAACCTGATGGCCAGGCAAAGGCGGATATCGTTGGCCATCAACCGGGCCAGGCTCGGCACCGAGCTTAATATCCTGGCCGAGGGCCTGTCCGCCGAAAGCGATCTCGTCATGACCGGCCGGACCGAATTTCAGGCCCCGGAGGTGGACGGGCTTGTTTACTTTGATGGTCCCCAGCCTCAGGCCGGTAGCTTGGTCCGGGGCCGCCTTACCAAGGCCGGCCCCTACGATCTGGCCGCTGTCTTGGTTTAAGAAAGTTATCCCATGTCTGACGGCACCCTGCCAGCTGCTCTGACTGCCTTAATTGAACGCATCAATAATTCCCTTCGTCAAGTCTTAGAGGAGGATGAATGCTTTTTTGGTGAGATCGGGATCTATAGTTTGATCGGTGGCGGCAAACGCTTAAGACCAATGATTTTTTGCCTTTCCTCCGGCGCCCTGGGCAGCGAGATTGATGATGAGGTCGTCAAGTTGTCTCTGACATTTGAGCTCCTCCACATGGCCACTCTCATGCATGACGACATCGTCGATCAATCGGACACCCGCAGAGGTCGGCCGGCGGTTCACCATATTTTTGGGGTGCCGGAGACGGTTTTGGCTGCCGATTACTTGTTAGCCAAAGCCGGCCTGATGTCTTTGAGTAAAAAAAACCTTGAAGCCGTGATTTTGGTGATCGAACTGATCAGAGAGTTGAGTCTGGGGGAACTGGCCGAGCTAAAGGCCAGCCACCGGGTTGATCTTCAAACATCGGAATATTTTGACATCATTTACCGTAAAACCGCAGTGCTGCTGGAAACAGTGGGCAATACAGCCGCCTGCTTGGTCGGAGCTGGCCCCAATGAAAGCCGGGCCCTGTCGGAGTACGGCCGCCGGATGGGCTTAGCCTTTCAGATTATTGATGACATTTTTGATTACCGGTCCAAGGCCGGGACCTTGGGTAAACCAGTTGGTCAGGATCTGGCCGAGGGCCGGATCACCCTTCCGTTTATCCTGGCCCGGGACAATCTGGCCGGTTTTGATCGGCAAAGGCTTTTGGAGCTGGGTGCGATCTTAAATCCGTCCGAGGAAGTGCGCTTGGAGGCCAGAAGTCTGGTTGAGAAAGGTTCGGGCTCCGATCTTTCTATGGCTGAGGCCCAGCGCCAGGCCAAGCAAGCGGCTGGCGCCCTAGAAGTTTTGCCGCCGACCGCCGAACGCGACCTTTTGGTTGAGTTGGCCTATTATACGGTCAAGCGGGATCGGTAATGATCTGACGCCTTTGATTTTTTGGGTATATTCCCCCTCAGCCGCTCAGGCGGCCCAAAGGAGGTATTGATGAACTCTGCCGGATCCGAGCGCCTCAGCCCGGGCTTAAAAAAACTGTCCTTTTGTCTCTTGGTTTTAGCTGGTCTGGCCGCTGCCGGCTGCCTGAACGTGGCCATCAAAGACACTTCTGGGCCTAAAGCTCCCAGCCGTGACGAAGAAAGTTTTGCCGAATTTCTCGACGTCCCCTATCCCGCCACCATGACTCTGGAAAAAGACAATACCTTTACCTATTCCCGCCGGGACATACTGGCCGGCGTGGTGACCGTGGTCGGCCGGATGACCGTTGACGAACTGGCTGATTATTATGATAATCATTTGCCGTCTTACGGCTGGAGTCCTTTGGCTGAGGCCCAAAACATCAAATTGGTCTCCACTTGGACCAAAGGGGGCAAGGTTTTGACCGTGGTGGCTACGCCTATAATCATGGCTATTGGCGGCAATCTCAGAGTGGAGCTCTGGGTGGCTCCTCCCCACACCAAAGGTGATTTAGGAAACCGCTTGCGCTATCAAAATTCTGAAAGCGGTCAAAAGCCCTATAGTACCAAACCGATCCGAAATAAAAATGGTTCCTTTGACGAAGAAAATATCTGAGCCAAGAGGACCTTAGCCTCTCTTATGGGGCCCCAGGCGAGCCCAATGCGAGTTCAGCCGGGGAGAACCCAAATGAGCTTGCTCCCAAGCGGTCGCCTTTTTCGGCGGCCATTGGTCAGGTCCGCAGCCGAGGACGCCTTGGTAAAATCCTGCATTCCCGTGAATTCATAACTATGTGAGCCGTTTTTCGGCCGAATAGTATTGCAATTTCAATACAGGAGGCATATTTCGCTTGACATTTTCATAGTGATGATATATGCTATCATCACTATGAAAATGGAGGGCGGTCATGGGCATCATCTATCAGAAAGACAAACGCGTGGGCATCACATACGCCTATGAAAACGAATCATATTGGGACAAGGAGAAGCAGCAACCACGGTCGCGGCGCAAGCTGGTCGGGCGCGTTGACGAGGCGACCGGAAAAATCGTGCCCACCCGGGAGCGCAAACC
>JAISWF010000114.1 GCA_031271165.1 Deltaproteobacteria bacterium
TCGAACAAAAAAATCTGGCTTAGTTGGGCTGATGACTCCCAAAATGAGCTGCAATTCCATTGAACAGGGTTAGCCAAAAATGGGAAAAATAACCTGAGCTATTATGTCTCTCATTATGACTCTAACACTCACCTCGGACTCTCAAGGGGGGGCCTGAACGCACACAGAATTTAGAGCACTGGGTAGCTTGGAGATTGACACCCCACTGAATTTTTTCCACCAAATACGCTATTTTTGCTTAAAATTTTATATTTTTTTGCTAAAAAGCTGTATTTTATCTTGTTTAATAGTTGAAATTTTCATTTATAAATTATATTCGTGACTTTAATCGCCAAAACATCCAAATAATCGGCAGACTTTTGGTAAGTCCAAAAAAAGCGGAACCCTGTTCCGCTTCAAGCTCAATGGCTTTTTGATTAGCCAACAAAATGGATGATTACTAAAATTCATATGTTCCAATCCGTCAGTTTGCCGGCGATGGTAAGCGGCAGCTGCGACCCAAATGTCAAGTGTCCCGGCCGTTCGGCGGGGTTCAGCCTGGAACGCAAAAAAAGGGTCAAGTCCTGCCTCAATTCGGCTTCCGAGAAGTCACCGTAGGGCACGATAAAAGCTTTGAGTCTAAAACCTTCGGATGGTTTCATCAATCTTACGGCACATTCTTTGACTTGAGGGTGAAGCTTGATGACTGAGGCCACCCAGTTGGGATAAACGTTAACTCCAACCACTTGAACTGCGTCGTCAAGTCGTCCGGCGATGGTGAAGCTGCGGGAATCAGACCACAGCAGATGATCTGAGAGTGCGTATTTTTGCTCAAAGCTGCCGGGCAATTGGCGAGCCAAGTGACGATCATCGGCTTGGCGCCAGTGGTCAAGTAATTGAAATGGACCGGGGGAATATCTGACGGCCACGGCCCCGGTTTCCGAGGTACCGTAAATTTCAGTGAGCCGGGCAACACCTTTGTCCATTATCGCCTGGAAAGCACTGTCCGAACAAAAGTCGGTGGCGCTTAAAAACTGGACTTCAGGCACCTTGATTGTCTCGAGCTTGGCAAACAACAAGGGAAAACCCACGACCAGATCACCAGGTTTCAAGACTTCCGCCAAAATGGTTGGCAGAGGGGGCTCGTCTAGGACCAGAATCGACTTGGTTTTTGGCAGCATCAATCCGAAAATGAATCCATAACTGTGCAAAAGCGGCACCGTGACCAGAACCCGTTTGAGCCCGAAAAACAATTTACCAGTTTCCAGGGCTTCTTGTTTAATCAGTATTTCAGAATGTGAAAATGGTTTAGGTTCACCGGTTGAGCCTGAGGTGTGAAAAATTATCTGATGACAACCGTCAAGCCAATTGTCGCTTAGGTGTCGGGCGTAATCGGCTACGGTTTTGGTCAAATCTGGAAGAGGCAAGTCAGTCAGCCCCAAAAATGCGACCATGGTTTGGTGGATCACCGGCCAACTTTCAGCAAAATCGAACTCCGCCAAGGTTTGATCAGTAAAAATTTCCAGCGATGCAAGGGCGGGGGGTAGCCCCTGCAGTCTGGACACAACCACCCAGGCGGCACTCCTAATAACGCGAATAAAGTCGCTTTCGTCCAAAAGGGGGGCGTCTGCTCTGTTCATAAACCGCTCCGGCTGAGGCTGATGACCAATCGCTCCCGGCCGTCGGAGACGACTTGGGAGAGCGACCGATCTGATGATTTTTCGGCCAACAAACTTGTCAGCGCCAGACGAAAGGCCAGAGCCAGCGAGCCGGATCCAAAGACCAAATCGCCATATGGGGACGGCTCGAAGCCGGATGACTCCTGGGAACCGAACTCCACCAAAATTTCCTGGTGGTGCGGGTTGGGAAGACAAAGCTCAAAAAATACCGCTCCGTCGGTCAGGGTTACCGGTTGGCGGGCGGACAATTTTTCAATGGCCGCCATATCGCTGGATCGTTCGGAAACCGCTCCCCACAAAACATTGGTCACTTGTCCGCCTGAGAGCAGTGCCCAGGCGGCTTCCAAGGATGGAGTAAGCAACGGCTGAGTCAAGGTCAGACACGGACCAGTTATTTTCAGATATTGACTTACGAAAGCAGTAGTCATGTTGGTTACGGTGTGGGAAAAAGCCGTGGGTGAAGCCAAGTCCGCCCCGTCATTGAGGATGGAGTCCAAAAATTCAAAGGTGCTGGTCACTGAACCGTAAAATGCGCTGATAATCAAGGCCTCAAGGCCCGATGGCCAATCGACCGCGTCCAGAGCGGCCCGCAGGGCGATTTTGGCCAGGCGAGGAACGCGCCGAAGGAGCGGTCCAGATGGCATCCGGGGAGATTGCTTCAAGCCCGCCGCATTACATTCCCCGGCCATGACTTCGCCCTCAAGGGGTTGGCTGTTTTCAAGGAGGAGGAACAATTCACGCAGAGTTCCGGCCGGACAAAAACCGCCCATCTTTTGGATTGCCAGGATGGTCATTTGACGCTCCCGAAAACCAGGGCGGAGTTGCCGCCGCCAAAGCCCAAAGATATCGACATGGCCGCCGATTTGGTTATGGGCTGGGAAAGCTCCGTCGGCCGCAGTCCCAAAGCCGGATCAAAGGTGACAAAGCCATAACTTCGGGGCAGAAGACCGTAATCAAGGGCGGCCACGGAAAGAGCCGCTTCCACTGCGCCGGCGGCCCCCAGGGTGTGACCGGTGGAGCCTTTTAGGGCCCACACTGAAGCGTCAGGCGCTTCCGAGCGCAAGGCCAAGGCCTCGACCCGGTCATTTTCCGCCGTAGCCGTACCGTGGACGCTGACAAAGGCCAATGAGTCCGGGGTTAAACCGGACCTCCGCAAAGCTGAACGAATCGCCTTTCTTATCCCGGTCGCCTCCGGGTGGGGCGCAGTCAAGTGATGGGCATCGGCCGCCGCTGCGTAGCCCAGCAGTTTGGCCAGTGCTCGCCCCTTTCTTTTTTCCAGGGCTCTGGCCGACTCAATCACCAAAAAACCAGCTCCCTCACCAAGGTTCAGGCCGCGGCGGTCACGATCAAAGGGCCGGCAGGCTTGATCGGAATAAATCATTAACCGGCGGAAACCTATATATGGGACCAGGCTCAGGGCATCGGCCCCGCCAGCCAGGACCCGCTCGCAGCGCCCGGAAGCTATCATCTCCAACCCCAGGCCGACCGCATCACTACCGGAACAGCAGGCGTTGCCGACAGTCAAACTGGGGCCGCCTATTTTCAAGATTTGGGCCAAGGCCACGGCTGGGTTGCAATTGAAATAATCATGAAAGCCGGCCCAGCTCGAGGCCAGCCCCTGCTTGAAGGCAGCGTAGTCTTCTAAAAAATGCAGGGCATTGCCAACGGTGCTGCCCACGATTACGGCGCTGCGATCGTCGGATAATTGGCCAATCTCCAGACCGGACATGGCCAAGGCCTCACGGGCCGCTGACTCGGCCAGAGCCAGGGTGTCCCTGGACGTGTGGCGGATTCCATCGGGAAAACAGTCATTCGGCACTGTAAAAGCCGGATGGGTCAGCTCACCCAAATTCAGTTTCCGGGCCAGTTGTAGCAGCTTTTCCGGGGGGCTAGGGCTAGAGTTTAAGCCGCCAGTCAGGTTTGGCCAGATTTCGGCCACCTTTCGTCCGGCTGCGCAAAGGCAGCCTATGCCGCTTACCAGCGCTTCCATGACCTCATCACGCCGTCCCGGCTTGACGACCGAGTATAAATTCAGACAAGGAATTAACGGAAACGAATGCTTCCTTGGCTTCCTCCATATCTTTGATTACAACGCCAAATCGTTTTTGAATCAACACCACCAGCTCGACGGCGTCCAGGGAATCCAAGCCCAGTCCGCCATCGCCAAATAGCGGCTCATCATCGACTATCCCCTCAGGGGTCACGTCTTCCAAATGAAGATCGTTAATGACCCATTTTTTCAGGTCGTCTTTAATCGACATGCCCATCTCCAATATTCCACAAGTCGTAAAAATTGAAAAACTCAAAAGGCTCAGCCGCCACATATCGTTCCAAATGGTCGGCAAAAATCTTGGCGTAGGGAGCCAAGTCATCAGTATTTCGGGAGTCGGACCTGGGCCTGATGATTGTCCAAATCTCGCCGACGCCCTGCGAGCGTCCGGTGCGGCGGGTGAACACCACAACGATGGGCGTCCCGACTTTGTTGGCCAGGTAAAAGGGCATGGCCGATATCAGGATAGGTCCACCCATAAAGGACACCTTGAAGGTCAGGTTCTCGCCTGGCCAGACCCGATCGCCCATCATGCAAAGCACCTCCCTGCGGACAAGGGCTGAAGTCATAGCTGCCAGCGAGACCACGGGCTCTGCGGCCTCAATGATGTTGGGGGCTTTAACTCCTTTTCGGTGTTCAAAATAGTGGCGATCAACGTCGGCTGACTGTCGCCGCTGAACGATGTTGATCGGAGTTCCAAAGGTGTCCAGCCGCCCCAATCCGGTCTGCCAGGCGCCCACATGGGCGGAAAGCACCACCAGCCCCCGGCCTTCGGCCAAAAGCTGCCTGATCCGCTCCTCGCTTTGGTCATCGACGGAAAAATCCATCCGTCCGGTAATGCCCATGATGGCTCTTTCAAGCAGAACCAGTCCAAAGCAGAGGTTGAGACGAAAGGCCTGACGCCAGCGGGAAAAGCGGCCCGAACCGGGAAAGCGCCGACTGAGATACGGCTGCGATCTTCGGCGGACCGAAGGCAGAAGGCTATAATAAAAAACCACCACATACAACAGGGGATAGGCGGCCCAAGCCCCAAGCCAGCGGATGAGACTGTAAAAAATTTGATGTTTGAATTTGGAGCCGAGGCTGCGGCTGGACCACTGCTGACCCCTCATGCTGCGGCTTCCATTAGTTGGAGGCCCCGTACGAACCTTGGCGGCGGCGCAGGCTCCGGCCGATCAAGCGAGCGGTCAAATATACCAATGCGGCCAGAACCAGGCCCAAGGCCGGACCACCGATGACTGCGCCGATCAGCCAATCCCAAAGACGCTGAAAAACCTCCCGGCCCAGGGTTTGCCAGGATATGTCAGTCAGCCAGACGCCGTGGTTGACATAATGGCCCACCTCAATGCAAAAAGCCGGCATAAGGGGAGGAAAACAGGCGTGAGTAACTGCCAAGGCCCACAGGCGGTTCAATTTCAGGAGGGCAATGAGGAAAAGAATCAGAAAGCTCTGAAAACCTAGTATAGGCAAGGCGCAGGCTACGATGGGCACCAAGGTCGATAGGGCCAGATGCTCGGCCGTAGCCCGGTCCTCCAGCAGCTTCCTCAGTGAGGTCAAGGGCCGGAGAGCCGAAATGCGATCGCCTTTGTCCCAGGTCAATTGGCGGAAGGGAACTGGAATCAGAGCCCGAATGGTCAGCCTGGTGTTCAGGGCGGTCATGCGAAAGTTGTCTTTGAAAACTTTAAAGTGGGAAATCCGTTCCGACGCCTTAGGATAACGGACTTTCACCGGTATTTCGGCAATTTGAAAACCCGCCCAGGCGGCTTTGACCAGAACTTCCACCTCAAATGAATAATGACTGTCCCTAAGCTTGAGGGCGGCCAACGCCGGCAACGGATAAGCCCTGTAGCCGCTCTGGACGTCGGAAATTCGGACCGAAGTTTGGATAAACATCCAAAATTCAGAAAAACGGCGCCCAAAACGTGTTAAACGGGGCACCTCTCCAGCGGTCTGGAAATCCCTGGCTCCGACAATGAAAGCGTAAGGAGAACTCTTGATCACCTCAAGAAAATTAAGCAAATCAGCCGGTTCGTGCTGGCCGTCAGCGTCAATGGTGACAATATGGCTGTAGCCTTCCGCCCTGGCCCAAGCGGCGGCGGTCATGATGGCCGCACCTTTGCCCCGGTTGACATCATGACGCAGTATACGCAAGGCCAAGCCTTCCAAGACAGGGGCGGCCGCAGCGTCACTGCCGTCGTCGACCACCAGTAAATGGGGGTGAATGGCCAGCACACCTTCCGCCACCTGAAGCAGAGTTGCTCCATGGTTGTACACTGGAATGACCACCAGAACCTCAGCCATCGGCCGTCCGCTGCCGACCTCGACTGGCTCCTCCTATGAGGGTGTCCCACATGATGCCGCGATAACCCATACGTCTCAACACTTCCGTCCGCTCAAGGGCCTCAGAGGTAGGATACAGCCGATCCCGCCGGGTGTCAAACGCTTTATGCAGCCGGCAGTCAAGAAGATCCGGGTCAAGATCAGCCGAAAAATAATAGACTGGCTTAAGCAAATCATCAAAGGAGTCGATCAATCCTTCGCGCAAGGCCAGTTCGGCCAAGGGCGTGTTGGGGTAAATGGATAGACCAGTGGTAATGAAGGCCACGCAGCCTTTGAGACTGTTCACATTTTTGACCCCCTCTTCGACCGTGACAGGAGTTTCATAGGGGCCGCCGAAAATGATGTAGTGGGCTGTTGAAATGTCATTGGCCAGACATTGATTTTGAATGCTTGTGACCAGCCCGAAACCGAAAGGCTTATTTAGACCTCCGAGAGCGACATCGTTGGAGCCGTCGGTTCCGAATTCAAGGCCGGAAACGCCGGTTGATTTCATAAGCCGCCAGTCTTCTTTTTCAAAATTGGCCGGCTGAAAAAAGGCCGTCCAGCTTAACTTGAGATCGCTGGCCGAGGCCATGGCGGCTAGTAAGGTCCGCCAGTGTCCAGCCGGGTCGTTAAAAACTGAGTCAGCGAAGGCTATGTGCGGCCGCTCGACGACGCTGGCCAGCCTCCGCAAATCGTCCAAAACTTCTTCCACCGGGCGGAGACGAATGAGGCAGCCGTCAAGAAGAGGGTATGAGCAGTAAACGCAGTTGTACTCGCAGCCGCGTTTGGTCTGTACACCAACAAGGCCGCCTTGTTGAGCATAACTTTTAACCAGTTCCAAATCATAAGCACTGGCTTGATGCGCCACCGGCCGGGATTTAGCCCATAGGCCTGGCGTGGGTGCCTTGGCCGCTAAAGCGTCAAGAAAGGCCGGCCAAATCTCCTCGCCTTCGCCAGCCAACCCATAATCAGCCCCAGTATGTTTGAGAATCGTTTCTGGCATCAGACTAAACCCGGCCCCGCCAATGACCTGCGGAGCGTTGGTCTTCGCCCGGATATCGGCCACCATTCGTTTGACCAGATCAAGGGACCAGTGCTGCTCGAAATTGGAACTGTCGGTACTTTCCAGATTACGCAGAGAAAGGCCGACGCAATCCGGCCGGAATTCCGTGATTACTTCAAACAGCTTTTCTGGCTTATATCCACCAAAGCCTCCGGCCGATAGTAAATCCAGCAGTCTGACCTCATGGCCGTTCCTTCGGGCAATTTCGGCGATGATCCCCGCTCCCAACGGATAGACAGGGTAAGGCATTTTGATGAAATTGGCCGAAACGATCAATACCCGCACGGAGTCAATTCCCCCAGACGCCAGCGTTTTTGAAAATCGCGAAAAAAGGCCGGGGCTTCCAGCAGAAGATTGCCCTCAAGGTCAATCATCATCTGCACCGAATAACCTTGGGTGGTCAGTCGTCTTTCGGAGTTAAAAATTTTATACTCAATGTTCAAGCGGGCCGCTTCATGCCAGTGCATAGTGGTTTCCAGGTCAAAGGTCTCCAAATAGTGCAGAGGCAGCAGATAGTCCACGTGCAGGGTCCGGATGGGTAAAAGAGCTCCGGCCTGCTTGAATTCGATATAACTCAAGCCGAACTGGCGGCCAATTTCCTCTCTTCCGTCCTCAAAGTAGCCGGCGTAACGACCGTGCCAGACGATACCCAGAACATCAACCTCCTCGAGGCGGACCATCCTTCGGCAGGAAACGCTCAACGGCGGAGGGCCGTCGAGATATTTGAAATAGGGCTTATAGACCATTGGCGTCCTTCTTGAATTTTAAACGCAGAAAGGCGGCGTTGGTTTCAATGAGCTCGTTTTCGGCCCTGGAGGTCAGAAGCAGGCGCCACTCTCCAGGATTATCAATAATCGGAGCATAGACCGACAGCAGCTGTCTGGGCGGAACTGGTGAGAGAAATTTGGCCTGGGTCACGGCTTCCAGAGTAACCTGATGATTCAAAAGGGCCTGGACCATATCCAGGGCAATGAAGACCTGAGCCAAGGCCGGCAGGACGGGATAATTCTCAAAATGACCCTGAAAACCGACAAAATTCGGCTCAAAGCGATAACACCGCCGCCAAACCTCAGAAGTTTTCAGAAAGTCCTCCGAGGGCGGCTTGGTCTTTTCCGCTGGACCTAGTGCGGCCGCTCCAATCTGTCGCCTCATTTCTCCGGCCATTATTTCTCCGCCATTTTAGTCATAACCAAAATCCAGCTTGAGGGGGAATCCAAGCGGTATTCAATCTTCCCGGCGGCCTCTCGCTTGGCCCGCCAACCGTAGGCGCCAATCGCCGCCGGACCCTGAGCCGGTTGGAGCAAAAAAGCCGCATCATGTTCCAGCATGGCCCCCACCGCCCCAGAGATTTTGGTCACCAACCCCTCGGCAGTCTGAGGGCCAAGGCATCGCCCTTTCCCCTCCTCCACCAGGCAATCGCCCAAAGTCATTCCCAAGGGCGAAATAGCCACCAAACGGGCTCGGCCGGTGTTTTGGCTGGTCATCAAAATAAGGATCAGACTGATTGACTCTTCCCCCGAAACGAAGGCCGCCGACCAGCGTGATTCACTGAACTGGCCGTCGTCCCAATCAAGGAAACTGGGTTTTTTTGGCCGGCAGGCCGTTATCAGGCCCAGACTAACCATGATGGCGACCAAGGCGGCCAGATGTCTATTCTGCATCATTTGAGCCCTTGACTGGGATGAACATTTTAGGCAAAATCATGATCGACACCGGCATGGCCGCCATCAAGCCAATAAAAACAGTCCGCCCCAGTGCACTCAGCACAGGGTGACTGGCCAGAATCAAAATGCCGACTCCAGCAATGGTGGACAGCCCCGAAACCACGATAGCCTTGGGCGCTCCCAGGTCGGCGTTGGCCATCATTTCGCTGACCGCCACAATACCATAATCGGCGCCCAGACAGATCACCAACGGCAAGGCGGCCACCTCGACCAACCCCAGAGGACGGCCCATAATCAGCTGAACCATCTGCACGGCCAGCAGCCCGCTAAGGGCCGGAATAAAAGCCAGACAGGCCAAGCTTACGCCCCGAAGTGCCCAGACCAGAACTCCCAGGCAGATGAGCACACAAAATGGCAGCAGACGTTTTTCTCCGGCCAGAGCTTGACTCATGTCCCGCTCCAAATCAGCCACTGAAATCGAAAAAACCTGGTCAGCCATATTTGGCGGCGGCTCAGGAGCGTCGGGTTCGGCCACCACCACCCCCAGCCGTATATTTTGGGGGTCATCAACGATAAAATTATCCACCAATTGGCCAAGTCCAGCCTGGGTCAGCGCATTTGGCGTGATTATGCTGCCTTCAGAAAAAAACCAATCCCAAAACGGCGTGAAAGCGTCGGAGGCAAACCCCGCCGCTTCCCCGACTCTGGTCAGCCGCCGGCGGGCCTCGCATCCGTCTTCGGCCAAAAAATCCCGCCATCCTTCTAGATTGGCCCGCTGCGCATCCAATGGCGGCAGGAGCCCGGCCAAAGAAGAAGCCGAGCCTGGGACCTGGCCATTAAGAGCCTCGGTCAACCGGCCGCTGAGGTCCATAGAAGTTTCGCCAGATGGGTCCCCCCGGACCAGATATATGCGGCGGCCGCCTTCCAGTCGCCAAGTTTCTTCCACCAAGCGCTGATCTTCAACAATGGCCGGGCTGCTCAGACCCATGGCCCTGACCGAGATTTCCACCGGAAGCCGGGACATTAGGGCCACAGTGAGCCCGACCAGCCCTAAAAAGACCGGCCAGACCATTTTGACCCGTCCAATGGAATCCGAGGAGGCCGGAAAAGGCCGGCTGACTTCTCGCGGCCGGTCCATGGCCGGGCAGTGGGGCAGGACTAAGACGGCCCACAAATAGCCGACTGCGATAGCCAAGCTCGAAAAAAAAGCCAGCTGCCGGATGGCCGGGACGGCGGAAAACAATAAAACTCCAAAGCCGACCACACAGGTGACAGCGCTCATCACCAGCGGCCGGGCTACCTGGCTCAAGGCCGCTTGCGGGCTTATGGCCCGCCTTAAAGCATAGTGAACATGTACGGCGTAGTCTTCGGCTATGCCTAAAACTGCGGCTCCAAAACCCAGAGCCAAGCCCGATACCTGAGGAAAAGCCATGGTCAGGCCGACGGTGGCCGCCATGACCGCCACCGCCGGAGTCAGAAACAGCCACACCGAGCCCCAACTGCGAACCATGAACAGATAAATGGCCAAAATTAAGAGCAAGGCCAAGCTCATGGTCAAGGTTAGATCACGCTCAATGGCGGCGGCATTGGCTGCTGTATGGCGCTGGGCTCCAACTACTTGGGCGCTGACGCCCTCAGGCAGCTGGCCGGTCAGGCGGCCAAAGTCGGCCATCAGGGTTTTGGCGCCTTCAGGGTCGTTCATGGAGACCAGCGGCTTGAGGATTATCAGCAAATGGCGTCCGTCTGGACTGATCGGATAACCAATGAGCGGATCAGCCAAGGGCCAGCCCTGGCGCCTGGGGAATTTGGAGAAAATCTCGGAGCGTAGAGTCAGGGGGTCCAGCCTCCACAACAAATCCCCAAGGCCGCCCGCTCCGGCCAGCTCCAGTTTAATGGAGGCCATGGCCTCTTCCATCTGCGGCTGGGTCAAGGATTGCCGGAGCCGACTCAGGCAAGCATTGTCACAAAGAGCTGGCAGCAAGGCCATTATCAGCTTGAAGTCCGGTAGCCGGGCGGTTTCGATTTTTTGGGCTCTGGCCGGATTAAGGCCTGCGACCAGATCGTCAGCCGCTTGGGCCAGCCTGGGAGCCGTTTGGGAGTCCAAGGCCGTGAGCTGAACCAATATGACCCTGGAAAAAGGAGCCAGATCAAGAAGTTCTGCGCTTCGCCGCGACGCAGCTGATGAATCGGGCATCAAGGCTTTGAGGCTCATGTCGAGCTCAAGGCTGGTGATGACCAAAAGACAGACTCCCATGACTGCAATCACCACTGCAGCCAAGACCAGCCGATGACGGGCCAAAACGGTGAATAGTCTGGCAGCCCAGTTTGGCTTCATCGCAGCCGCTCCCTCTTTATCGGGACGGATGAGGCGCGTTGGTCCGAACCAGGCTGAAAGTCAAAGTGATCACGCTTTGAGGCTCATTTAAAATGACCTGCCGTACCGTCCGCCGGTCGGGGCTGAATTCCACCTGCAGGGACTGGATCATTTCGCGGGCTCCGTCACGTTTGGGCGTAAGTTTCAAAACCAGTGGGTTGTCGGCGATGATGCTGACTTTATAGGCGGCGACAATGGCCTCGGGGTCTAAATTCATCCAGAGCATCATCTGCCCGGCGGCGATGCGGGCGGCTTCGGTCAAGCCTTCAGGTTGTTTGACCCGCTGGTCCGGCCGGCCGGTCCAAGCCTCAATCTGGCCGTGCTCCATCTTCAGGCCAGAAGGAAGCGGCTCTAAATATTCCCATAAAAGATAATCCGGCCGGGAAAAATAAAATTCCCCTTGGGAAATCACTGGATCATTGAGAAAATCAAGTTTTTTTTCCTGGGTGAATTGGCCGGAAATGGAAGATATGTCAGAGATTTGAGTTTTTAAGGTTAAAAGAAGTTCTTTAGCCGTAGCGTCATCGGCTAGAGCCGGAAAGACGGTGAGCGGCGGGACGAACTCAAGAAGTAAGGCAGCGAGGAAGATCGTAAAAAATTTCACACGGCCGCCTCTCGGGGAACAAATATCGTTACCTGACCCACGGCCAGCAGGCGTCCCCCTTGATGAACTTCTCCCTCAACCACGGAAAAATCATCCACCTGGCTTATTGTTTTAACCCGGACCGCCACCGGTACGCCGGCCTGGGCCGAGCCATAAATGATCACCCTTTTGAGACCCACCAGATACCCGGTCTTGGGTCCTTCTCCCCCGCTTTCGACAGCCGTAGCTGCCGCAAAGGTCTGGGCCATCATTTCAAATAGGACAGCTTCTTCGACCGAGCCGTCGCCTTTGAGAAATATGCTTTCGGCAGAAAAGACAGATTCGGACACCGCTTCCTGGCCGGTCAGCGAAACAAGGCGATCTACCAACAGCATGGGCGGACGGTGTGGGATCAGGCCTAAAATGTTGACGGGTAATTCCGTGACCATGTGGAAGCTCTAAAATTAAAGTAACAATACTTTATCCACGCTTAGTTGCAGCGACTATCTTGGCAATTATGGAACATGGCGATTCAACTCTCAACTTTAAGGAGAAAGTTGAATCGCCTTCTCATAATTTCAAACCGACAAACCTTGACCCGCAAAATTAAAAAATCTTACGGTCAACCAAGACGGCTACCCAAAAAACAATTTATCAATAATTATTCATCGCCAAACAGGATCCATCTCTATCTCGGCCCCAAGCACCGCCCAAAACCAATGAAAGCCTTCCCAGGGAAGTCAAATTAAGCTCTTTAGCCAAAGCCTGTTCAGATTAAGGCTGGTTTAGGGGCTGGGAATCAACAAAGGCCGCCCCGGCGGGACGGTATTGGCGCTGGTTAGGCTGGATTCCGGTTGGGCAGGCTGGTCACTGCACGGCTAGTTGAGATTCGATGGCCTGGTGCAAGTAGACGATCCAGGTGTTGTACTGAGAATGAATGGTCTGGGTGCTGGGCTGGTATTTTAAATTGTTGCTGTTTTTGTAAACTATAGAATAACTAGTGGAGTTATACGGAATTTCCACTTCGGCCGTGTGGGCTCTCACAGCTAAGGTGGCAGTTATGACGCCGGGAGACAGTTCGCGGGCTACCCAGCCCCTGGTCCTGGCACCGGCGATAATGGCTTGCTTGACGCTGGCCGCGCTCAGGTTCCGGCCGGAGGAACCAACTGCGGGCAGGTCGTGGAGATTGACTATGGCGGACTGTCGGAAGCAGCCGGTAATTAAGCCCACCGAGACGATCAAGAGCGCCGACAGCAAAAGGTGTTTTTTTAACATTAGCGATCCTCCAATAATTTTTAAGGCAAAATATTAAGCTCACACAAAAAAACACCTAATTGTCAGAAATACATATTTTACATATTATCAAGGACAATTTAGTGATTTTCTGATTTTTTTGGCGTTTTATCGTTAGAGCGTATTGTGGAATATTGTTGAAAATCTCAAAATCAAAATCAACTTTGTTTATAAGACATTAGGCAAATTTATTGGGGAAAATTAAATATATTATACCAGAAATAAATAATTAAATCTAGCTAACAAACTTAAATATATTTATACAGTTTTATAAGATAAAGATTTCGAGGCAAAAAACTATCGACTAGGATCTGAATATAGTTATGAACAAGTCAATAGATAGGCCAAACCAATTTTTAGACATAATAATGAAACGTTGCTAGATTGCCATATAAGCAGGCTTGATCTTTAGTACTGTTAATAAAACAAAAAGGAAAAAAAGTCAAGCCAATTTTTGACCCTGTGGACTGCTGAGCGGCGGTCGGGATTGTAGATTTGCTTGGCCGGAAAACACCATCAATGGCTGTTATGGCCACCGCCAGAGCCGGTTAGAAAAAAGTTAAGAAAAAATTATGAAAAAGTTTAGGCCAAATTCTAGTTCTATGATAATGTCTAATATTTTTATTCAAACTTTATTCGGCATAAATAAATAAATATTATATAATGACCAATCATATATTACAAAAGACAACAAATGGTCTGGCCTTAAAAAGGAAGCGAAATCTAACAGACGTCAATTAGTTGTAAACCAAGCCCTCGTCTAACCTTGCGGCCAGGGGATATTGTCAGACAAACCCTGTCAGTTGACAAACCGGGTCTTATTGCCCTGACCAAGACAGACCTTTTATTTTAAAACAATTTGGAGCGCTAAAAACAGTTTTTTCTGGCCTCCGAATCCACCTTGATTTTTTTAGTGTTTAATCGCCGTTAGCTGGCAGCCGTGAGCAGAGCGTGAAGGCCATTTGTTATCCCTAAGAACTCAAAATTTAATTTGAATATGCGATACTAAATCAGGGCGATTGTCTTTTGCTTAACTGGCCTGCAGTCACCCCAACCTGTGCCGGTTTTAAACGGCTGGTTTTGGGTTTTCATAATTCACCATTTGAGTCTTTTATCAGAATATCAAATTTGATATTTTGATGCTTTGACCTAATGTTAAAACTTAGTCGAAAAAATGTTCAAAACCTCGCTGGTCCAATTTTTTCTACCAATTAGTGCTTTAACTGGCAAAAGTACATTTATTGTGCCTCTTAAACTGAGGCTCAGTATCAATCAGAATATCAAAAAACCTTGGGCGTTTGTTTAAAAGATCGAGGCCGGGTTAAAACAAAGTCAAAATAATGTTCAAAACTTAACCGGCCTTCCGGATTGTCCCCAATTTGGTCTGATTATCTGGACCTGCTTTACTGGATTGTTTAAAACATGTTTCTGGGGGTTGAAAGATAGTCGAAAGATTGTTCAAAACCGGCTGGTTCTTATTTTACTCTAATGGCCAGAACAGAGCGGGTAAGATGTTTAAAAAATTGGGTCGTAGGATTAAATCACAGTAGTCCAAATGTCCCAGTCTTCTGTCAGGGTGTTAGACAATAACCGCCCCTTCCAAGAAAGGCTCATATACTGGAAACTTTTTATTTTTAGACTCTTCGTGGGTTCGGCTTTTTAGGATTTTCCTCTTTAATTTTGACATCAATTAATTTTTACCATTCTTCAATTTTTTGCTATAATACATTAATGAGCAAGAAAGATTTTAGAATTACTAATCTCCTGTGTTTAGCACTCCGCTGAGTTACTGAGGAATTAGTGGTCACCCTCGGACCATTGATTGATTGGTTTAACCGGTCTTTTACGCCAGATTCAGGCAGCCTGGAGCCCCGGAAGCTGTGGGTTCATGTGCTGCGGGACTTAGGACCTAGCCTGAGCCGCTCGCCCCAAACATTGTTTTTAGGCTAGAAACCTGGGGAGTTTATCCATGAAATTATTACCCATTGGGATAACTGATTTTCCGACCATACGCGGTTTCAAAGACGGAAAAAAAGCAAGCAAGACTACATTTATGCTGACAAAACCGAGCTATTGTACAATCTCTTAGAGATTAAGTACCCCTATTTTTTGTCCCGACCCCGTCGTTTCGGCAAATCACTTCTGGTCGATACCCTG
>JAISWF010000133.1 GCA_031271165.1 Deltaproteobacteria bacterium
ACGTTTGGACTGTCGAATGACTTTTGCTCAGGCTTCACCGGCAGCGGCTTTCAAGGTATGTTTATTTAAACTTGTCCCTTCTATTTTATCATTTATATAAACCCGGTGAACGCGTACGCATGGCCTATGGCTTAGATTACATAAATTTAAAAAAACCAAAATTCAACAGAGCAAATCGGCGTTAACAATTTAGTTATTTAGCCGACTGCGCCCGATTTAAGTACAGTCAATTTGGCTAACAATAAAAAGTATTTTTGTAAACCCCTTTAATATAACACAATCTTGTCATTGGTCCAAAGGAAAAAATTAGCTCAACAATACTCCACAGCTCTTTAGTCCCCTTGAAAACCGTATTTTAATCCCCCCGGCCCAACTCAAGACCGCTGGAAACCTAATCCTAAAATGTAAATTTAATATTATCATGTACCTTAGGACAGTTAAAACCAGAAAGCCCAGAGACACCTCATTGCGGTAATTTTTGACAACAAATACGATTTCAATGTACAATATACTCGAAAATCGGTCAGGGGGTACCGGCGAAACCACCAGTCGCCAAAAACCCTATTTTTTTCGGGCCGCCTCTACCAGGCGGGGAGAAGTTTTTTATTAGCGAGAGGTGCTACCTGGACCAACAATATTCTGGCTTTCTCCGGCGACAGCAGGAGGGCCGCTTTGACAAGTCACCGAAGCTCGCCAGTCTTTCCAACCCTGGTAACCGTATGGTCAGGGGCCCAAACCGGTCAAAAAAGGCTTTGCCGCCCCGATGAGAGAAAGACTCTGTCGGGCGGCTTCCTTTGGCATAATGGCCCTGACCTTCCCTTTGGCTTGGCTTCCGATCCCCATTGCCTCTTTTATCGGGGCAACCGGCGGGTCCCTTTTTTTTTGGCTGGTCAAAAGCCGCCGCCGCATCGCTGTTGACAATGTCCGGGCGGCAATTGCCAATGGAGCCTTGGACAGCAATTTGAATCCGGCCGCCATAGCCCGGCGCTCTTTTGCTAACTTGGGCCGCACGGCCATGGAATCATTTAGGCTTCTTCACCGGGGCTTTGATTCTTTGTCTGACCGCTGTGAGGTCAGCGGAGGCGAAGAAGTCGAAGAACTGATCCGCCGTTCCCGCCAGGAAGGCCGCGGCGTGGTCTTTCTGACTGGACACATCGGCAACTGGGAGTTGGGACCCCCGTTAATGAGCCGAAAATTCAACATCGACATTTCAGTTGTCGCCCGGACCCAGGGCCGATTAGCCGACTATGTACTCGGCCGAATCCGCTCCCAGGACGGAAACCGGGTGATCCTCAAACACGAGGGGGCCAGGGTAATGCTCAAACACCTCAGGTCCGGGGGAATGTTGGGAACTCTTTTCGACCAAGCCGATATCGCCGGCCCTGGAGGGGCCAAACTTCTTTTCATGGGAAAACCAGCTCTGACCACGCTGGGACCACTCAAGCTGGCCGCCAGGACCGGCGCTGGAGTGGTACCCGCTTTCAGCCGACGCCAGGGTGATCGTCATATTTTGGAGATCGCCCCGGTCCTGCTCCCGCCGACTGACGGGGCCAGGGAGTGGCTGGCTCCAACAGCCCAGGTTTTAAACGATCTTTTGGGCGATTTCATCCGCCGGTATCCCGACCAGTGGATGTGGGGCCACCGCCGCTGGAAGCTTCCTGAGAGCCGACCAAACGGGTCCTGATTTCTGAAAAATCACGACAAGAGAGCCCCCGGAGGGCCCTCTGCGGTCACCCGACCTTCAAGGAGCTGTTTTTCATGGAAACATTCCCCATTACTTTTCTTCCCGACAACATTACCATTGAGGCCGAGCCAGGCGAAACCCTGCTGGACGTGGCCAACCGTGGCAAGATACACATCAACGCCTCCTGCGGCGGCGAAGGTGTTTGTGGACGCTGCGTGGTGGAACTGCGCAATGGTACTGTTTTGGCCAGCCCAGGCCTGTATCTGACAGATGAAGATTATCAAAATGGCATCCGGTTGGCCTGCCGGGCCAAGGTCAATGGATCGGCCACGCTGTTTATACCGTTGGAGTCGAGAGCCGACGCCTCGTTTTTCAAAAAAGCCACCCAGGCCGAAGAAATTCTAACCGTTGAAAACCCTGACCCCATGGTCAGGCAAACCTGCGTCCTATTGGAGCCGCCCTCCCAGGGTGACAACCAAAGCGATCTCGACCGCGTCAACGCCGCCCTTTCTGAGTTGGGACTCTTTGATAACGACATCGATCTTTCGGCTATGAGGCGCATGCCGACGATTCTGCGGGAAAGCGAATTCAGGGTCAAGGTCTCCATCTTTTACGAACTCCCCCTCCAGAACCCCGAGGTTCCGCCCTTCGGTCGAATTGTAAACTTCGACAAGACCACCGATGAGGATGACTTTTACGGTCTGGCCGTGGACGTCGGCACTACCTCCATCTGGGCCCGGCTGGTCAACCTGGCCACCGGGGAGGTCAAACCTAGTTTGGGTGATCTCAACGGTCAGATATCCTACGGTGAAGACGTTATCTCACGCATCGTCTACGCCGGCCGCAAAGACGGCCTCAAACGGATGCAGGCGGCGGCCATTGATACCATTAACCGCCTGCTGGAACGGTATGAAGAACTCCTTCCGGGCTACCGGAAAAAAACATTCATTATGGCCGTAGCTGGAAACACTACCATGTCCCACCTTTTGGTGGGCTTAGATCCCAAAAATATTCGTCTGTCGCCTTACGTGCCGCCGGCAGCCACCTGGCCTTCCATCAGGCCCAGCTTTTTGGGCCTCAACGTCGAGCCTCACACGGTGATGAAAATCTTCCCCTCCGTCTCCAGCTATGTCGGCGGGGACATTGTCAGCGGCGTTCTAGCGGCTGGCCTTTACAAAAATCCGGAACTGACTCTGTTTATTGATGTGGGCACCAACGGCGAAATCGTCATCGGCAATCAGGACTGGATGACCTGTGCGGCCTGCTCGGCCGGTCCAGCCTTTGAGGGCGGCGGGGTCCGCTGCGGCATGCGGGCGGCTCCAGGAGCCATCGAAAACTTCCTCTATGAGCCGGAGCAAAAACGCCACCATCTGGGGATCATTGATTCGGGCAGCCCGGCGGGTATCTGCGGTTCAGGCCTGATCAACATCGTCGCCGAGCTTTTCCGAGCTGGCGTAATCAGCAAACAAGGCCGCTTCGTCGAAGAAACCTCCCCCTATATCAGGCAGGGACCCGACGGCTGGGAATACCTTTTATCCCCCGCCGACCAGAGTGCTGGCGATCACGACATTGTGATTACCGAAATTGACATTGAAAACCTCATCCGGGCTAAAGGCGCCATGTTTTCTGGATACCAGACTCTGGTTGAGGCCGTGGGTCTGGAAATGCACGATCTTGAGCGGGTCATCATCGCCGGCGGCTTTGGCCGCTCGTTAAATTTGGAAAACGCCATCACCATTGGTCTTTTGCCAAACCTTCCCCTGGAACGCTTCACTTACATCGGCAACAGCTCTCTGACCGGAGCTACTCTGGCTGCCCTCTCCGGCACCATGTGGCGCAAGGCTTACGAAATCAAGCAAATGATGACCAATTTCGAGCTCAGCGACACCCCCGGGTACATGGACCGCTACATCGCCAGCCAGTTCATACCTCACACCGATGCGTCGCTGTTTGCCCCCCTTTAATCAATGATCAACCGGTAAAAACCCTCAAAACCTGAATTCTTAAATTTTTTTGTCAGTAATCTCAAGATGTTAAAAATGATAAAAACGAAAAAATAGACTTTTTACTGGTCAATCATCAATCTGCTGCCGGGTGCCTTTCTAGGCGCCCGGCAACGGTCATACCCAAACTGTCCAAATGAACATTAAAAAAATTAAATGAGTTAAATATACAATAATATTAAATGAGTATAAATATGACTAACGCCAATGACCAGATATCTCCGGCCGCAAGGGCCGCATTTCTGCGCCAGGAAATACAGCGGCACAGCCGGCTCTACTTCCAAGACGACAACCCCGAGATCCCCGACGCCCAATTTGATCTGCTGGTCAGAGAACTCGAGGTCTTGGAGGCCTCTCACCCTGAGCTTATCTCGCCGGGTTCGCCCACTGCTATGGTTGGGGCTCCCACCGGCGGGCGGGCCCTCAAAGAGGTAACCCGGGCCATCCCAATGCTCAGCCTTGACAAGGCCTTGTCCGCCGAGGAAATCCAGGATTTCGAAGACCGGGTCAAAAGATTTCTGGGGACATCCGAAAGCGTCCCTTTTCGCACCATGCCCAAGTTTGACGGTCTGGCGGTCGAACTGATCTATGCCGGCCGCATCCTGACTCTGGCCTCCACCCGCGGAGACGGACGCACCGGGGAGGATATCACCCCGAACGTCAAAACTATTTCTTCCATCCCCCAGACCCTGAATTCTTCAGCTCCAGGCTCCGAACTCCGCGTTAGGGGCGAAGTATACATGGATAAGAGCGAATTTGTCCGCCTCAATGAAGAACGTGAGGCGGCCGGGCTATCGGTTTTCGCCAACCCCCGAAACGCCGCCGCCGGTTCATTGCGGCAGCTTGACTCCCGAGAGACTTCCCGGCGGCGTCTGTCTTTTTTCGCTTACGGGCTGGCCGAACCGGAAATGGCCGAGGTTGAAACTTACGCCGGCCTAATGGTCCGCTTGGCTGAGTGGGGCTTTCCCGTGGAAGCTTCTGCGGCCAGCCGATCAACCGATAAAATCTCAGAGGTCATTGCCATCCTTGAGAAACTGGCCAATGACCGCGATCAATTGCCCTACGAAGTTGACGGGCTGGTGGTCACCGTCGACTCCCTTTCACTGTGGCCCCGTCTAGGAGCCACCAGCCGGTCCCCCCGATACGCCGTCGCCGCCAAATTTAAGCCCAGAGCGGCTGTAACCAAGGTTTTGTCCATTGAAGTTCAGGTGGGCCGTACCGGAGCCTTGACTCCAGTGGCCATTATGGAGCCGGCTCTAGTCGGCGGGGTTACGGTGTCCCAGGCCACTCTCCACAACGAAGACGAACTTAAGCGCAAGGATGTGCGACCCGGCGACTGGGTCCAAATTCAAAGGGCCGGAGATGTAATTCCCGAAATTATTGCCGTTGAACTCCAGCGCCGGCCCCCAGATCTGGCCCCGTTTGAATTCCCGCACCACTGCCCGGTCTGCGGGACGGAGGCGGTCCGCAAGCTTGATGAAGCAGTCTCGCGCTGTCCCAACCCTTCCTGCCCGGCCCAAATTGAAGCCCGCTTGATCCACTTTGCCCACAAAGGCGCCCTTGACATTGAGGGTCTGGGCCAAAAAGTAGCGGCCCTGCTTTTGTCCAAGGAGCTGGTCGGTCAGCCCTCCGATCTTTTCCGGTTGACCTTGACCAAGCTCCAAGCCCTGCCAAGGTTCGGGTCCAAATCGGCGGCCAACCTGATCGCCGCCATAGATAAAGCCCGGACCAAAAATTTGTGGCGCTTTATCAACGGACTTTCGATCCGCCACGTCGGCGAGCGCTCCAGCCAAATCTTGGCCGGTCATTTCAAAAGCCTCAAGGCTCTTTCAGAAGCCACCAGAGAGCAGCTTTTATCTTTAAACGACATCGGTCCCGAGGTGGCCCAAAGCGTTTTGGATTTCTTTCAGAGCCCCTTAAATCAGTCTTTTATTTCTGATCTCATTGGCCAGGAACTGGGAGTAAAACCAACCTTTGAAGAACCACTGGCCAGCGGCGGATTAAGTGGTCAGCGCTTTGTCTTGACCGGAACCTTGTCCGGGATGACCAGGGCCGAGGCCAAGGCCCGCATTATAGCCAAGGGCGGGCGAGTGCTGTCGGCGGTCAGCCGAGAAACAGACTTTGTCGTCGCCGGAGAGGCGGCTGGCTCCAAACTCACCGAAGCAAAAAAACTTGGGATCCCAACTTTGGATGAAAAGGGCTTATTGGCTCTCCTTGATGGCGGTTCTGCCCCGGCCGAAAAGCCGGAAAATTAGGAACAGTCAGAGCCGGCGCCTAAACGGGCTAAAGATTATTCTGGCAGTCAGCTCTGGTTGAGGCCATCATTGCTTTGGTGGGCCTTGTCGGCTAAGAAGCTGTTGGCTAAGCCATGGCCTGGCTAGCTGGGACATGGCTGGGCGGCCGAAGATGGCGGCAAAGATAACGCCGTAAAACTGGACAACTATGATGTTGCCAAGAAATACCAGCAAAGACTATCCAAAAAATTATATATTAAAAATTATTAACGCATATTATAAATTATATTATATATTAAATATAGATTATAGTAACTATCATAAAAAAATAATTTATGTGTGCTTACTATGTTTGACATTATCTTGCTATAATTACCTTACTTTATATCATTAACAAAACAAATGCAAAAAATAGTATTGTCAGCTGACAGTCATCTGACTTGAGGTATCAAATTGAACCAAACCAAATATACTATTTTTTTCGGATACATGACCTTTATAAGCACTATATAGATAATTCAATATATATATTATGGTCTAAATATTTCATTAATACGTAAATTTTATACACAAAAAAGAGTATACACATTATTAGCCTAGAATTCTTGAAATTCTAGATTACCTAGATTCAATATAATAGTTAAACACTTCTATCCCAAGAAGTCTGGCCAATATTTCTGGCCAAAGTTCGTATTATAATGTTCGGGTCTTGATATTCAGCAGGAGCTAACGAACTCAATTAGGGCCTGATCGACCCCCAAAATGGGCTCCTCAGGCACAGTCGTGCTTATCCCAGGGCTCGCGATTTTCCCGCTTGAGCATTTTTTCCACTCTGGCCAAAGCAGCCTTTAGTTTATCGATCTGACTTTGCTTAAAGGATTTATTCTTTAAAACCTCAAACCAAACCCGGCCGGAGACTTTTTCGGTTAAATAAAATTCTCCGATCATGGCCAGGGTTGGCCAGAGGTCGTCAAATTGAGCCGTTTTATCACTGACCAGAGCTTTAGTATTGATCCCGAAACCGTAAAAGGCTAATTTATCATGACCAAAGACCGCCAAAACCGTCCGCCGATCGCTTTGCTCGATCAGGTCCGCTAAATGGTGATCAAAATCAGATCCGTTAAATTCGATGTAAGTTAAGGCCGCTCCCTCAGACAGGCGTTTTAATACTCCACTGAGGTCAGCGGCGACCGCCTCTTGAGGATTATCAATGGGGACCTCGGCCCAGTAGCCTGGGACGAACCCTCCAAAGACCGCCCCCCTTTCAATGACTTCAGCCGACCCTGGCCCCCCGGAGACGGTTAACTTTGGCAAGCTCACCACGACAGTTTTGATATCCGCCATTTTTACTCCCAGCTAAAATCTTTAAAAATCTGATAAATCACCGCCCCTTCAACATCGGCCGGCAGCGGTCCGCCGGTAGCCGCACAGATGGTTGGAACTATATCAGCCAACCAGCGGGGGCGGTCATAGACAAAGTCTTTTTTGATGGTAGGGCCTTTAAACAAAAGAATATTTTTAAGACTCCCGCAGCCCGATTCTCCAGTCGGTAGCCCGTAACCATGCTCGGCCATATATTCGGGCTTTAATGCGTAGACCACGTCGCCTGATTGAACACCGCCCATGCCCAGGACTTTGGCATCCTCTTTTTTGAGGGCCAAAAGGACCGGCCGCTTGCCGGTCTCAGGGTGGCGGTAATCCAGGAGGGCATCAATAATGTCTTCGCGCACATTTTCATAATCGTCCTCTTTGACAAAGCCGCCGGGGTATTTTTCGGTATTGACATAGACAAACATGTATTTTTGAGGGATAGCTGCGGATTTAGAAACGTCTAAGACATAGTCAAATCCTTCGCTTTGTTCGTATATGTCCCAGTAATTGGGGGATTTTTGTTTTTCGTAACTGCACAGTCCCTTGACTTTGAGGGCCTCGGCCGTGTTGAAAATCGGACCCGTTGGCGTGGCGCCATGGTCGGAGCAAAGACAGACCAGATCTTCAGGACCGAAGTGCTCCAATAAGCTCCCCAAAAAAGCATCTTCAATCCTGTAAATCTCCCGCTCCATATCCCGGGCCCGCTTTCTGATTACAGGGTCGGAACTGTCCATATCGGTCAGAAAACCGTGGTAAAACCAGTCGATGGTATGAGAGTGCATGTAAAAAAGATCCCAATCCGGATTATTCAAAAGTAAACTGGTAGCCGTCTTGGTGAGCCATTGGGAATGATAACGGGCCAGCTCAACCACCGTCGGAGGGTCAATGATGCCCCCGATCAGACTGACCAAGCCGATGTCGTTGGCCACAATCTGTCCTGAAAAATCTATGCCCTGGGCTGCTTGGGGAGGTTCAACAAAACCAGTCCGACCGGAAATGCCTGAAAGATAAAGCCGGAAGGACTCGGCATCATCGGATAGCTCCATAAGCTTGGCTCTGAAAACACCTTTTTCAATCCTTAAGTCCTCTCGGATGGGAAAATCCAGTTCCACCGGGTCACTCCACTGCCCCGGGGCGAGAGTAAAAAAGGCCTTTTCAAAGTCCTTTTCAGGGGCCAGGGCCAAGCGATCGAACCCACGACCAGCGCTGTCCCAGACTAATCCGTGCCAGGTGACTTTTTCAAGAGGCCAAACCGATTCTCTAAAATCCACTTCGGCCGTAAATGCGGCCCAGTCATGGCCTTGGGGAAGGTTTTGCCAACCCCTGGGTTTATCGAAAACGATTCTGGTGCCCTGTGAATAAATCTCGGTCGAAATGACGCTTTCAGCCGCTAAGAACTCTCGGTGGGCATTGCCTGGCTCCATAAATCGGAACTCAGCCGGGGACATGCCTTGTCCCATAACCATGATCCCATTTTTCATTTGGCTGGGCCAAGACATGGGGTAATTGACGACCAGACATTTTTTTCCGGCCTGGTCCCAACGGTCCCAAATTGTCTCGGCCTTTAAGATCGCCGACCCGAAACCCTGGACCGTTTTTTTATGTTC
Source organism: Deltaproteobacteria bacterium (assembly GCA_031271165.1). Classification (GTDB taxonomy): domain Bacteria; phylum Desulfobacterota; class Desulfarculia; order Adiutricales; family Adiutricaceae; genus JAISWF01. Next base: position 8,900 of record JAISWF010000133.1, read on the forward strand.
CAGACTCCGGCCCTCGACATAATAATAGTAATCCTCAACCCCGTGGGTACGGGGAAAGGCCCCGGTAGCGATGGAAGCCCAAGAGGGCGGGGTGACGGTGGGCAGGTTGTAGCCCTGGGTCAAATAGCTGCCCTCTTTTTTAAATTGACTAAAATTTGGCAAAACTCCTTCGGCCATCAGGGCCTCCAGCCTTTTAGGAATGGCACAGTCAAAACCGACCAGGGCCACCCTCTTGGCGCGTACCATGACAAACTCCCTCAACTAAAATTTTATTACTAATTTTAAGATGAAATAATTTTTAATATTGAATAATTAAATAATGCAGCTGTTACCCTGAATCATCTCCAAAAGATCGGTCCGGAGCTTTGGAAAACGTGGGTCGGCCCGCAGGGCCTCAAAACCAACTTCGGGGTCCTGCCGAAGGGGATTGGGCAGATCGGAAAAAATTCGGCCCGGAGCTGAGCTCATGACTATCAGGCGAGTCGACAGTAGCAGAGCCTCCTGAACGTCATGGGTGATGAAAAAAAAGCAGCGCCCAGCCTGGCGCCAGATGTTTCGGATGTGCTGCTGCATCATTTCCCGGGTCAAGGCATCTAAGGCGCTGAAGGGCTCATCCAACAAAATCACCTTGGAATCCAGGGCCAGGGCCCTGGCGATGGCCACCCGCTGGCGCATACCCCCGGACATCTGATGAGGCAAAAGATCGGCCGAATTTTCCAAGCTGATCATAGCCAAGAGGTTTTTCACTTTTTGGCGCCTCTGAGCTTTGGGAATCCCAGCCATCCGGAGTCCAAACTCAATGTTTTTGGCGGCGGTCAGCCATGGGAAAAGGTTAGGCGACTGGAAAACTACTCCAACCTTGGGATCGGGCCCGCAGTGATGGTGACCGGCAATTAAAATTCGGCCGTCAATGTCAGTGAGGTACCCAGCCAAGATGTTTAAAAGAGATGTCTTGCCGCAGCCGGAAGGTCCCAGCACACAGACAAAATCACGGTCATAGAGCGATAGGTTAATGTCGCTTAAAACCACCGTTGTCTGGCGGCCTCGCCGATAAGAAAGACTAACCGAAATCAGCTCAGCTGCCGGCGGCGAGCCTTTCTCTTGGCCCAGACCAGAAAAGACAGGCTCCGGTCTGCGAGGCGCATTTAGTGACCCTGGCGGCAGCAGGCTCTCAGCTGAAGACCGATTCTGGTCTTCAGCTGAGGCCAAACCGGCGGACGCTTGGTTTAAGGATTCAAGGTTAGTTGGCATGGTCTATGATTTAATCATAAAGCTGGGTTAATACTTTATCAGAGAAAAACGATAACTCAGGCGAAGTCTTGACGGCCTTTTCCGCCAGCAGGAAGTCAGCGGTCTCTTTTAAAAGACCGACTAAAGCCCCAGGCTTGGCTGAGGTCCCCAAATAGCGCGGGTCTTTTTGATCGGAGGCGTCCAAAACAACTACCTGGGTGATGACCTCTTTGGTTTCATCGACCTTAAGCCCGAGTTCTTTGGCCAAGATCTCAAGAGTTTGACTTGAGGCCTCCCGATATTGCTTGGTAGCTTGATCCAAAATCTCAATGTAGGCTTTAACCACCTCGGGGTGCTTTTGGTAAAACTGATCGCTGACAATCCCAAACTCCCCTGTGATTCCACCCTTTTCGGCCACCTCACGGGAGGTGATGACGATTCGGCCGCCATCAGCCAAGAGTTTAGCCTGGGCTGGCTGCCAGATATAGGCGCCTTCAATGTCACCCCGAACCCAGGCCGCATGGATGTCCTGACCAGTTATATCAAGGATCGTCAAGTCACTGGGATTGACACCGTTTTGCTTTAAAGCGGCCAAAAGGCTGAAATGAGACGTTGAGCCAAAGGCCGTCGCAATGGTATGACCTTTAAGACTCTTAATATCGGTTATGTTGGAGTCTATTTTGACTACCAAGGCTTCACTTTCGGCGATGATGTCGTGTAGGTAGTAAATCTTGTAAGGCAGATTGTTAATTAGTCCACCAGTCCCAGGTGGGGTGCCGATGGTGCCTATGTCCAAAGAACCTCCAGCAAAGGCGGCGTTGACGTCACGGCCGACGTCGAATTTGATGTACTCGATTTTGGTGTTGGGAAAGCGTTTCTGGAGCGCCCCCTGGCCTTTGGCCAAAAGTTCTCCGTTAGGGGATTGGAAATAGCCGACCCTGATAACCTCAGGATCGGAGGCGGCGGCCGGACCGATGGGCAGCAGCACCAGGGCAGCGGCTAAAGAAATCAAGAGAACTCGCAGCATAATAATCTCCTTAAAAAATATAAATAATAATTATATGTATTTAAATTTATAATTAAAATCATAAACACTTATTCATAAGCTCACCTCAAACTCTCTAGCTTTCTTGATCCAGCCAAGGCGAAACAATGGTGATGACTCGCCTGAGGATCAGATCCATTATTAGGGCGATGGAACCCAATATAATGACGCCGGTAAAAACGATGTCGTTTCGAAGAAACTTACTGGCATCCAAAACCAGCCAACCAAGCCCGGATATCGCCGCCACCATCTCGGCAGCCACCAAGGTCGCATATGCCAGCCCCACCGAGGTCCGAAAACCGGTCAGGATGTCGGGCAGGCACGAAGGGAGCACAACGTTAAAGAGAAGCTTCCAGCCGCCTGCGCCTAAGGATCTGGCGACCCTGAGCCGGTCCTGGGGGATCTTTTGGACGCTGAATATGATGCCGATCAAAAGTGGAGCAAAAGCGCTCAAAAACAAAAGTGTTACCTTGCTCTCGTCGCCAATCCCCAAAAATAAAATCAAAAGCGTGTAGTAAGCCAGCGGCGGAAGCGGACGGTAAAATTCAATAATCGGATCGATGATCGCTCTGACCAATCTTGAAGAACCAGCCGCCAGACCCAGCGGTATAGCCAGAATCAATGCCGCCCCCAAGGCCTTAAATAATCGCTGCAAACTGACCAGGATGTGCTTAATCAAGGTCTCGCCTTTGTATCCGTCTTGACAGAGCTCAACAAAGGCGGCCCAGACATCAGTCGGAGATGGTAAAAAGGCCGGATTAACCAGCTTGAAACCCGAAACCAGGCTCCAGGCCGACAGGATAACCACTACGGTGAGCGCCGATACCAGCGGGTAAAAAAACCGCCCGCAACTTCGGCGGCGGGATGATTTGGGGAGTTGAGCGAGGCCGTGGGTATGGTCCATACTATTTCGCACTCTTTTGGGGCCGGACAAAAAAAAAGAAGACCCGGACCAAAGTCCGTAGCCTTCCCAAAAGAATCAGCCACTATGAAATTTTAGTTATTAAAAAATATAAAAATTACAGATATTTTGTAAAATCTTGTAAGTATTAAAACTTAATGGTTTAAATTGGAAAACGGGATTATTTTTGCCTGCCAACATGTTTAATAACATTATACGCATCCTCAAAAAATGTCAAGTCCTTTTTGATTTTCAGCCAGGGCAGCAGCCAGAGCCAAAGCGTCAAAACTCTCAAAAATAGTCGTCAAATAGGCTGGCTTGGAATAAATTGGAATTTTTTTTAAGTCCAGGCCTTAAGTCAGGCCGTATTTCTCCTGATTGCGGGTAACAAACGAAAAAAGGCTCCAGAAGCTGGCCCTTGTCAATCCCTTATTCATCAAGGACTGCTCAGCTCATCTGCCTCTGGACCCAGCCTGGCTATTGGCGGACAAATGTCCTTGGCCAGTCTCCCCCGCTCATATCAACCTCAGGCTGGCGTGATGCTCACGATTGTTAAAAACCTAAATTCCCCTCCAGATTTATACTATTCTCTTAAGCTGTGGCAGCAGTGAGTATGCTACAATGGTCGGCAGAGGGTATAATCCTTTTCCTTGTCAATCAAGCTCTTTTGGTTCTTGTAAAGCCTGTAGCTGCTGGTCATTTCCTGGTCACGATTGAATTTAGAGTTAATAGGTCTGGAACAATAGCAAACAGCTTTGGAGTCATTAAAATATGGTATTACTCCTATTTTTATGATAGATGGGTTGCCAAATGATAACAATATTTCTTGGTTAAAAAATTTAATTAACAAATACTTTTACAAGTAAATATAAGATTTACTTGTAAAATTTGATAAGTGCATGTTTAGATTTTGACATTAAAATAACAATACCAAAATAAATACACTGATGAAGCGCGTCAAATTTTGGTAGTTGTTATAATTTTTTCTATATTTCTAAAACTGAGGCAATAGGAATTAATTTAGGACAGTAGGGTAGGCAACTGGCGAGGTCTCCATTGATTGGCTCCTTTTCCAGTCACCCCCCGTCAAACCGGGCATGCGGATTTCCCGCACCCAGCTTTCACTGTGACGATTCTCGACTTCG
>JAISWF010000135.1 GCA_031271165.1 Deltaproteobacteria bacterium
GCAATTCAAATGAACAGGGTTAGCCAAAAAATGGGAAAAAAAACCTGAGCCATTATGTCTCTCATTATGACTCTAACACTCGCCTTGGACTCTCAAGGGGGGGGCCTGAACGCACACGGAGCGCCGATACGCTTCGTCGGATGGCCGAACGTGGCAGTTTGAGAACGGCTCAGAAAATTGGATGTAATTGGATAGTGGACAGTGGCGAGACTTATCCAGTTAAGAAAAGGGCTTGCTAAACGTCAAATATCTGTTGTTTCGCTGTTTTCTGGTTGTGGAGGTATGGATTTAGGGGTTGTCGGAGGATTTGATTTTCTCGGAGAATGCCATGACAAAACAGGTTTTGAAATCATCTGGGCAAACGAAATCAATCCTGCCGCCTACAATACCTACCGCCAGAACCTTGGCGACCACATCATTGAAGGGGACATCAACGATGTAATTGATGATTTGCCTGAATATTCCGATGTCGTAATTGGTGGTTTTCCGTGCCAGGACATATCAATCAATGGTAAGATGTTGGGCATCAAGGGCAAGCGCAGTAGTTTATACTCAGCAATTGTTGAAGCAGTGAAGCGCATCAACCCTAAGGCTTTTGTTGCAGAGAATGTTGGTGGTTTGTTACTCAAGAAAATGAAGCATCTCTTAAAACGATAATGGAGGATTTCAATTCGCTTGGTTACAATGTTAATCTTCACCTCTATTTAACAGCAGATTATGGAGTTCCGCAAACGCGGGAGCGGGTTTTTATCGTTGGAACGCATACGGAGCTTCCCAAATTCACGCCGCCAGTTCCAACGTGTGGCCGACACATTACTGCCAAAGAAGCAATTAGCGACCTTGAACAGCTTGAATCTAATACTGAGTTTTCACATATTTGGAGTTTAGCAAATATAATCGGAGAACAGGGCAACCGCCGCCTTGTTGCCGATAGAGCCGGATATACAATACGTTCGGAGTGTCACGGCAATATCCAATTCCATTACTCTCTGCCTCGGCGAATATCTATGCGCGAAGCAGCACGAATACAATCATTCCCTGATAGTTTTATGTTCCGCTCAAAACTGAGAGAAACCGAACGGCAGATTGGGAACGCAGTCCCGCCTGTTTTAGCATGGCATGTAGCGAAGGCCGTAAAAATGGTAATTGATAAGGCATAGCCATATGACGAAAGAACAATTTGAAGAAATCCTTGACAGATGCTGTGAGAAACTTACGCAAGAGGCGCAAACTTCGGGATTCAAGGCGCAGCAACACAGTTTGAAAACAAAGTAAGGACGGCGCTTGATGAGTTAACTGCCAATGACGCTACAGTCAGCATTGACTTTTCAACGCATCCCCAAGCATTTCCTGACATCGCAATGAACGAATATGGCGTTGAAGTGAGGTTTACACTTAACGACACATGGCGAAGTGTAGCCAATAGCATTTTAGAAACTCAACGTCTTGAAGCCGTGAGGCAAATTTATATCGTCTTTGGGAAAATGGGCGGCACACCGGAAGTCCGTTGGGGTTATTATGATCAGAGCGTTATCCATGTTCGCACACGTTCCCAGATTTGAAGCTGAGCTTCCCGTATTACGCCCCGCACTGCTTCCAACCCCATTTCGCAGTATTTCATACCAGACCCAAGCTTAGAGCCTCATCGTTGGCATTCTGGAAGAGAGTTTATCTAATTTTCACGGCGAGACTTAAAAAAAACGCCATCATCGATGGCTTTTTAACCGAGGCAAGCGGTCACCTTTTTTTAGCCCGTATCTAGTCCTGGTTCGAGAGGAAGTCCTGTTCAAATTGTTGAGCAGCCTTTTGATGGTTGACATCGAACAGCGCTTTAGCCCCCAACTAAGCTGAAATTTTAGGTTCTTTAGACGTAACGGGGAAACATCAAACCGGTGGCCGGATTTAGCCGCCCATGCGGACCGCAATTGCAGGCCAGCGGCTCAAGACGGCTGATCGCCTCTGCAACGGACTCGGTCAGAGCTTTAGCCGCCGACAAATTCAGCCGCCCGTCCAGGTTTTGGCCGGAGGCCGCCACCGTCTTGCTGGAAGCGTCCTTAGACTTTTCCCGCCCGGTTCCAACCCCGGTCTGGCCACCCTCATCGGTCTTGAGTTTTTCGGCCTCGGTCCCCGTTCTGGGACGGTATTCGGGGCGGGGATGCAGCGGCCCCAACCGGCCCAGAGGGTTGTAGTTATTGTTGGATTCAACCAGCATAAAAAATACGCCGTCAGACGAAGTCGCCTCGCCTGAACTTGAGAGCTTCCACGGCCGCCAGGACCGCAGTGTCGTTGGTGATCTGCTTTAAGGGATCGCTTGATTTCAAACCGGCCGCCAACTGGTCAAGTTTGCTGGCCTCCCGGCTCAAATCCTCAGCTAATGGAGCGATCTCCTTGAGGGTCTTTTGGGGGTCGCCTAAAGCGGCCATGTATTGCTCCAGAAGATCCAGGACGCCTCCGACCTCATCGCCAGCAGACAGACTGGAAAGCGGAGCAGCGGTCTGACCGGCCTGGCTGGTTTGGAGCAAGCCCAACAGTGAGTTACTCATAAGAACCGCCGATGACTCATCAAGGCCGCTTGAAGCTTCCGAGACTAGGGATTGATTTTGACTCTGACCGTCTAAAAGAGCGGCAAAATTACCAATCTCATCACTTTTGGAGTTTTTTTGGTTTGTCTCGGTCAAGGGTCTGAGGAAAACCGCTTCGAGTTTCTGAGGGTCAATTATCATAAAATCTCCGAGGGGACTCGCCCCTGTTAGCCGCCCGGCTTCTGAGACGTTAAATTGTTCAGGCCAATATTATTCCCCTTTAGTCCGGCTTAAACGGGTCATGGCGGCGGCAAATTCGACCGGTTCCGGACCAACGACTTATCTTGTAGCAAGATAAGGGCCAAAATTTCTTGATTTTCAACCCTTATCGACCGCTCCGACTGCTTTTTTTACCTAAAAAACTCAGGTCCAGTTAAGCCCAATTTTGGGGGACTAGGAAAACTGACCGTTTAACCAGGCCGCTGCCAGGCTTTTTTTTGGCTTTCTTTTAAACCTAATCTGGATTCCGAGGCGATAATGTTGATTTTTTAAAAAAAAACCTCTATTGCGACTACTTTGGTCTCCTGGACGGCCTTAACCATCACCTTACCAGGCAAAAACGCTCCACCTGGACTCCATTACAAATATTGCCAGATTGCAAGAATGAGGCCGATTATTCGTGGGCAGCTTCCTCATATTGGACCTCCGAGCGGGAAAAGACCTGTTTTATTTAATTTTTTTGGGAGATCGTGGCCGCCAGTAGGGTAGGCAACTGGCGAGGTCTCCATTGATTGGCTCCTTTTCCAGTCACCCCCCGTCAAACCGGGCATGCGGATTTCCCGCACCCAGCTTTCACTGTGACGATTCTCGACTTCG
>JAISWF010000160.1 GCA_031271165.1 Deltaproteobacteria bacterium
TTTTGTTTCTGATGCGAGTTCACGCCTGGATCACACGGGAGCCGCCTTGAATTGGTAAGTGGCCGTGTGAAAAAAAGCCGCCTTTCGTTGCCTTGGACAGGGGGGCTGAATAGTTACAAAAAAATTTAAAATTCAGGTTTTGAGGGTTTTTTCCGCTTGAACAAACATATTGTAGTATTGTAAATAGTATACAATACGATTGTCTCCTGGTTACCACGGTTATACCAGCCTCCATGAAAAAACCCGGTCCTCCTCAAGGAAGACCTGGTTTTTTTTAAAGAATTATAAGATTAATGGACTACCCAAAGGCGAACTTTAGTAAGAAACAAGCGCTCCTGACTGTTTGCATTACTGTGCGTTCTTCTATAAAACACTAACATTTCAAAGCCTCTTTATATGGCATCTGACTGCGGCCGGAGAGGAGTGACGTCTTCCCTGATTGCATTATTGAGCCATGCATGCTTGGCAAGATTGCTCAAAAACGAGCCAGCAAACACTATTATCCCCAAGTAAAGCCGCCTTATTTTCACTCACAACAATTTAACCGTCGCCACAGCCAAGCTTCCCAAGCCGACGGGGGTACGCCTTTCGTCGATTAAACATGTCAATAATGGATGGCTGGGCAATCTATAAAACAAATGACCTTGGCTCAAGCCTCCCCGACCTCGACTGACCTAATGTCGCTTTGAATTTGGTCCCTTATGTTTTATTATTTGGGAAGCCTTGGTGGACGCAGGCGATGCGTGGCAATCAAAAATCCCAAGTTTATTAACTCTTCCAAAAAGCTGGGGTGATATGCTATAATTTCGACGGCCTAAAAAATAATTTGACCCTTAGTCTCTTTAGCGCTCTTCAGACCATCTCAGTGTCTCCTCCTCGACCTTTATTTCCACCAAATGCCAAGGATTGGTGGAGTTATTTTTTGGCTATGGGTATCAAGGCCAAACTTTTCTCGCCAACCACAGATTAAATTTTCTTTTGATCAAAGCCTCTAACAGCCTTCTGTTTTGTCTCTACTTGCGATCTAAATTAACATCTTTCGGAGCCTTTTTATCATGCCCCAAGCTGTCTTGGAAAAATACGCCCTTATTGCGGGACAAACCAGTAAAATCATCATCCACGCCCCCGACATTGCCCGCAAGGCCCGCCCCGGCAATTTTGTTATGCTCAGGGTCACCGAAACCGGGGAACGTTTTCCATTAACCATTGCCGATACCGACCATGATAGGGGGACCATAACGCTGGTGTATCTGGTGGTCGGCAAATCAACCGCTCTTTTGGAAAGACTTGAGGCCGGAGACGAACTGCTGGATCTCTGCGGACCCCTTGGTAAAAACACAGCCATCGAAAAATCCGGCACTGTCATCTGCGTTGGCGGCGGCACCGGTATCGCAGCCATGCACCATCTGGCCAAGGGTCACCATCAAGCCGGCAACCATGTAATCGCCATCATCGGCGCTCGGAGCAAAAACCTGATTTTTTTTGAACAAGAGCTTTCACTTTTTTGTCCGGAACTGCTCATCTCTACCGATGACGGCAGTTACGGAACCAAAGGGCTGGTAACTGAGCTTTTAATTGAAAGAATCAAAAAAGATCCAACCATCTCCGAGGTCATGGCCGTCGGACCAGTCCCGATGATGGAGGCGGTGGCCAAGGTCACCAAACCCTTTGGGCTCAAAACTATAGTCAGCCTTAACTCCATTATGATCGACGGAGTCGGCATGTGCGGCGCCTGCCGGGTGACGGTAGGCGGGGAAACCAAGTTCACCTGCGTCGACGGTCCGGAATTTGATGGGCACTTGGTAGACTTTACCGAACTTAAGCAAAGGCTTAGAGCCTTTCGGGAGCAGGAACTGATCTCAATTAACCAAATGCGCCAAATTCAAGAAGCTGCCGCAGCTGTCAGTTAATTGCCAGTTTCTTAGTTTAAATAAATTATCGTCCTGATAACATGTTACTGCATTAATTAATATAAATTTAATCAGGGTTCTTTTAATGATCAACAATTCTACTGCCCAAACTCCTTCCCAAAAAACCAGCCTCCGGATTGACATGCCCTGTCAGCCGCCTCAGGAGCGAATTAAAAACTTTAATGAAGTCGCCTTGGGCTATACAAGTCAGATGGCTTCGGCTGAAGCCTCACGATGCTTGAAATGTAAGACGCCTCGCTGCGTCAAAGGCTGCCCGGTGGAAGTCCCCATCAAGGATTTTATCGAAGCAGTCGCTCAAAGTAATTTGGATAAAGCTTATCAATTAATCAAAAAATCAAATGCCCTTCCGGCAATTTGTGGACGGGTCTGTCCCCAAGAAGATCAGTGTGAGGGGCAGTGCATCCTTAACCGCAAAGGGCAAGCCGTGGCCATTGGCCGACTGGAACGCTTTGTCGCTGACAGCTTTTTGGACAGCTCCCCTGAGTCCCCTCAAACTGCTGCCAGTCCCACCAAAGGCTTGGTGGCCTGTCTGGGAGCTGGACCGTCTTCCCTGACGGTAGCTGGCGATTTAGCCCAAAACGGGTTCAAAGTGACCGTATTTGAGGCCCTGCACCAGCCTGGTGGGGTTTTGGTTTACGGGATCCCCGAATTCAGGCTACCCAAAGGCAGGGTGGTGGCCAAAGAAATAGAGGCCCTCAAGTCCATTGGGGTCGAATTTGTCACCAACCACGTTGGCGGCCGAACCAGCTCGGTGGAAGAACTTTTTACCAAAGGTTATCAAGCCGTCTTTATTGGTGTCGGGGCGGGCTTGCCTATATTCCTAGGCATTGAAGGCGAAAACCTGATCGGGGTATTTTCGGCCAACGAGTACCTGACCCGAGCCAACTTGGGCCGGGCTTACGAATTTCCCAAATATGACACCCCGACGTACATCGGCCGGAAGGTCACCGTCTTTGGCGGCGGCAACGTAGCCATGGACGCCGCTCGAACCGCTCTAAGGCTTGGAGCAGAATCGGTCAGCATCGTTTACCGAAGGACCCGTAATGAGCTACCATGCCGCCATGAAGAGCTTGAACACGCCGAAGAAGAAGGCGTCCAGCTGGCCCTTCTCAATGCTCCTCTGGCCTTTAAAGGCGATAGTGACGGCCGGTTGGCCTCCGTGGAACTCCAGAGAATGGAATTGGGCCCTCCAGACGCCCGGGGGCGCCTTTCACCGGTACCCATCACCGGGGACCTATGGACCATGGAAACCGATCTGGCCATCATCGCCATAGGAACCCGTCCCAACCCGGTTCTTTTGGACGCCACTCCATCGCTTAAACGTACCCCAAAAGGCTATATCGCCACCAATGAATTTGGCGAGACATCAATCCCTAATGTATTCGCTGGCGGCGACATCGTCACCGGGTCAGCGACGGTCATTTTGGCCATGGGTGCTGGACGGACGGCGGCCAAGGAAATTATCCGCCGGTTTGGTTAAAAAGCTCGGCCAAGGTAACGACTTCTGAACCATTATCTAACATTTAGGCCAAGAAAGCTCTGTTTCTCCGTTTCAACCAGCTACGGATGCCCTCGGCTCTACGCTAGAGTTTCATCAAGCCTTGACCTAGCCTAAGAACAATACGGTTTTATTCTAGACCAAACCCTCCATTTGGTATCCGTTCACGGGGGTGGTGCAAACCCCTATAATATTGGCTCAGATTGCAAGATTTCCCCACCCACCTTCCTTGGTTCAAATATCACTGTCAACCACGCTCATAACACCAATTAGGCTCAATAGATAGTCGCCTGTGAAATACTCAAAAAAAAATCGCTGCTCCAAAAAATATAAAAAAAATTGCCGGGCACCTAAAAATTTTTTCTTAAAACATAACATACAAATATACAAAAAAATTATTGT
>JAISWF010000243.1 GCA_031271165.1 Deltaproteobacteria bacterium
TACGACAAAATCGGTGAGCCGCTAACTGACAAAATACGACAAAAACGCTAAGCCACTAACCCAATTGCGACATAATTGCCGGGCCGAAAAATACGACAAAAACGCTGAGCCACGACACAAGGGGAAAATAAGGCTTACAAGAAAAAAGCCCTGTCCTCGATCATTAACATCTGAAACCGATAAAACATATAACATAATTAAAAGTATGGCAGTAATTATTGAACCAATAGAAAACGATAAAAATTTATCTGCCTTGCCGAATAGAAGCATGATTTTTTTTAAAGAAATTGGAATAAATACAATATGCTCAACAAATAAAACAAAAAATAGTTTCCCTAGATCGTTGGTAAAAAGTTTGTTTATTACTATAGAGGCAATAAAAATCATAATATATAACAATATTATAAAAATCATTGTTGCTCCTAAACAGCAGTTACAGCTTTAGGATAAGTAATTTTTCGCGGTTTAGACTTGGGGGTCACCTCGGGGCTTCCGAGTAGCCTCCTTCGGATTTATTCAAGGACAACCTTAGGCTCGCCAAGATTCAAAGAGATCCGGGCAGCGGTCTGGGGCAGCTTCCAAAAGAGCAGTCAAAGAGCCGGCTGAATCAACCGGTGCGTATATTGGGGTTATCCCGGTTAGCTTGGTTGATTATTTGGAGAAAAAATCCTGCTGCTTAAATTCTGGATCATAGGTCCTCATGGTGGTCTCCAAGAGAGTGGCCAGCTTTTTGGCTGTCCCGTCAAGCTCTCGGCGGAGCCAAAACCCCACATCGAACCTGAAAGCGTAGATTTCGTCGGGGTATTCGGCCTGACCCCAGGAATAAATTTTTTCAAGCTCTAAATCGTAATTTTGTTCTGGTTCGGGGGCAAATTGGGCCAGGTAATACAGCATTTGGTCTTTGTGGGTCCCCTTGGCAGCGGCTTCGTACTTTTTTGCCTCCAAAGCGATGTCGTGATATCGGTTGAGGTACTGCCAAGCGTAGGCTTTGATTAGAATGGAGTCTCGATATTTTTCGTATATTTTTTGCCGAACCTGAAAATCGTAGTCTCCAGGATCTTTAGTCAAAAGAATAAAATTGCGTTCCAACCAAGTGATTATCGCTGGATTGAAATGGCGAAACTCAGTGAGGGAGCTTTCAATTTTATTGCCCACTTCATCCCAGACACCGCGCTGGTCGAAGGGGAGGTTGGCCAGAGACTCGATTAGCTCCTCTTGAATGCCCTGCTCTTTGGTCGAATCAGAGGGTATGAGACCGGAAAAGCACCCGTCGGCCGCCTCTTTCCAAGTAAAATACTCAAATGACTCAATTACAGTGAAATAGTTATCATCTGCGGCCAGACATGAGAGCAGAGCGACTCTGGTTTTACTGGTTAAGTTTTTGGGCCGAGCATGGCAAATTTGGTCACTAAAAATCAATATGGCCATGGTCAATAGCAGGCCTAAGGCTAATGATTTCTTCATGTTAACTCTCCTGGGTGGTATTAACAAAATAGTGAGGGTAATTTTATCTTTTAAGGCGTAGTCGGCTTAATTCTGGGCCAGGGCTGGGCCGGTCGGGTCGAAGGCGGTAAAGGTCAAGGAGGCGCCCATGATAAGTCTAGCGCCGTCCCTGAGGCGGGCTTCATGGTCGACCCGAGTGCAGCTGATCTGGCAGTCTCCTTGGGAACCGGCCAGTTTGGCCAGAGATGCCATGTAGTCGTTCATATAATGGGTGGCCCGGTTGATGACGGTTTCCATTTTGGTGTCATCCAAGAGTCCGTCCGGTAAGAAGGCTCGGTAGCCGGTAAAATCGGGGAGAGTGACGACGTCTACTTTTCGGCTCAGCGAGATCGACGAGCCGGCGGCCCCAACGGCACTGGCTACTTGGCAGCAGGGCGGGGCCAGGACTCTGGCGCAGGAGTATTTTTCAACAAATGGGGCCAGGACGGCGGCCGGGGCTCCTAACAGGATGACTGGATGGGCTAGGCGGAAGTCAAAGTTTATGGTTGGCCCACTGGTTTGGTTTAAGATTCGGCCCAGCAGCCGATCGGGCTTAAAATCGGCGGCCTCGGTTTTGATTCCGTCCTTGGCCAGACTCAGGGTCAAGATTTCCTCGGCTAAAATGAGGCCAACCCGGTTTAAGACTAATCGGCAAAATTGTTCGGCGCTGAGCTTGAGCTTGGCCCCCAAACGCTGAGCCGCAATTTTGGATGCTGTGCGCTGTCCGGCGGAAAAAAGCCCCAAGACGTTCATGGCGTCGGTGGGGGTAAAGCCTGACACCAATATCGCCGGATGCGACAGTGATTTAAGGCCGGCAAACAATCGTCCCTGATCCAAACAGTGTTTCTGGTAGTCGGCCATCGGCAAGGGGACATGGGAGTGCAGAATATTTAAAATTTCGGTTTCATCGTCGCCCATTTGCGGCCCGGGTGGTAAATTGGGGATGAAAAAGGTCAAAAAACCGTCGTTATAATCGCGGCGGTCGGCTAGGTCGTGGCGGCTCATAAGGGCGACAATTTCTGGATAGCGTTCGGCCAGGCGGCCAAGCGGCAAAACCCGTCGGGGGCCGATGATTAGCTCTCCCGTGGGGAGGGCCTCCACCAAGCTGTCACCACCCAAACCCCGGGTGGAGACTTCTACCGCTTCAACCATGGTGTGCCACTGACCGACTTTGGCTCCATTGGGGTTGATGTCCGGCCAGCCGTCTTTGAGATAGGCCAGATCCGAGGTCGTGCCTCCAACGTCTAAAACCCACAGGTTGCGTTGATCGGGCTCCAAAAAACCTTGGGCTAAAATTTTAGCCCCCACCAAGCCGGCCGCTGGCCCAGAGACCACGGTCTCAATGGGTCTTTGTCTGGCCCAGCTTTCTCCGACCAGACCACCGTCGCCTTTAACCACCATGACCGGGGCCGTCAGCCCCAATTTTTTAAGGCCCTCGGAAACAGCCTCAAGCAAGCGGTCAATGATGATGACCAGTCCGGCATTGAGGGCGGCTGTGGCGGCCCGGCGCATGGCTCCTAGCTCTCCGGATAGGGAGCGGCCCATGGTGACGGGTTGTGAGTAACGAGACTGGATTATTTCGGCAGCTTTGAGTTCGTGAGCTGGGTTTTTAATGGAGAAAAAACTTGAGACCGCCCAGGCTGAAACTGAGTTTCCGACCGCCTCCAGTTGCCCGATGAGGTCATCTTCATTTAATGGCTCTTCCTGCCGGCCGTAGTAGTCGTGACCTCCAGAGACAAAAATCGGGATGACTGCTGGGAGCATGTCTAAAAGAGTTTGGACGATGGCTTGGGTAGGGTCAAAACCGATCATGATCAGTCCCACCAAGTGGCCCTGACCCTCAGCAATGGCGTTGGTGGCCAAAGTAGTCGAAAGGTTTATTGATTTTAAATCTCCGGAAAGAGCCTGGAGATCAATTTTTTCTGATAAGCACTCCAGGGCTTCAACGATTCCAGCGGCCAAGTTGTCGTGAGTGGTGAAAGCCTTGGCTGAAGCTAAAACTGTCTGGGAGAAGGTGTCAAAGATGACGGCATCGGTATTGGTGCCTCCAGTATCCAGAGCTAGGACGATGTTTTTCATATTGGTATTAATTTCCCGGCGTAGGGCGTAGCCGTTTGTCCAGAGCTGGAGGCAGGCTTTCAGCGGTCACCGAATAGATTATCGAACCGGGGGCAGTTTCCAAATAGTTTTGGCCCAGTGTCCCGGCGAATTCCTCAGAAATAGCCATAAGGCGGTCACCTGGATTTAAAAAGGGGCTGGCGACGGCCAACCAAGCCCTGGTGATGGCTTGCGGCCGGCTTAAGCTTGAGGCCGAGTAGGGGATAGGATCGGAATCCTGGGGCTCGGTTCCGGTCAGGGCGGCCTGAAGGCGTCTTTTCCCATCCAGGGCCTGGGACAAAAGTCGATCTGATTCAAGCCGGTAGTGCTCTGAGACCGCCCAAAGGGCCAGAGTTAAATGGGCCGGCCTCAGTGGGCGGTCAGCCAGCTGGCTGGGCTCAGCGGACCCTCGGCGAAGGGCCTTGACCAAGCTGCCCTCGGATTCTTCAGAGGTTAAGGCCAGAGCCATCGGGGACTCAAAGAGAGCCGGGCTGTTGTCTGAGGCCGCTTCCAAAAGAGCAGTCAAAGAGCCGATAAAACCACTGGGTTCGTTGACATAGACAGGGGTCAGCCAGGACGGTGGCGGATTTTGACCCAGCCGGCGCATTCGGTACTCCTCCCAGCCCGGCCAAGTGACGTAATGGGCCGGTTCTGACAGGCGGATGTTTTCAGGACTGATAACCGGCCAGATTAACAAGCGTCCGGCTCTGGAGTCGGGGTTCATGAAATCTCCCAAGGAATCTCTTTGGCTTTGGTAAAAGGGAGTAACTGAGTCATAAATGGAGCTTTTAATCAATATTGGTCAGTGTCAGTTGATGGATAAGTTAAGGACCAGCGGGCCCTGAAAAGACCCGTAAGTTTGGCATCGGCTTAACTTAGCCGGCTTGCGGCCGCCAGCCCTTGGCCAACCTGGATTTGGGCCAGCTCCCAGACTTCAGTCTGGGGGAAGTTATTTCCAATTCAATCATCAACACTCGAAAAAAATTGTATGGTAATTTTATCAAGGGGTCAAGTTTTTTGGGTTTTGGGCCGGGATTACTCTTCCAGATTGGGCGCTGGGCCGGCTTTTTTGGACAAAAAAGCCGCTGTCAGGTACTTAATTCAAGCGCCACCTGATATTTGTGTCAGCTGACAATATTTGTGATTTGATGACCTGGAGAGCCGGGACGGTCAAAGGTTATATTCTAAGCCCATCCAGCCGGACGGGCAAGGTCGGTTCAGCCTGGTTGGCCTCAAGACTTGGTCAGCAAACAGAGCGATTTCAGTCTGGCAGTTCAGCTCTTCAGCGGTGAGTTTGACGGTCAGTTTGGCGGCCGGTGGGTGAGGCTTAAAAATGGTGAGTTTTTTTTGAGGTGTTTTTTATCAACTGTAGTGATGCTATACTAATTTTGAACAAGCTTGGGCTGGATTGACCGAGGAGCCGACAGACGGTAAAATTTTTTGAAGTGGTTACAGCCTTCAGCCCTGCCGCTGGCCGGTCTTTAGGACCGGTGGAAGCATAAAAGTCAACTACCCACTAGGCTAAAGCCTAGGGGTTTCCTAGGTGAAATTTTATGAATTTTTTCTAACTCCGGCCACAATATCTGGTCAGTAATGGAGAATTAAAGAAGATTATGAGCTGGCTTACCAAAGGTTACTATATTGGGGGAAAAGGGGTTAAGGTCCGAAAACTTACGCCGGCTAAAATTGCCGTCCGGACTTTGGTGACGGTGATGTTTATTACGGTCTTGGTGGTGTCCGGCCTTTTTATCTTTAAAGATAAAATGATTTATTTTCCCACCAAGGGCCTGGAACTGAGCCTTGCCGAAATTGGGTGGGAATTTGAGGAAGTCTGGTTGAAGGGAACCAATGACCATAAGGTCAACGGCTGGTATCTTCCGGCCGGGCCTAAGGCGGTCCTTTTACTTAACGGCAACGCTGGCAACCTTGAGAAAATGATAGGGCGGATCATGATGTATCACAAGTTAGGTTACAGCGTTATGGCCTGCGACTACGAGGGCTATGGCTTGTCTGAGGGCACCCCGGGGGAGGAAACGCTGGCTTTTGACGCCAAGGCGGCCCGGGATTTTTTGATCGCCCGAGAATTTAAGCCGGAGGACATCCTCATTCATGGTTTCTCTCTGGGTGGGGCGGTGGCCGTCCGTCTGGCTCGGGATACCGATCACCGGGGACCGCTCATTCTTGACTCAACTTTTACCAGCCTCCAAGATATGGGGGAGGTCGTTTTTCCTTTAGTCAAACCAATAAGTTCGAAACTTTTGGGCGGACAATACCTATCGCTGGAATTAATTGGCTCCCTTCGGCCGTCATTTTTACTGGTCTTCCATAGCTTCAACGACGAACTCATCCCCTATCAGCAAGGACAAAAGTTGTTTGAAGCCTACCAGGGCGGCCCCAAGGCTTTTGTGCAAATTCAAGGCCGGCATCTGGATTTTCCGTTAAACGTTGAAACTTATTACAAAGTTATTGAGGAAAATTTGGGCTCCGGTCTGCCTTCGAAAGAAGAACTCCCTCCGCTGGAAAATGAATCCATTACTTCTGAGGACGGACAATCAATCTGAGCCGGACATGAGGTTTTGGGCCCGAAAGCTTGCCGGCTCAACATTTTGATTTAATTTTTTAAGTCTTTTATGCTTGGCGTGGCGGCGGCCGTGGAGGCCTCAGGCCAGGCTCTATTGATGTTGTCTTGGCCGCTTCCAATTGGACTTAATTTTTGACGGCCGAGTAAGGCGATCGGCTGGATTGGGTCCCCTTTTTGGTATAATAGGTGACGCTGGCGGTTGTCACACCTTCAAGGTGGGGCCAATCATTGGTTGCTTTTGTATTGGTGATATTATTGTCCGAATCACTCCATTTTTTTGCTTGAGCTTTAAAACGGCCCTGATTCGGCGGTCCTTGGGACTTATCGAAGGCCGGGCCGATTGTTGATGGCCTGGCCGCAAAGACCGTTACTGGGTTCTTGATAAAATAATTTAAAAACGACGACTTGTTCAGAGGGAAAAAAAGAAACGCACGAAAAATAAGAGCCGCAATAACTGATGATTTAGCCATTTTCGCAGTCGCCAGCCTGATTTAAGCTGGCTTTTCTTAGCCGTCTGGGTCCGGTTTATGAGGCGACTGAAACGGCATCTTTTTCGGTATTTGACCATGCTTATTGGAACATTAAAGATTTATTTGATTATTTCAGCTGCAGTTTTGGCTGGCCAGTCGGCAGCTAAAATTACGCTTAGGTCTCGTAAAGCTTTATTGATATATACTTAAATCTATGATATAATATTTAATAGTTTTCTTGGTTTCCCCTGAGCGTATTTTTTGATTCGCCCTTCCGGCTAACTTTTTGGTGTGGGGGGCTTATCCGGTCTTAATTGTGACCTATAGTGCGGCAAGGATATCATGGCCCCCAAACATCGCCTGACCAAGGTCTTTTTCTTGATGCTGTCGGTGGTGTCGCTGTCGTCGATCGTTTTGATGGCGGCTTTGTGGATCAATAACGAGTTTGCCCGCTCCGAGGAGAACAGTCGTCTGACCCGGGAGAACTACCTGAGTTCTTTGGAAAACGCCATCAGTACTGAGACTACCCGCATTGCCGAATACCTCTCCGCCCAAACCTCGACCAACCAGGTTAAATTCTACGTCAATATTAAAAATAGAGTTTTGGAAATTCACAGTATGCTCGACGGACTCCAAATGGAGGGCGGTGACTTTTTGGGGACCGACGAATCAAAAAATGCCCTCCTGGGTATGCTAACCCATTTGTCCTTAGGCGGCACCAGAAAGGGCTATTTTTGTTTTACCGCCGATGGTAAGTTGCTAACGGGAATTAAAGACCGGCCTTGGGCCTCCCCGGCTGAGGCGCAAACCAATTATGTCACCAACATGGGCCCTTTCCTGGACCCTGCAGTTATGGCGCAGGCCATTGAATCAGTTAAAATAATTGGCGAGGGTTTTTTCAACATTCCTTTGATCGATGTCTCCAAGCAAGGAGAGGCGCGGCCGTATCCCGACGACGTTCCGATAACCTTCCTTAAGTACCACGCCGGGTTTGGCTGGGTTATCGGGGCCAGCGAGTTTTATTCTGATTTTAAACATGTCCTGGGCGTAGAACTCCTGAGCTGGATAGATAATGTCCCCATCCCCAAGCAGGAGAATATCTTGATCTTCGACTACCGGGGCAGGGTCCTGTCTTACCGCGATCCATCCCTGATTGGGGATAACGTCTTTATAAGTGATCGGGGCACTGGTTTAATGAAAGTGGCCGTCGAGACTATCCGGGGGGCCAAAGAACGTTCCAAGGGTTTTTTGCGTTTTACTCTGCGCCCGTCCGGCTCCAGCGCAGACCAGCCGGGGATTGAGTGTCTGGCCTTTTTCCGGGTGGTGCCAGAGTGGAAATGGGTGGTCATTGATTTTGTCAGTATTGACGAGCTCGAAGAGACGATTAAAGCCCAGCGTAAACTTTTGAAAGAGAACCTCAGGCAGAACATATATATGGTCATGGCCATCACCTTGGCCATACTGGTTGTGATTTTTATTCTTTCGACCATCATCTCGCGTCGAGCGGCGGCCAGTCTTTCGGCCTTTTTTAATTTTTTTGAAAAGGCCGCCACCTCCTCGGTCGAGATTGACCCTTCCGTCCAGAGCTTTGAGGAGTTCGCCCGCCTGGCTGAAGCGGCCAATTCAATGATCCGCGAACGCCGGCAAGCTGACCGCCTGCTTAAGGAAAGCGAGCTGAGGTTCAGGACTGTCTTTAATGTGTCCCCTGAGGTCATCACCATTTTGGATGAGTCAGGCCGGCTTTTAGAAGCCAACAGCGAATTTGAGCTTTATATCAAATGTCCGCTGGCTGAGGCCCAAGGACGATCCTTAGGTGAGCTGATGGGGATATCCAGCCGGGAGTTTACGAGTTTACTCAATGAGCTGACCTCCTCGGGCCAGCTCCTGGGCCGGGAGACGATTATTGCTGACGATAAGGGAGCGGAAGTATATTTACTGATTTTTGCCAAACAGATGACTTTTCTCGACCAAAATCTCATCTTGTGGATTTGCCTCAATGTTTCCGACCGTAGGAAGATCGAAAACGAAAAAGCCGAACTTTTGGAAAAACTTTTGAGATCCAAGACTATGGAGTCCATGGGGCGCATGGCGGCCTCGGTCGCCCATGAGCTCAATAACATCCTGTCAGCTCTGATTGGTTATCCGGAACTGCTTCTTAAAGACGATCAACTGACCGAGTCCCAGAAAAACCAGATTATTGAGATCATGGATGCCGGCCACCGAGCTACCGATGTGGTCAGCGATCTGCTAACCTTATCAAGGGGAGTAGCTACCGCCAAGGTGGTCGTCGACCTAAACAATCTGGTGAGCCAAGTCGCCGATGATCTGGCCGTCCAAAAGGCAGTAGCTGCGGCTAAAAATAAGGTGGAAATTGTCAGCTCCCTTCAGTCGCCCGCTTTGGTTAAGGGCTCGCCCGCTCATCTGCGGAAAATAATTCTCCATCTCGTCCAAAATGCGGTCGAGATTTTAGAGCAGACCGGGGGCCGGGTCAGCGTTTCCACCAAGGCCATCAGTCTTACGGAGAATCCCGGGTTTTTGGATAATTTTATTCCCGGCCAATATGTCAGCTTTCAGGTGGCTGATAACGGCCCCGGCATTGCCGCCGGGGATCTAGCGAAAATTTTTGAGCCGTTTTATACTAAAAAATCAGGGTCCGGCCGGGGGCTTGGCTTGGCTTTGGTGGCCTTGTCAGTCAGAGAGCACGGCGGCGGAGTCGACGTGCGGACTTCGCCGGCGGGAACTGTTTTTGAGGTAATCTTTCCGGCGACCGAGGGAGTTACAGTAAAAAGCAAGGCCGCCCGTTCCAAGCTTCGAGGCCAGGGGCAGAGGGTTTTGGTGGTTGATGACGTCGACATTCAGCGAAAATTGGCCCAGAAGATGTTAAAAAGTTTGGGTTACGAGCCTTTTGCGGTTTCCAGCGGGGAAGCGGCGGTGGATTACCTCAAAGAAAACGATGTTGAATTGGTCATCTTGGACATGATCATGGATCCAGGCATCAACGGCCGGCAGACCTATGAGGCCATTTTGGCTTTTAAACCGCACCAGAAAGCCATCATCGCCAGCGGCTTGGCCGAAAACGAAGAAGTGATGCGGGCTCAAGCTCTCGGGGCCAGTTATTTTGTTTCCAAGCCCTACACCTTAGATGATATTGCCGGCGCTATCCACAAGGCCCTCAACCCGGAATTTGTCTGAAAATGTGGTCAAAAAGGATCTCTTAAATGCTAATTACCCATAACCACCAGCTTATGCGAGCCGAGGCTGGTAAAGCCGCTGCTAATCTCAACGGACTGGTGGACGTCGGACTTCTTTTAGAAAAATTATTAACCAATGCCCGGCGTTTGGTCAGGGCTGAGGCCGGGACGGTTTATCTGGTCGAAAACGGTCAGCTCCGGTTTGTGACCAGCCAAAACGATTACCTGCAGCGTCTCATTATCAGCTGCCAGGAACTGCCGTTTTTGGGTTCAAATGTCCAAATCGACCGCAGCACTTTAGCCGGCTATTGTGCCTTTGAAAAGACCGCCTTGACCGTCAACGACACCAACGACATCGATCCCAACCTGCCTTACCAGCATTCCAAGTTTATTGATAATTTTTCCAATTACGACTGCCGGACGATTATGAGTATGCCGCTGATTTCCATGAATGGGGATCTTTTGGGTGTTCTTCAAATCATCAATCCCCTCGACGAGGGGGGGCGGATCATCGACTTTGTCAAAGAGGACGAGGAGGTGCTGTCTTTTTTTGCCGCTAATGCGGCCATGGCTATGGAAAAAGCCCTGATGCTCCGCCGGATGACCTTGCTTTCGGTCAGGCTGGTTTCTGGAAATGATCCCTCCGAGACCACCGGCCACGCTTTAAGGGTCTCGCGGCTGTCGACTGAATTGTACTCACACTGGTCACTTAAAAATAAGCTCCCTGAATCGGAACGCGAGTATATTCTCAACATCCTGCCTTTGGCCGCTATGCTCCATGATGTGGGTTTGCGGTACATCCCCCGTGAGATTATGGTTAAACCCGGACGCCTGGAACCGGCCGAGCGGACTCTCATGGAGAGCCACGTCGTTGCCGGAGCCAGACTTTTTTCCAAACCCAAGACCTCTTTGGACCGGCTAATTCTCAGTATTATAATAGATCACCACGAGCGCTGGGACGGCCGGGGGTATCCGGGGGGTAATCAAGAGATGCCGGTCATCCCCGATGTCATTTATGGCACGATTGCGCCTCCGAGTCAGGCGGTCAGCCCCCTTCGCAATCGGGGCAAAAAGGGGGAGGAGATTTCCATTTATGGGCGGATATTGGCAGTAGCTGACGTTTATGACGCTTTAAGCAGTCCCAGACTTTACAAAGAATCTTTTGATGAATCTTTGGCCGTTCAGATCATGGAACAAGAGAGCGGACACCACTTCGATCCTCAAGTTATTGATTCTTTTATGGCCATAAGGCCTCAGCTGAAAAAGATCAGGTTAAATTACCCGGATAACGAGATATTTTCAGAACTTGATTAACGCCTATTTGGCGAATTTAATTTTTATTTTCAAATTTTCTTCTTTTTTTTCTTAAATATAGTCTTTAGTTGATTTGTAAATATTAATAATATTCAATATTAATATTTAAAGTAACATAAAATAATCGAACTATATGCCAGCTGAGCCCTTGAGCTCAGCTTTTTTTTTAGCCTCCGGCTTCCCGGCTAAGTTTTGATTTTGAGCTGACGCTTTGGTTGGGCGAGCTAATTGGTCGAGTCAGTATTTTTATCCAATGCTCAATGATAGTTTGATTGGCGCTCTCTGCAGCCCAGGAGACCAGAATCACATTATCCATCGGGATAGGCAATTGTCTGGTTAACTTTATCGTTGAGGTTTAGCTAAAGTGACGCTGAAAAAAAATTAAAATTTTTTCTAAAAAATTTAAGTTCAAATTTCAGAAGCCGATAAGAAGTTTGAAGGAAGTTGGAGGAAAGTTTAAGACCTCCGTATTCTGGGTTGACCAGAGCTAACAGCCAGCTTTTGGAAGGTGTTTCATGGGTCTCGTTATCAATCACAACATGCCGGCCATCTATTCCGCCTATCAACTGAATAACCACTATTCAAGGCTGGCCGTCAACACCGAACGGCTTTCTTCAGGCTTGAGAATCAACACCGCCGAAGACGATCCGGCTGGTTTTGGGATTCGGGAATTGATGAGATCGGAGATTGTGAACATGGAGCAAGGTCTCCGCAACGCCGCCGATGGACTGAGCTTGCTTCAGACGGCTGAAGGAGCGCTGGCGGTTATCGACGAGAAACTATTAAGGATGCGCGAGTTGGCCGAACAGGCCGCCACCGGCACCTACACCACTCTTCAGCGGGATATCATCAATTCCGAGTACCAGGCCATGGCCGCCGAGATCGACCGCATTGCCTCGGCCACCAATTTCAACGGGGTCAAGCTTCTTGACGGAAGCCTTAACTCAATGCATCACGGCCAGGGACTTAAAATACATTTTGGAGCTGGAGACAGCGAGGCTGAAGATTATTACTTCGTTAAGATTGAAGACGTCCGGGCCACTACCACCACCGGGCTACGGGTGGGCGGCGATGCCAAAAACGATATCTGGAGTACCACTGGTTTTGCCAACGGCGGCTCGGAATCAGGCTGCTGCGGCGGAGGTATTCCCAGCCTGAGCCAGCCGGTTTCAGCCTGGGCGGGCGGCTCTATTTTTTCTTACGGCTACAACTGGGATGAGGGTGAAAATTCTGATGTGGACCTCAACAAAGGCCGCTATGTGGCCGGGGCTTACAGTGTTGGGGAAAAGACTTCTCTTGAGCTTTTGATCGATTCCGTCAATCGCGGCACTCAGTCTCGGGTTAGAGTTGACTTTCGGACCTCAGATGATGCCTCTGTCTTGGTGGCCGGGGATGAATCAGCCAACGTCCACCGCATCTGTCTGGACGATGAGATTTATTATTTTGGCAGTTCGACCTTAGCCCAGAGCGCCTGCGGCTCGGCCTCGATGTTCTCGAATCTGGCTTACTATTACTCGGGAGCAGGCATTTCGAGCGTTCCGAGTAACGATAAGTTACTAAGCGCCAATTCCGTAGTCTCAGCCTTTGTGGCGGCTGTCAACACTGAGAGTCAAAAGTTTTGGGCCAAGGCTGAAACCTATACCTACCGTTCCGGCTATACCTCAGTCTATATTTTTAACCGTGAAGGCGGCAATCACGATGATTTGACCGCCAGCGACCAGAGATTGGGGGCCGGAGTGGTCGGCAGCGCCTATTTGGAAAACTCCATCAACTGGTTCAACGACGAGACCGGGGCTACGGGGACCGATGGGGCCTGGTTTGGTAATGGCGGGGAGCTTTGGGGAACTTTAAAGGCCGCTCCAACCGGTTACGGCACCTTTGGGGTCAGCCTTAACGGCCGGGACGTGGGTTTGGAAAGAGATCTCTGGATATTAAATACCGGGGCCAGCGCTGACCCGAACGCCAATTTGGACATTAATTTTTATAACTATTCCGTCGGCCCGACCGGTTTCGGGTTGGTTGGGACCACTTCCGGCTTAAACCGTGAATCCTTTTTTGAAGTCCAAAACGCCTCCGACGGCGATTGGGCTGGGGCCAGCATCCGTTCCCAGTCTACCGCCCAGTTGGCCCTTGACTCTCTAGCTGAGGCCATCAGTCGCAAAGACGGTATCCGGGCCAAACTGGGGGCCATCATGAACAGGCTGGAAAACACCATGACCAACCTTGAAACCATGCATGAGAGCCTCCAGGCCAGTGAAAGCCGGATTTCCGATGTCGATGTAGCCTCCGAGATGACCGATTTTGTCCGCAACCAGGTTCTGAGCCAGGCGGCGGTTTCTATCCTCAGCCAAGCTAATGCCCTGCCTGAGATGGCTCTTTCGCTTTTAAACGGTTAAACCGTATCCATATATTCCAATAGTTTTAAAGGAGAATCCGTCATGTTAAAAATCAGAGAATTAGATGAGATGAATCAGCTGACCGACCTTTTGGCCAAAACACTGGCCGTTCCGGTTAGCCATCAAATGCCCAACGATGTGGCCGTCACCCTCCAGGCGGCTAAGAGGCAAATGGAGGGACTTCCGGAAGTCATTGAAGATCTTAATTTGGCCTTCAAACGATATCTGACTCTCAATCAGACCCTGAATCGGATGATGGCCTTAGCTGACGAATCGAGCCGTTTGACCCAGGAGGCCCAAGACAACGAGTACCGCCAGGTTTTGGAACAGGAGTTCACCAAACTGGCCGTGGTAGTGGCCAAGGAGGCCGGACACCGTTATTTCGAAGGGACTCGGCTGACCATCGCCGATCAGGCCAGCGCTCAAGCCGCCAATACCGTGCTTTCATACCTGAAGCCGGTTTTGGAAAATCTCTCTCATGAGCTTAGAGGCCAGAAAGCCTTGATTATTGAGGCCATCAGTGAGACCATGAATTTTATGGGAATTATCGCCATGTGTTACCCGGATGCCGAGGGAGTTGATGCTATCCGTGATACCCTCAGTCGGGTCAAGTTGCCTCAGACCCCCGATTCACCGGTCCATTTTATCCCGACCTTTCATTGAAAAAAAGCCCGCAGCCGCTTTTGGGCGGCTGCGGGCTCTAATCAATAGCGTTGTAGCTGGCGGCAGTATTTCTTTCTAATGGGTGGCCTTCATCGCCATAGTTAATTTGTTAGTATTTTAAGGTATTAAATTATTTTTGACTAACATATGTGCAGTTTAATGTGTCTTGATTCACACAAGGTATAAAAGCATGCCCTTTTCAGAGGTTTTCCCTTCGGGTGAAAAATGGTTTAAGTCAAGGTCTCGAAAGGCATTGCGGTAACTGATATCCGCTAAGAAGAGCGATGTCAGGCTTTAGCTGTTGCTACACCCATGACGTCAAGCCTTGGCCAGCTTAAGTTTTTAAGGTGGATAGGTGCATCCCATACTTGTTAACTGGGCTCCGGTTAGCCCTCTACCAGTATACAAACGTGTCCGCCTGGCTGGAAAGAGAAATCAAGTCGCCTTTACCCAAGACTGTCCGGGTTAGATGGAAAGCTTAGGCCGGCCCAGGCTATTTTAGGTCGGTTTGGCCGTTTTTGGGCCAGCGGTCACCAGACCGAGGTCGGGACAGGCCAAGGTTGTTGGACAGCTGTGAGCAAAAGTTAAAAAATAATGGCCTTATTATTTAAATTGGCTGTATTTTTCCTTTTGCGACGTCCTTAAAAACTTTAACCAAACCATACCGGCTACCAAAAAATTGATGGTTGGAGTCAACTCCCCACAGTGTCAAGCTGCGGGGTTTTTTTTTGGAGGTGGGGATAACCGGGATACAACCGGATGCATTTAAAAGAAACTGATGCGGCCATCGCCCAGGGTTAGGCGGATGTTAGGGCTGTTGTTGTCAAGGAGGATTAATCGGTTGAGAGCATTTGGTGGATGGCTTGAGAGCGATTTTTGACTCCCAATTTGCGGTAGGCGTTACTCAGAGCCTTGGTCACGGTAATTCTCTGGATATTGTACAGCTCAGCAATCTGTTGGTTACTCCGGCCCAGGATGACCTGATCCAAAAACCGAAGCTCCCTTTGAGTGAGTTTTTTGATTCTGATTTTTTCCGGGACATGAGCAGTAGCCAAAGATTCATAATTTAGAGCCAATTGGTAAGCTTCATCGGCCAGAGCGGCCAGTTCGGTCTTGGGATTTTCGGTTAAAAAGTGCTTCAAAAGAGGGGTAATGTGTTTACCGTATTCGGATAAGATCAGGATTAGATGATCGGGGGCGGCCAATTCTAAGGCATGTTGGAGGGCTATGGTGCTTGATTTGGGGCCGGAGTGGTTCCACAGGGCGATTGCTTCCAAAACGGTGACGTGAAGGCGCCCAATCAACATTGCCGGAGGCCCCAGATAGAGGTGTTTGAGGTACTGGGTTAACCCCAGTAATTTTGTATGTTCCAACCGCCACATCAGGTTTCTGGCTTGAACCACCTGACTTAAGGGCGACAGTCCCCACCAGGCCCAAGGAGCGTCGGGGGCTATCTGGCCGTCTTTAACCCAGGCCGGGAGCCTTTCAATCAAGCCCAAAGTGGAGTTGACATAAGCCCGGATGAGGTTGCCAGTGTGATCATCAAGATTTGAATCGGGTCCCAGTTCTTCGCCTGGCAGATCTTTTAAGAGCTCCAAAGCCCGGTCGGTCTTTTTGCGAGCCAAAGCGGCCCTGAGGCGGACCAAGGCGGCGGCTAAGAGGACGTCTCGGCCGTTTCGGCATTGAGCTTCGGTTACGGCCAGCTCAGCTAAAAGTTCGGCTTCTTCAAAGCGGCCGCTTTCCAGAGCTCTTTCCGAGGCTATAATTTTGGAGCCGCCCAAGCCCCAGCAGTCAGTCAGGCCCATAAATTCCGGCCAGCTCCGTTGCATGGTCTCGACCAAACTCTGGTATTGACCGGGCTGGTTGAGGTGAAGAAAGCTGGCCTGAGGGCATCCAAAGGTCCACGATGGCCCTGGATCAAGCTGGACAGTCTGGTGGTCCAAAGCCGTTTTGACCCGAGCCAGCAGCTCAATGGTCTCTTGAAAGTCTTGAAAGGTCATAAAAGCCCGGCAATATTCCGCCTGGATGCATAGTTGGCTTAGACTTTGAGGTTCAAGGGAAGGCGCTTGCTTGAGGTCGGTTATAGCCTCATCAATTAAGGACGAGGCGGCCTTAGGGCCGACCGAGAGGCCATGGCAGTGGATTAAGGCCAGATAGCCCAAAGGGCGAATTATACGGACCGGAGGCGGCAGGGTGGTGATTAGAGGCCCGAGGTCCCGGCGGCTGTCAAAAACGGCTCTTTGAAACAATGGCTCTTCAAAAAGCCTTAAAACATATTCCAGATCGTTGTCCCGGCCGGCCTGAATCAAAAAATCAAGAGCTTCCACCGCCTGGTTGTTAACCAATAACCAATCGGCGGCGAGGCGATACAAGGCTCTTTTATCCAGCGTTTGTGGCTCCAGGAGTTGGAATTCGGCGTTACAAAAGGCTCGGAAAAGGTTATGGTATTTAAATTTTTTGGTTTCATGATTGAAATTTATAAAGGCCCCCCGGTCGATGAGGGTTCGGAGGCTCGGCACCGCATGACTTAGGCCGCCTACTTCGACCGCCGTTTTGGGGCTAAAGTCATCAAAGATTGAAAGTTTTTTCAGTAAAAGCTTCTCTTCGGCCGAACAGGTGGCCAAGAAGGCACTGTCAAAGAGTCCATAAAAAGTAGACTTGGGTACCGGGCGTCCACTTCTGAGCCCTTCCTCGGCGTGGAGTCTCAAGGCTGAAGGCCAGCCCTCGCTGGAAGCCCAGGCCTGCTGGATGAAGTTTTCGTCATTGAGACCGTTGAGATGAAAAAAGGACCGGGCTTCGGCTTCATCAAAGGCCAGTTCTTCAACCCCAAAAGTCTGGCACCACCCTTTGACGCTGAACTCAACTAATGGCAAATCCGGGATGGTCCGCGAGAGGATCAGAAAGGTCAGGCCCTTGATGCGGGCTTTGATGACCCGTTCGAAAAAACTGTGGAGCCTCATGTCGGTCACATAGTGATAGTCGTCAATGACCAGCAAAAGTGGATTGATGAAGGTGATTTCTTTGACTTTGGAAATTATTCGGTTGCGGTCGTCAAGATTGGTCAGTGACGGATATTGTTTGGCTATCTGGCCCAAAGGGGAGTCGCTGGAAGAGAGAAAAAATTGGTGAATATCCAAAAGGTATTCCGGCGAACACTCTCCCGGATTGAGGCTCATATAATAAAGCGAGCGCTTTTTGGTCTTTTTGGACTCGCCAGACTCCAGGGTTTCAGAATTGGAGTCGGACCAGTAGAGATTTTGATTATTGAATAAGGTCATTAATTCCTGGACAGCAGCAGTTTTACCGTAGCCGACCGGGGCCCGCATGATAACCAAAGGTCTGCTCAATACAGCATCCAGGAGTTTTTTGGTCAGCTTAGGTCGAGGAATGTTTTTTAGAACATGTCTTGACATATAAAAACCTGCGACATTGAGTAAAAAGACCGGTCACGGTTCCCAAGGCTGTGGTAATGGAATCTGATAAGTCAAGGTGGGCCTTACGCCTTGGCAGGAAAAATCCTTTGGAAACCGTAGAAAGGAACTCGATTAAACAAAAAAACAAGGTAGACAGCAATGATTAGTAAATAAATTAAATTTCAAATATTATGATAATGAGAATCATTGATAATAGAGCTTACACCTTTCAGGTTTTGTTTTCAAGCTAGCTGATTTTGTTTTTTGTCCTTTTGATCATGGTTTAGGTAATGCAGGGTAATTAATCCCAATCCGATAATTTGAAAATACCCAGCTTTTACAATCGCGTCAAGTATCTTTAAGAATACCTTTGAAAGGTTTCCGGTCAAGGGACCAGGCTAAATCACTGGTCTAAAGTTCAAAAGAACCAAAATTATCCCCGATTGGATGGTCAAGAATTAAAAACGTCAAAGCAGCCAAGTACTGGTTTTAAGGGACTGTCGATAGTCCGAGTCGTCGGAGGTGTTAAAGGGAGCTCAGTCTAATGGGAGAGTCTGAGCTTGGGGACAAAAATTTTTTTTATCTATTTCTGGACTTAGAGCATTTTGGCCTTCAAAGGTATAGCACTAAAAATCTCGGGCATACTTGACCATGGCCGCCAGCCAGCTTAATATTCATTAAGTTTATTGAGTCTCAAAAATCATTAACGAATATTGAGGTCGATTTTGAAAGGGCTAAGTAACTTTAGAGCCAAGGTCAAAGATATTTTAGACGGTCAGAGGCTGTTTTCCACCCATGAATTGGTGGTCGTTGGTATTTTTGCCGCCGGTTCTCGGGCCACTACCTTGATGGTGGCTCTGATTGGCGGGGGCATGAATCCACTGACTATGGTTGTCAGAAGTGCGGTTCATTCGGCTCTTTTAGTGGTGCTTTTGGCTAAAGTTTCCCGGACTGGGGCCTTGACCATGGCCAATCTGGTGGGCGGACTCTTGGCCTTCTTTCTCATGGGTCAGGCTATGGTCGCCCTGCCGGCGATTATTGCCGGAACCTTAGCGGTAGAAATACTGATTCGGGCCTTAGGTGGTTTGGAAAAACGGCCGGCTTTGGGGGCATTGGCCGTAGCATTGAGCGAATTCTTTACCCGGATGATCAATGTGGGCGTAAGTTATCTGACTTTTAGAGAGCAGCCGGCCATGATAATCATGGTTTTGGTTATCACCGCAGTCAGCTATTTCGGCATTTTGCTCGGTCTTTTTGGCGGGGTCTCCATGACCAGGGAATTAAAGCATGCCGGTCTTATCGGATAAATTCCAAAACCTCACCACCGGAAGGTTGGATTTGACTCCCGAGACCAGGTTGGGTTTGACCTTTTTGGCGTCCATTTTTTCGCTGGTTATGGCTGACAGCCTGTCCTTAGGGATTATATTGTCGGCCTCGGTTATTTACTTGATGTTGGAGATTCGTCTCAAAGTCGTTTTGATTGTCTACTTGGTCTTCCTTGGTATGGCGACAACAGCCGCTTTTGGTTTGTGGTTATTGGGCTTTTGGATTGAGGCGATGAAAAATCAACCGGCTCGGCTGGCCGTGCTACCTTTTGTGCGGGTTTTGATCTCTCTTAACACTGTCCTGCCTTTGGCCTTACACACACAGCTGTCATCATTGACCCTCACCCTCAACCGGATTTATGTGCCGGGGATAATCAAGCTGCCTTTTTTGATTATCGTCAGATTTATTCCGACTTTTATAAACGATGTCCAACAACTGCGGGAGGCCGTGGCCATAAGGTTTTGCGGCCATAGCGGAGTGGTGTTTTGGCTAAGGCGGCCCAGACTCTGGTGGCGAGTTTACTTCATGCCTTTGGTGGTCCGGCTCATCCGTTCAGCTGATGAGCTGGCGTTGGCGGCTGAACTCAAGGGCCTCAGTGCTTCCACTGATTTTGGGACCGCTCCTTTGGTCCTGGGGCCAGTCGACAAAATGGTTTTAGTTCTTAGTGTCACTGTAATCACCATTGCCACCCTGGTCGGAAAATACAAAGCTGGCGGCTGAGAGCCGGTGGCCTGACCGAGGCGACTTTAGTTTATTGGTGAAATTATATCTGGTGAAAAAGCCGGCCTAAGCCATTTGACTCGGCTTTTTGGTGACTGGCTTGGCGAAAGCCTAAAACGAATCATTGATTTTGGCCGGCTGGCAGCCCTGGTTTTTTCAGAAGGTTGTTGCAAGCCAGTCGGTCGGAGGGTTCCAAAGACTTGACTAGCGTTAAGCTGGCTAGCGGAGTCTTAATGGAGATGGCCGAAAAATGAATAGGGGCCGAGGAATATATGTCACCCAAGGGGGGATGGTTTTTTTTTAATAGTTCACGATAATGCCGAAAGGAAGGTTTTATGAAAATTTTAGTAGCCTATTCCAGCTTGACTGGCAACACTCAAAAAGTGGCCGAAGCAGTGCGTAACAGTCTACCGACCGGTACGGTACTGGCCTCGGTCAAAGAAGCTGACCCTGAAGGTTTCGATTTGGTATTTATTGGTTTTTGGGTGGATAAAGGTCGAGCTGATTCCTCAACCCGGTCTTTTATGGGGAAGCTTAAAAACCAGCAGACGGCTTTTTTCTTTACCCTGGGAGCCTATCCCGACTCGGCTCATGCTCAGGAAGTGGCTGATAACACCAGTCAGGAATTGTTGGCCGGGGGTAATAAGATTTTGGGCTTTTTCCGCTGCCAGGGAAAAGTTGATCCTGGTTTGTTGGAAAAAATGAAAACCATGCTTCCACCCGATAATCCTCATGTCAAGATGACTCCCGAGCGCCAGGCAATGCTAACCGAAGCCTCCAGGCATCCCAATGAAGAGGATTTTGAGGCCGCCAAATCTTTTGTCCAAAATATTTTGGCTAAAACGGCCTGAGACATCAAAATGACTCTGGCGGACTCGGCCGAAACCGAAATAAAAGACAGGTTCAGGTGTTCAAAGGTCAGTGGAATAATTCCGAAAAAAAAAGTAAGAAAAAAAATAAAAATTTACTAATAAAACCACCGAGTTAAAAATAAAAATATGCCCTCAGATACTTGCGGGGGGCGTGATTGGGGGATAAATTAAAACTGGGAATGATATTGATTCTCAAACTCATTTGTTGACCAAGACCTCTCCCGGGCTAAATGCGATTTTAATAGGGCCAAATAACATTTTAAAAATTTTGTCGAAAAAGGGAGTTTCAATGATAATATCATCTATAAAAAAATTTTTAAAGAGTTGTCGAGGCGGAATTGCCATTGGGGCTGCTTTGTGCGTTGTCCCTTCAATGACTATGGTGGTAGCTGCCGTTCAAGTCACGTCGTATATGGGGACCCAAACTCGGATCCACCAAACCGAATCCACGGCCGTGGCCGCCATGGCCAAAGAAGGAGAAAATGTACCTGATGAAGTAAAAAATGAGAAAATCAAAGCTTGGATGTCTACAGGTGTCGAGTCAATTAATAATAAATTTGCTGAAGAACCAATCTTTGAGTTCGGATCATCTGATGAAGAGTCAGAAATGATAATTACACAATATATCAACAAACCTTTGGTCGTAGGATTAATGAATGGAATATTTGATGAGCCAGTTTATGATGAAAAACCGACTGTTGCCCAAAGATACAATTATCCGCTAGAGGTAGTTTTAGTACTAGATGGCTCAAGTTCTGTCGCTGCTGAACGGACTAATATGGATAATATTATCAAAGAAGTTATAGAAGGTCTTTTTCCAGATGAACCAGTCGATGAAACCTTGAAAGTGGCTATAGTAGCTCATGCTGGGGATGTTAATGTCGGTTTTGAACTGGCCAAAAAAATTACTAAACCATCATCAAGAAAGTTATATTATGGGACGACAGAGGCAGAACACGTCAATTATTATAAAAGATTGGCAACACTAGCAGAATATGGAAAAGAACATTTAGCCGATGACTTATTAGGCCCCGGGGGAATTGGTGAAGCCGTCAATTATGCCTTCGTGAAAAGATGGGAATTGCCACCTCCGGGTCCATTAGTTAAGATGCCTGCCCAAGGAATGGGGCATGCTGGCACAAAATATTATGCTGAACACATTGACGATCCAATTAATGATCTAGAAAATGATGGATTTAATCTGATAGTTGGTGATGGCCGAGTTTTGGATATGACATATGCTAGTAGTCCTTACACGACACTAACAAAATATACCTATGTTACAAATTCTGCAAAATATGATGTTCATTGGCCAAATTTAGATGTTTTAGATCTTGCCTATTTGCCTCATGAACATATTATTGACATACAAAGAACTAATCCAACCCAATATAAGAAATGGTGTGGCGGTACAGGTTTAAGCACTAGCTATTGGCCAAAGTGTATAGAAAGTGTTATTGGTATTCATAGCTTATCTGCTCCTAATGCGCCAATATTGTATGGAGTAAATGATAAAAATGAACTTTTAGATTATTTAGGTAAGATATCTTTTGGTGGCGGCGTGACGGCCGGCGATGATGGCATGGCTTGGGCCATCCGTTTACTGTCGCCCAAGTGGAAGGATATATGGGATAAAGGCGATGATTACCCGGCAGAATTTCATTCAACGACTGAAAAGAGGATAATAATGACTATGGGTAGTCAAAATGGTAATGGATATTCTTTTTATACTACTCAATATCCACAAGGATCTTGGGCCTGGACTGATCTCTGTAATGTTGTAGTTGAACGTGGTATAGATGTCTATATGACGATAGAATATAATGCTAATGCCCCTTCAAAAGCGGCGGGCAAGGTATGTACCCAACAAAATATTTATCCAGAAAGATATTATGAACTTAAACAAGCGAATTATGGTGATGCGGCTAGTAAAATGAAAGAATTTGCAACGCAAAGAAAATATTATGTACGATTAGTGCAGTGATTTAAGCATAGATATTAAGTTTTTTTGCAGTTTTTAGCTGTCCCCGGCCTTGATCATTGTGATTTGAGCCGGGGACATTTTTTTTGGTCACATTTTTGAACATTCTTGGACATAAGAGCGAACAAAACCAAAGTCAAATCTTTTTGGGGCCCAGATTTGGCGGCGTCAGCTTTAGTGTCGTCAGCTTTAGAGTCCTTTGGTCCATCATGGCCTGGGCTTGTTGTTGATGACGGAGGTTTTTGAGCCACTCTAGTTGATCGGAGCGGACGCTGGCTGTGAAATCAGAAGGCAACCAACCTGTAAAATTTTGTTTTTAGCGGCTTAAAAAACGACGCTTTCTCTCATCTGGGTTTGGATCTCTTCAGCGGGCAGGGCTAAGAGCCGGTTGGCCAGTAGGAAAAGGGACAGCAACACTAAAAGAAAAGGATAAAAGTAAGGAATTGAGCTTAAATATTTACGGTTATCCGTATTAAAATAGCTTTTGGCTTCAACTTAAAGTCTGACTCAAAAGTGAGTTTTTGAGTCGAAGTAGTCGTCAAGATTGGGGAGAGTAAATCTATGAAAAAATGTATCGTGTTTTAAAATCAAGGTCAAGACACTGGTTGATGGCTTAACAGTCGGGATAACAGAATATTTCCTGTCAACTTTGGCGGCCAAGGTCAAGAAATTAACTCAGCGCAAAGATTTTTCCGCGGTTTTAATTTAATAATTGCCCAGATAATATATATAAAATTAATCATAATAGCATTCTATCGCATCTTGAAATTTATCTGATGTCACGTATTTATCCTCTATATGCCTTAAAATGACACAATAGTCGGCCCTGGTAGTTTTTAAACGGTCATCAATCCAGGATTCAAAAGGTTAAATTCGGGCGTCCCCCGATATCACAGAAACAAGAATTTTTTTAGCCTTTGGAAAAAAATTTCAAAAATTTTTCCGCTGTCATAACCGCCTTTTAGTGGAATTTCATACCCCCCGGTATACTAAGATTTTGGATGGGGAATACTTGCCATCAGCCGCCTGAGCGTTTAATATTCGAGTGTATTTATTGAGACTCAATCTCAAAATAATTTAAGCTCAAAACAGATTTTCAGGTTTCTTCGACCTCCTGGAAGTCCCATGGGTGGTTGTCAATAAGGTCGGCTGATAAACCTACTTTTTTCAAAATGGGAGAAAAATCATGTTCAACGCTATTTGTTATTTGGTTGTTCGTTTCAAAGGTTTTCTAAAATCGGAAGCCGGTGTTACCACCATCGAATACGGCATTTTAGCCGCCGGTTTAGCTGTGATCATCGGATTTCTGGTGGCTGATGACGGAAAATTTTCATCAACCTTGTCGAGCATCTTTGATACCATTCTCGAACAATTGCCTCAGGCCGACAGCAGTTCAGGGACCCCCCAATGACCCTCTGGTTAGCCATTACAGCGGCGGCCATTTTGGTGGCGGCAGCTGTTCATGATGCCAAAACCATGTTGATACCCAATTGGATGAGCTTGGCTGTGGCCGGACTGGCAGTGGTTAATTCAGTTATCGAGGGTTCTTTGGCGTCTTTAGGGTGGCTGGAAGCCATAATCGGACTGTCTCTGGGGTTAGTTCTTTTTTTTTGTAAGCAAATGGGGGCTGGGGACGTTAAATTGGCCTCAGCCGCTCTTTTATGGCTCCCTGGTCGGGGGATAGAGTTTTTGGTCTTTACTTCGTTTATTGGCCTGTTGGTGGCGGTGGCTTGCCTTATCCGCAATAAAGTCAAAGGCCGCCGAGATCGACAAGCCCCCTATGGGGTGGCCATCGGGGGGGCGGCTGTCCTGGCTCTGTTATTGCCGTTGATCTTGGTTTAAGACTCGTCGAGTTTTTAACCTTTTTGGAGAATAATTAACATGAGAAGAAACTTCGTCATGTACGTAGCTCTGGTAGTGGCCTTTTGCGTGGGCGCCATAATCCTTTCCCGGGCCTTTGCCCGGACCGGTCACCAAGAAGGCGCAGATCAGGTCATAAATACCAGCGATAGGTCTTGCCTGGCTGTTATCCGCTCGCTGGAGCTTGGTCACTTTTTGGAAGAAAGCGATTTAAGTTGGCGTCGTTGCCCGGCCACGCAAACACTCACGGGAGGGTATTACATCAATGACTCCGAAAAAATGGTGGCCTTAGCTGGGGCTCTTTTACGCAGTCCCATGGCCGAGGGTGAATTCTTAACCATCTCAGGAATAGTCCGGCCGGGCGACAGTCAATTTCTAGCCGCCGTCCTAAAACCCGGAACCAGGGCCATGGCCATCAGGGTTGATGATGTGACTGGAGGGGCCGGACTTATCAGGCCCGGTAACCGGGTCGATGTGATCATGAGCGGTACCTTTAGCGAAGGTGACGGGACGGTTGAGTCGGCTACTGCCAAAACTTTGCTCTCGGCCGTTCGGGTAATTGCGGTTAATCGGGACATTGGTCTGCCGAAACCTAATAATGATACATCCCTTAGAGCCTCCGCCCAGAGGGAAGCAACCAAAGGGACGGTGACCTTGGAGGTTTCGCCTAAGGAAGTTGAGTTGCTGACTGTCGCTAAGACCTTGGGGGTTTTGTCGCTGAGCCTGTGCAGTCTGGCGACTGACCAAGAGAGGCAGGAGAGTGATGTGGCCGAAACTAGTAGCGAAACCAGGGCCCGGGAAATCGTCCGCCAGGGCTCGTCTCAAGCGCAAGAAAAAAGTATGGTCGTCACTATGTTTGGGACCGAACAGAGTCAAATGATCCGTCGGTGAAAAAGTGTCATGAGAATGACCGAGCTATTTTGTTAAATTTAAAGCTATTAAGCAGGGTATTAATGGCTTTATTGATAGTTTAATGATAGTTCAAATAAAATTTAAATCAGTCTTTTGAAAAAAGGATTTCCTACATATGCGCCTAAGAGTAATTTGGCTTTGTTTTATTTTGTCGGTGGTCGCAGCTGTTGGGGCAATACCTCTGGCCGCTCAAGAAGTAATGACCCCTAATCGAAAATTAGACCTCTATGTCAGCCAAAGCGTTGTGGTCAATTTATCAAGCCCGGCCCAGACGGTCTTCGTGGCCGAGCCCGAAATAGCCAGCTATCAGGTGGTCAGCCCTGAACGCCTCATTTTGTTTGGACGCTTGCCCGGCAAAACCACTCTGGTGGTTATGGATGCTGGTGGTGAACCTGTTTACACCGCAACCTTGTCGGTAAAATACGACACCACCCAGATGGCTGAGGCGCTGGCGAGAGAGTTTCCCTCTCTAAACCTTAAGCTCACCCCGGCTGCCGACGGTATCGCTGTTAGCGGGTTGGTGCCCTCAGCCCAGGTCGCTTCGGACGTCATTGCCTTATTGGACTCCTTTGTTCAGCTGGGCCGGCCTTCAGCCATGACCGCAAGTTTGGCCGGCTCAAGTCAGAGTGAAGGTTCCAGTAGTAGTTCTAGTAGCGATACTTCAGGGGCAGCTTCTGGACGGGGCACCTTGGCATCCCGTTACGGCAAAATCATAAACCGCCTGACCATCACCATGCCCAATCAAGTCACTATCCGGGTCAGGGTTGCAGAAGTTAGTCGCAACATGAGTGAACGGCTGGGTATCAAATGGTTTGCCAACCAAAGTGGTACCTACAACGGCAAGGGATTCTTTTTTGGTTTAGCCGACTCGGCCGTGGCCTCCTTTGAAAATATTTCTGCTTTGGCCGGGGTTGAGCCGGTAGCTGATTTTGCAGCTTTAATCGACGCCTTGGCCGAAGAGTCATTGGTTTCAGTATTAGCTGAACCCAATCTTTCGGTCCTATCCGGGGAAACGGCCAGTTTCCTGGCTGGCGGCCAGGTTCCGTTTCCAGTCGACCAAGGCGATGGGGCGGTTACCATTGAGTTTAAGGATTTTGGGGTTATTTTGGGAGTAACTCCCACGGTGTTATCGCCTGAACGCGTCAGCTTAAGGTTGCGACCAGAGGTCAGCGAACCGTCCGTTGCCAATGGGATAACAGTTGGAGATACCCATGTGCCCGGGTTTGTCGTTCGACGGGCTGAAACCACTATTGAACTGGCTTCCGGTCAAAGCTTTGCCATTGGCGGTTTACTGCAAAGTAATCTCACCAACGAAGTGTCCAAGTTTCCTTTCTTGGGTGATATCCCCATCTTCGGGGCTTTAGCTCGGTCCACGGCCTTCCAGCGGGGCGAGACGGAACTGGTCATAATTGCTACCGCTTACATTGCCGAGCCCTCCGGAGGCAACCTCCAGATACCTAACGCTCAGATTAGTGTGCCCACGTCTGTCGAACGTCTGTTTTTGGGTTCCAAACCCAAGGTCTCCCCTGGTCCCCTGGAACCGGGCGATTTTCTCTATTATTGAAAGGAGGCTGGAATGAGAAAAATACCAATTTTATTGGCCGCACTTTTGGCCCTGACCGTATTTTCCGGCTGTCACCTTCAGACTAGTTCGTTGCAAAATCAAGTCCGCCCCGGGACCAATTACTTTACCCTGGCTTTGGCTGGTCTGCCTGATTCTTCTTTGGCCCCTTTGATTCGCCAGAATCTTGAGCAGTGGAATTCAGAGCAAAGTCGGGCTGTCATCGTTTACGGGCCTCAGGCAACCAAGTCGGCCTTAAGCATTATTGAAAAGGCCTTATTGGCCAAGGGTTTTCCCCGTAATCGGATATCTTTGCGGGCTATGCCCGAGGAAAGACTGGAAGTGGTACTGGAAACTTGGAAACTCAAGCAAGACATGGCCGAAATCGGACCGATGGACGATTTTTGGTTGACCCGCAAGAGTGTCCACCCCTATTTCGCCAGGGCCACCAATGCCAACATAGCGGCTCAAGTTGTCGACAAAATTGACTTGTTCACACCCAGAAGTTTGGGAACACCCAATCCCATGTCAGCCGTGGGAGCCGTTCAGCGCTATCAAAAGGGCGAAGTTCGGGAAATTGGCGAACAGAGTCTTCAGCCCGGAGAGGCTGGTGGGGAATAACGATGCATTTCAAAGGACTGACCAAAGAGGCGGCCGGAAAAGTTAACGCTGGCCTTTTTTTGACCGATGGGTCTTTGATTGACCGGACTAAATCAATGTTCGAATCAAGTGGGCTTCAGGTCAACGTGGCAAAAAAGGTCAATGGCTCTGGCATGTTGTCCGACAATAGTTCCCAGGAACTGGGGGAGCTGGGCCTGGTGGTCTACGATCTCTCCCAGCAACGCGATCTAATACCAGCGGCTCGGGAATTGGTGGAGCGCTGCCGATCAGATGCGGCGGTCGTGGTCATCGGTCGGGAAAACGACGTGGGGCTTTACCGGGAGCTTAGAATGCTCGGGGTGGGTGAATATTTTACCCATCCGGCCGAGATTGACGATCTGTTGTTGTCAGCCAGACGCCTGACCGGTCTGGCCGGTACGGAAAGAGGCCAGGGACGCTTTACAACCATCTATGGAGTTCAAGCCGGCGTCGGCTCTGGGGTAATCACGGCCGGGCTTTCGGTTTTTTTAAGCCAAGAATACGGCCGAGACGTAGTGGCCCTGGATGCTGACTTGGCTTCGCCCACCGTTGGAAATTATTTGGGCGCAGATGTGCCGGGCGACATTGGGATCTTGCTGGAGGCCGGAGAGCGTTTGGACCATGTATTGGTCAGGCAAGCGATCCAAAAACCGTCTGAGCGTCTCGGCTTGCTCCACGGCCTGGCCTCCATGGGGGACGAGCTGTTGGTGGAACCCCAGGCAGTGGCAAGGTTGGGGCGGGTTCTTGACAGCCAGTACCGTTACCAGTTGTGGCGCTGCCATGGGGCCAGCGTCCTCAGAGCCAAGGTACTGAACTCATCGGACGTCGTGATCATGGTAACCGGCGGAAGTTTGGCCTGCGTTAGAAGCGCCCAAATGACTTTGAGGTTTTTAAACGACCACAACCCGGCCGCACGGTTAATAACCATTTACAACCATGTTTCTCCTCATCAGAGTATCCCACCTCTGGCTCTGGCCAAATCATTGGGTCTTACCCTGAGCTACGTGGTGCCTTACTTCAAAAAGTTGGGTGATGATCTGGTCACCGGAACTTCTTTTGTCAGTAAAGGGCACAGTTTTTATAAAGTCCTGGTCCAGTTGACCAAAGAGGTTATGGGCCAGACATCTCCCACCGGTCGCTCGAACCTCAAGGGGAGCCGTTAATGATTAACTCCAGTCAAAATATTGACAGCAAAACCTATCAACAAATGAGGGCTTACGTCATCGACCACATTGACGCCGAAGAGGCTCTCAAAATGAGCTTGAAGGCTCTGGAAACCACTCTCAGTGTCCTGGTCAACGATGTGGCCACTGAGTTTAAGTTGTTTTTAAATGGCTTTGAGCAGCGCTCCCTGGTCCGGGAGATAGCCGACGACATGGTTCGTTTGGGACCAATCCAGCCGCTGATGGATGATCCAGAGGTCTCCGATGTCTTGATCAACGGGATAGATCAGGTTCTGATTGAGCGGAAGGGGAAGTTAGAAAAAACCCATTACCGATTTCGAGATTACAACCACCTTTTGAACCTGGCCCAGCGCATCGCCAGTGCTGTCGGACGAAGGGTTGATGAATCCTCGCCAATGGTTGACGCCCGCTTAAGTGACGGTAGCCGCGTTAATATCGTTATTCCGCCCTTGTCTTTAAATGGTATCTGCATTTCCATCAGAAAGTTTACCCGAGAAATCATGGACTTTGAGGTTTATCAGAGTCTGGGTTGTCTGACAGGTGAAATGGCGGAATTTTTAAAACTATCGGCCCGAGCCCGCCTGAACATTTTGGTCAGTGGTGGGACCGGAGCCGGTAAAACTACGCTTTTAAATGCACTGTCCCAACATATAAGCCCTGATGAGCGCATTTTGACTATTGAGGATGCTGCCGAACTTAGGCTCGATCAGAGCTTTCTCGTTAGACTTGAGACCAGACCGGCCAGTGTTGAAGGGACAGGTGAGGTCACTCAAAGGGATCTGGTTAG
Source organism: Deltaproteobacteria bacterium (assembly GCA_031271165.1). Classification (GTDB taxonomy): domain Bacteria; phylum Desulfobacterota; class Desulfarculia; order Adiutricales; family Adiutricaceae; genus JAISWF01. The sequence continues at coordinate 29,450 of JAISWF010000243.1, forward strand.
AAACGCTTTGCGCATGAGGCCTGACCGGATAATTTTGGGTGAAGTGCGTGGGGCGGAGGCCTTTGACATGCTCCAGGCCATGAACACCGGCCATGACGGATCGCTTTCGACCATTCATGCCAACAGCCCCGAAGACGCCTTGCTACGACTGGAAAACATGTTAAACATGGGAGCCCAATCGATGAGTTCGTCTCTGATTCGGCGGCAGCTGGCCAGTGCTTTGGATTTACTCATTCAGATTGAACGCGACATCCACGGTCAACGCCGCATTACTAACGTTAGCGAAATTTGCCCCTCCGATGATTTTGGCGTGGTTTGTCGGGATCTTTTTTTCTACCATCGGTCGAGGGGCGGGGGCGAGTTTCGCCGAACTGACCATATCCCCGACTTTGCTCAAAAGATGTTGGCCGCCGGAGTCCACGAGCAATACCTGGAGGTCTTAAACATTGCTATCAATTAAGGTTGTCGCCGCCCTTTTGCCCTTGTTTGTTTTTGGTTTGTTGATCATTAAGCGGGATATGAAAAACCAGGCTGTTGAGGCCCGTTTGGGTCGGCTGGTTTCCGGAACCACCGGCGACCATGTCCACCGCAACTGGTGGTCTTGGGCCAACCTGAAAAATGCTGAAAACAAAGGGGCTCTTTTGGTCATAGCTCTGACCTGGGTGGCCATAATGATTTTGCGGCTCCCGCTCTGGTTAGGGAGTATTTTAGTTCCCGTACTGGCTGTTGTGGCTTGGTGGGCGATCCGGCGGCAGAGGGTCAAAAAAATCAGAATCCTTTTTGCCAGGCGATTTCCCGATGCCGTGGCCACCCTGACCCGGGCGGTTCAGGCCGGGGTGCCGGTGGAACGGGCTTTGGGTTCGATCGGGGAAATTTATGAAGGCGAAATTGCCGAACGCTTTACTCAGTTGGTACGTCATCTGGAGTTGGGCGTGGGGTTCCGGGACGCTTTGAAACTTTTTTCACATGATCTAAACCTGCCGGATGTAGACTTTTTTTGCGCCATCTTGGCCCTAAATCGGGAACACGGCAGCCGCCTGAGCCCCATGCTGGTTTCCTTAGGTCAAACCCTACGGGACCGAAAGTCGGCCGAACGACGGCTTCAGGCCCTAACCGCTGAGACCAGGGGGTCGGCCCGCATTCTTTCGGTTTTGCCAATCTTTGTCATTGGGCTTCAGGCTTTTCTTAATCCTAAACAATTACAGTTTTTGATAGCCGATCCGCTGGGACGGACGGTTCTGGGTTATTGTTTGGTGAGCATGTGGATTGGTCTATTGGTCATCAGGCGTATGTCGAGGCTTTTGGGAGATTGAGTTATGAACATTTTTGTTTTGCTTTCGGCCTTTGGGCTAACCTTGGTTCTGGCCATTTCTTTGGCCATCAGTTCCAAAATGCGGGCCAAAATGTTGGAAAACAGGCTCAATCGTTTGGTTAACACCGGCGGTCTGGTCGAAGCTCAGGGCCCCTTGCAGTGGAAAACCATTACTTTTTCCCTGGCCAAACCCCTGGCTGGACTCAAAGAGCGCACTAAACTCTCGCAAAGGCTGGCCGCAGCCGGCTTTTATTCTTCGCATTCAGTCAATATTTTTCTCATCGCCAAGGCCGCCCTGGTGGTATTAACCGCCTTGGTTGGGGCTAGCTGGCTGGATTTGGGATTTAGCAACGTCTTGTCGCAGCCCGTAAACACCATGACCTACCTTTTTTTGATATTTTTGGCCGCTCGCTTTCCCGACTGGTGGTTGGGAGGCCAGATTAAAGAGCGGCGGGCCAAACTCCGCAGCAGTATCCCCCAGGCGATTGATTTAATGACCATCTGTGTAGAAAGTGGCTTAAGCCTGGAGGACGCCTTTGAACGGGTAAGCCGTGAAATGGAGAAAACAGCCCGGGAAGTGGCAGCCGAGTTTCGGGCCACCCGTTCGGAAATGTTGGTCATGAACCGTTGGACGGCCCTGCGGCGCATGGAAAATCGGAGCGGTATCCAGGAGTTGGGCACGATGGCCAGCTCACTTCTTCAGTCAATCCAATATGGGACCCCCTTAGCTGAGGCCTTAAGGGCCATTGCGGCCGACTGTCGGGCCAACCAGCTTGCGGCTCTGGAAGAAAAGGCCGGTTCTATCTCGGCTAAAATCGGCATCCCTTTGGTCCTTTTGATCCTTTTTCCGCTGGTCGCCATGATTGCCGCTCCAGCGGTCATAAGTTTAATGCGATCCTTCGGCGGATAGTTTGATGTAGGGCTAGAGCCTGGTGATAAAGAAAATTTTTAGTCCGGATCATTTGGCCAAAAGCTTTCAGTTAATGTTTTATATGGAATTCAAAGGGCAGGAGTTGCGATGAGAGCAATAATTCGGGTACTGACTTTAGTTTTAGTTGTCCAGCTGATGGTCATCATGGTCACCGGTTGTCAAACGGGCCGAAAAAATCTGTCTGGAAAGAATATTCTGGCGGCCGATGACTGGGCTTCCAACCAAGCTATGATGAAGGCGGCTGAAAAATCCGGGAACCTTGAGGTGGCCTTGGCGGCCGGGGCGCGGGAGCTTTTGGTTCGGCCCAATAACCGGGAGGCCAGGATTTTTCTGGCTAAAATCCAGACCCGGGCCGGTTTACTGGAGCAAGCCCTTTTCACCTTAGAGCCGCTCCAGCAGGACAATACCACCGAAGTCAAGTTGGAACAGGCTCGGGTCCTTTTGGCTCAAGGTCAAACCGAGTCGGCCTTGAGCATTATTGATGAGGCCTTAACCCGGAAGTTGGAGCTGGACTCATCAAGGACGGCCAGAAAATTAAAAGCCATTGGGGAAGACCAAAGCGGTCGACATCCGGCGGCCCAAGCCATTTACAGTCAACTCTTAATTGAGTTGGATGAACCAACGGTTCGTCACAACTATGCCCAGTCACTATTGGCCACCAAAAATTATCAGCAGGCGGTTACGGTTTTAAAACCTTTGTTGGATTTGCCGCAGTTTAGTCGCTCACGTCTGGTGGCCGCCGCAGCGTTGGTCAAAGCCAATGACCGTCAAGGGGCCCGGGATTTAATGGAGGGTCACTTGCCGGAGGCGGAAATTAATCGCCTCTTGAGGGGGAAAAAATGATAAATTTTTTACGACAGACCAAGGCGTCGGTGGCGGTGGAGTTTGCGTTGACTGCCCCTCTGGCCGTGCTTTTGCTGGCGGCGACCTTGGAGACCACCCGCATCCAGATCGTGAGTATGATTTTGGAACGTTCGGCCTATGATATCGCTTATCAGAGCAAGGTGGCCATGGGGGAAGGGTTTGAAAATATTGTGGCCTCGGTCGTGGCCAAACGTCTCAATGGTGTTTTTTCCACCTCTGATATCATCGTCACCGCCACAAGTTCGCCTTATCCCGACGAACTTTTAAGTCAGGACGCAACAATCGGAGCCGGTGCTCAGGGTGATGTGGTCAAGTTGAACCTGAGGGCGGAGATTGGTGTTTTTAATAAACTAGTCCCCAAGCCATTTAAAATAGTACGTTACATCAATTTTTATTATATTAATGAAATCAATAAAATGGTGGACAATGATTAGTTTAGTGTTAAAAAATAAACAGGCTAGTGTTAGTCTTGAACTGGCATTGATTACTGGTTTTGTAATTTCAATATTATGGTTTAGCGCTGAAGTAGCACAATATTATAGATTTGAAAATATTTTTCATTCATCAACGGCAACATTGGCTGATATTTTGGCAAATCAAAAGATAAATGAAGAAAAACCGATTAAAGAAAATCTTGATCTTGTAGCTCAAAACAATACAGCGCTTTTATTGTTTACTGATATGTTGCAAGGAATGCCAGGACAGTTTAGGTATAATGAAATTTTTCCTGGATTAAAGGTGACTTATTATGATACAAACGCAATTGATCCTGATACCGATAAACAATACCCACCTGAAAGTTGGTCTTCAGGTGACATAGCGTGTCCATTGAAAGGGGAACCTCAAAAATTAGAAGAAATTGGGGAAAGATTGAAGACTGCTAATAACGTTGCTAAACTACGTCTGGTTATGGTCGAGGCCTGCGTTCAAACTGTCCCCAGAAAATTAGGCTCTCTCTTCTTTCCCGACCGTTATGATAGTTTTTTTGTTAGTTTTATCAAGTAGGCTTATATGATCAACCGGTAAAAACCCTCACAAACCTGAATTCTAAAATTTTTTTGTCAGTAATTTCAAGATGTTAAAAATGATAAAAACGAAAAAATGGACTTTTTACTGGTCGATCTTATATTAGTTAGTTAGATTATTTTGTGGGAGTTTTTTTATATGACTGAGAACCAAATTAATACTGTT
>JAISWF010000014.1 GCA_031271165.1 Deltaproteobacteria bacterium
GGGAACTTTCCCCAATCAATGTGGATACGTCAACATCTAACCGAGGAGCCCTGTGCGCTAAAGTGTGCCCGCAGGGATCTGTGCGGGGGGACGCCCGAAAGGGCGTTCCCTACCGCGACTAGTCTCCCAGGCCAGCGCCTTGGTCGATGGCAGCCAATATGAGATATTGACAAAGCCGGAATTTGGTTGATAAAATAATGGCCAAAACCATTTGTCAATATTTTTTCTTTGGTCTTTTTTCCTCAAAGCTCAGATGAAATTCAGCTGGTTAAGCGAGTTTTTTTTGAGCCCAGCGTCTTGGCGCTGGCATTTTAAAAGCAATCTGGCGTTTTTTTAACTGACTGGATCGATTCCCTTGAGGAAGATTTTTTACCAGAGGCCTTTTGGCCATAGTTGGCCGATAAGTTTTTAAGGCTCGGTGCATTAGGTCGTAAAACAGTTAACCTGTTTTATCCCGACCCCTGCGGGCCGCTGGGGGTTCGGACGTTGAAGGTGCGACCTTTAAACTGCAGGCGGCTTTGTTCCATAAGTTAACTCACCGGCCGGACCGGAGGTTTTTCTTGGGGCCCAGTATGAGACCAGTTTCGCAGTCCTCAGAGGATCGTCTTAAAGATGATTCTGCTCAAAACGACCAGATGGTCGATGTCCAAAATCAGTTTGACAGCCGAAAAATCAAAATTGATCAGGTCGGCGTCAAAAATATCCGCTATCCCATCAGCGTCAAAGACAGGACCACCGGTTCCCAAAGAACAGTGGCTTCCGTCAACATGTATGTGGAACTGCCCCATCATCATAAAGGCACCCACATGTCCAGGTTTATCGAGATCCTTTCTGGTTACCGCCATCGCATATCAAGTAACATCATCGGCGACATCCTCACCGAAATGCAGCACAAGCTTGATGCCGCTGCCGCCCATCTGGAACTGAGTTTTCCTTTTTTTATGGAAAAGGCGGCCCCGGTCTCTGGAGCGGTTGGTTTAATGGAATACGGGTGCGTTCTGGCCGGACGAAAATCCGGTGATGTTCAGGTTTTGAGCGTAACGGTGGTCGTCCCAGTGACCACGCTGTGTCCCTGCTCAAGAGAAATCAGCAAATATGGCGCCCACAACCAAAGAGGCGAAGTCAGGGTGACAGTCAGGTTTTCTCATTTTTTTTGGATGGAGGATCTGATCCGTTTGGTTGAAAGCTCGGCCTCAAGTGAGGTTTATTCTCTTCTCAAGCGGGCTGACGAAAAACTGGTTACCGAGACTGCCTACGATAATCCCCGATTTGTGGAGGACGTGGTTCGGGAAGTGGCGGTCAAACTTATGAGCGATCCCAACTACACCTGGTTTTCCATTGCCGCTGAAAATTTTGAGTCCATCCACAATCACTCAGCTTACGCCTTTTTGGAATATAACAGACCCGAGGCTGAAGCGGCCCAAAGAGCTGTCACCGCTGATGACCGCATATCCCCAGAGGAAGTTTTAAGCGAGCGCCAGGTGGGTGCAGCCAGTGATAGCTCTTTGGCCCCAGGGTCAGAGGAGCCTTCTGGACATACTGGAGCTTGCGGGCTGCAGGAATCTAACTCAACCACAGGTTCTGGAGCCTCCGAAGGAGAGATGGCCAGGGGCGGCAACGGGTCGGCTAACTTGGAAGGCTTGGCCTAATTTTATTGGACATCAGCCTGGGCATTGGTTTGAGTTTGACATTGGCTTGAGCTTGGACTTACCTTTAAAGGCCAGCTGTTGGCTGGGGCTTTTGAATTCCGGCTGTTTTTTTCCAATTGACCGTCTTAAAGCCCGCCACCTTCCGCTACCAGGAAGGCGGCGGGCTTTTTTTGGTGGAATCAGCCGAGCTATTGCCCAGACCGGCTGTTGGCAGGTCTAACAAGGCCGGCTGAGGGATAATGATAAACTGCCTTGGGCCGGGTCTTGGGGGCTGGGTTTTTAGCCTAATTGGCAGCCCCAGGATGGTTTTGGTACAATCGGAAAGCGGCGCAAATTTTGTCCGCCAACAGAGCCAAGCGCCTGGCGATCGGCTCAAATCAACCAAGAAAAAAAGGAATAAAACCCTATTATGGATAAACTCATCGTCGAAGGCGGACAAAGCCTGGCCGGGGTTGTTAGAGTCAGCGGAGCCAAAAACGCCGTCCTGCCACTGATGGCCGCATCCATTCTGACCGATGACATCCTGGTTTTAACCAACGTCCCCAATCTGGGTGACGTTAGGACCATGGGCCGTCTTTTAAGGCACATGGGCGGTCAGGCCGCCCTGTACCCCCAGATTGGCGGTGGGGAGGTTAAAGAGGAGGCTGTCATTTCCATGGGCAGCCTTTCGAAGCCGGAAGCCCCCCATGAGTTGGTCAAGACCATGCGGGCTTCGGCCTTGGTTTTAGGGCCGCTCCTGGCCCGGCATGGCCGGGCCAAGGTGTCTTTACCTGGAGGCTGCGCCATCGGGGTTAGGCCTATGGATCTGCACCTGAAAGCCTTAAGCCAGATGGGAGCGGAATTCGATCTCTCGGGGGGCGACATCGTGGGCCGAGCCCCTGATGGCGGGCTCCAAGGAGCTAATCTTCGCTTTGAAACCGTAACCGTTACCGGAACTGAAAACGTCATGATGGCCGCCGTTGTGGCCAAAGGCCGGACGGTTATCGCCAATGCCGCCCGTGAGCCGGAAGTAACCGACACCGCTCGAGCCCTTATAGCTATGGGAGCCAATATTGAAGGCCTGGATACCGATACTCTGGTCATTGATGGAGTCGAGAGCCTAAATGGAGCCGTTCACCGGGTCATTGCCGACCGCATTGAGGCTGGTACTCTCTTGGCCGCTGTGGCCTTGGCTGGCGGCCGGTGTAGGGTTATCGGGGCCCCGGTCGGGGAAATGGCCACCGTCTTGGATAAATTATCCGAGGCTGGAGCCAAGATCGAAATCTCCCGGGATTCGGCGGCGGGGACTGGAGGCGGTGAGGTAACCCGATGCCCTTACGACGCCGCCGATCTGGTGGTGGAGGTTGAGCCCGGCGGCCTTACGGCCACCGGAATAACCACCGGACCTCACCCGGGGTTTCCCACTGACATGCAGGCCCAGTTTATGGCCATGATGACTACGGCCCGGGGCACTTCCATCATTACCGAAACTATATTTGAAAACCGTTTTATGCATGTCGCTGAGTTACGGCGCCTGGGGGCTGACATCACCCTTGAAGGCCGGTCGGCGGTGATTAAAGGTGTCAGCGGTTTATCTGGGGCGCCAATGACGGCCTCTGATCTCAGGGCTTCGGCCTCTTTGATCTTGGCCGCCATGGCCGCCAAGGGGGTCAGCGAGATATTTAGAGTTTATCACCTTGATCGCGGTTACGACGGGCTTGATGCCAAACTCATCAACCTCGGGGCCAATATAAAAAGGGTGCCCGTCAAATAAACCAAAGGCCTCCTAAAGGGTAAGCCCCTTGGGGGCTGGACCCCAAAGGGATAAGCCCCTTTGGAGCAAGCACCTTGGGGGCAAGCTTTTTGGGGGGGGGGCCGAACCCCTTTATAGCATTGTCGCTGGAAAGAGCCGGAAGTTGCTGGTTGTGTAAAAATGATGAATTTAAAAGGGAATATATGCGAACGATGTTTCTGGATGTGGCGCAGGGGGGTAGCCAAAAAGGTAAAAATATGGTGTCAGGGTAGCAATAATTGGCCGATTTTAGCAAGGGCTGATTCCGCTCTAAATACCAAAAACGCGAGCACTGAACCATGGCCGAACAGCGAATCAAAACCAATCTGCAAGGCGTCTATAAGCGAGTCTCCGGTACCCGCCGCAATCATCTGGACGGCAAGGCTGATATCTGTTTCGACATCACCTACAAAGTGGATGGTAAAAAAGTCTGGGAAAAGGTCGGCTGGAAGTCCGAGGGCTATACCGCCCAATTCGCCCACGGTCTGCGGGCCGAAAGGCTTCAATCCGTCAGACACGGCGAGCCGGTCAACGACAAAGAGCGCCAGCACCAGGGCCTGACCTTCGGTGCGGCGTGGGACATTTATCGGGAGAAGTGGCTGCCCAATATAGCCACGCCCGATCATGAACACCGCCGTTATGAAAAGCACATCGCGCCTCATTTAGCCGACAAACTCCTGAGCGACATCAAGCCGCTGGATTTGGAATCCTTCAAACAGCGCCTGGGGGGTAACGGCTTGTCGCCCTAAACCGTCACCCACGTCTTGAGTCTGGTGCGCAGTGTTTACAAAAAATGAGCGAGTGGGAACTGTACGACGGGCGTATCCCCACCACATCCTTGAAGATGCCTAAAGTGGACAACGGCCGCATCCGCTATCTGACCAAAGATGAGGCTGATGAAATTATCTCCGAATTGAAGACGCGACCCTCCAACTAGTGACCGATCGCCACCGTTAGCCTGGGGGCCGGCCTGCGCCTGGGTGAAATACTGAAGCTGACCTGGGGCGATCTGGACCTTGAAGCCGGGGTCATCCATGTCCGCTTTGGTAAAACCGGGGTGCGCATGGCCTATATGAATAACGCGGTAAAAGAGCTGTTCAAAAATTGGCCGGCCGGCCTTAAATCCGACTTGGTTTTCAAATCCGCCAGTGGCCGGCAAATGCATTCCTGCAATGTCAGCGAAGCCTTCACCAGCGTGGTCAATAAGCTGGGCCTTAATGACGGGGTCACTGACGAGCGCCAGAAAATAGTCTTTTATACTCTGCGTCATACCTTCGCCTCCTGGCTGGTCATACAGGGGGTGGCCATCTATACCGTGGCTGAGCTAATGGGCCACTCCACGGTGGAGATGACCAAGCGCTATGCCCATTTGTCTCCCGCCACCCAGCGCACGGCCGTCATGGAATTGGATTTGATAGCCAACGGCGACTGAGGCCCGGCCCGTCATCCGCAACCAACATTTCAAGGCTCTCTCGGCCTATGTAAGCCGGCCGGAATCGGATAGAATAATTTTATGAAGCCTTCCTCCCCCGCCATAGATGCCGCCTCCACTGACCTCATTCGTCGGGTGCGGGAGATTGTTCTCTCGGCTCGCGCCTTAACCGCCCGCAGCATCAATACCGTCCAGGTGTCCATGAACTTCTCCATAGGCCAGCGCATTGTGGAGTACTAGCAGGCCGGGGAGAAGCGGGCCGCCTATGGCAGCGGGTGCTGGCGGGCCTGGCCGAAGCTTTGACCGCCGAATTTGGGCGGGGATTTTCTAAAAGAAATTTAGAACTTATGCGTAAGTTCTATCTGACTTATTCCATAAGATCATCACACACCGAACCGGCGTGGCCTTCATTGAAGTCAATTGCGCAGACACCATCTGCGCAATTGGCCCCGGATACCATTGCCATGATTGCGCAGAGCCCGTCTGCGCAATCCACTGATTTTTTCCTGAGCTGGTCCCATTATGTTTTGCTCATGGGCTTGGAAAACGGCGATGAGCGGTCATTTTACGAAATCGAAGCCACCCGCCAGAATTGGAACCTGCGAATTTTGAAGCGCCAAATCGACTCCTGCCTCTATGAGCGCCTGGCGCTGAGCACGGACAAGGGTAAGGGTAAGGTGCGTAACCTAGCCCATCACGGTGACCAGCCGGTAACGCCACGCCAACTGGTGCGGGACCCATTGGTCCTGGAATTTCTCGGCTTGGAGGAACAGGCGCACTATTCCGAGCATGATCTGGAAAGCGCAGTCATTGACAAGTTTGAACATTTCTTTTTGGAGCTCGGCAAGGGGTTCCTCTTTGAGGCCCGCCAGAAGCGATTCACCTTCGGCGCGGATCATTTCTTCGTCGATCTGGTCTTTTTGCAACCGGCTCTTGCGTTGCTACGTGCTTATCGACCTGAAAATCGGCAAGCTCACCCATCAGGACTTGGGTCAAATGCAGATGTACGTCAACTATTTTGACCGCCACGTCAAGGTAGAAGGGGAAAATCCCTCGATCGGCATTATCCTCTGCAAGCACAAGCATGACGCCTTGGTGGAATTGACCTTGCCGGAAGACGCCAATATCTACGCCTCGCAGTACCAGCTATACCTATCTTCAAAAGATGAGCTGCGGCAGAAGCTACAAGACTGGACTGGAGAGGACGCGCCGTCTCCAATAAAGATCGATTAAGCAAGATTTAGTCTCGCCCTCAGCCACGTGTCTTCATCAAACGGCGCTCAAAATAGGCCGCCAGTTCCCGCCTGGGATATAAAACCTTTCGACCATCTTTGATATAGCCGGGGCCTTGGCCCTGGCTTCTTCCTTTTCTTAAGGTGTCGGGCGAGACGGAATACAAGAGCTCCACCTCTTTCTCGGTCAGGTATTCTTTGTATTTCAGGGCTTTCAGTTCGGCCACCGAGACCAGGAGTCTTTCGATGGCTCCGCAGATGACCGCCCCGAACTCCTCCGCCTGGACATCGGCCATGACTTCACCGCATTTGGCTTCCATCATGCGGCCGACGTATTCTTTGATGCTTTCATTGGGTTCAGGCATATTGGTTTGCTGTGCCTCCATGATGGCCTCCTTGTTCTGATTGGCAGGAATTGGCCGGACGCAGGTATGCGTTTTGGTTCGATTCATTTAACGTTAAAAACACGTAATAAATCAAGCGATAATTTAGCGCAATTAATTCGGCGCTTTGCTGTTTTTTCGTGCCGCCGCCCATATGAGCCGACCCTCCGGCCGCTCATTGGACATAAAAAGCCCCTTCGAGCCTTTACGGCCCGAAGGGGCTTTTTGGGTGTGCCCGGCATGGGCGTTATCCAGAGCGGTGAAATGTCCGCTCCAGACTTGGCAGTAGGAACTGTAGCCAAAGACAAGGGGACTGCCGTGAGGGACAACTGAAAGA
>JAISWF010000138.1 GCA_031271165.1 Deltaproteobacteria bacterium
GCTTTCAGCCACTTTTCAATCGCTTGCCGGCTGAGGGAGCAAATCTCATTATAGGGTTGGACTTCCAAGGCCAGCAAACGCACAAGATTCGTATGATCTTGATCTCCACGCTCAAACCAATCAAATACAACTTTGTTATCCACTGCTGGACCAGATTCCATTAATTAAAACTCCTCAATCAGGTATTTTGCGCCAACCGATCGGTCGGCCAGTCCGGCCGACCGGGCGGCGGGTCCGGCTGACGGGCGGACGGTTTCAGCGGTTAGGACCAAAGATCAAGGCGCGGTACCGGGCCCCGCCCAGGGGCGGTCCCGGGTACGCGCCCGGTTTACCGCGTGGGGGGTGGGGGGGTAAAAAACCGCCGCCCGCCCACTCGGCGGGGGGGGACCCCCCGGGGCTGGCTGGCCACCCCTCTTCACCTCCCAAAGCAGCGGCCCACCTATACGACAAAATCGCTGGGCCGAAAAATACGACAAATCCGAAAAGCCACAACACCCAGCTGTAACTGGCAGAGGACTTAAACAATCGTATGTTCCGAAATTTGGGGGAGGCTTTTTACCGGTCACCCCGCTGAAACCGACCCACTGAAACCGGTTTTGGCCGGATAATACATCAAGCGGCTGGTTAAAAACAGCGGATAATACTTGGTGATCAGAGATATCATCAAAAGAATAAAGCAGCCGTCAGACTGGCCGCAATCCTTTCAAACCACAACCATACAATTAAATAGCCGCCAGGCTGGCCCTGTCTCGGCTTGAGGGGTCTGCGAGCGAATAATTAAATTTGGTGCGCCCATCGGAATCCACGATGCTGCCAGGGGCCAGATGAGGCGCCGGCCGTTTAAGAAAGGCCAGCCCCGAACAGATAAAACTGGCACGCCATTGTGATTGGTTTAAATAGAGATCGCCTGGACACCAGGCGAGGAAATCAGCGATATCCTGCAACTTTGAAAACGGATTATAAAAGATGCTACGGCCGGATTTGGTCAAGGCGGCGGAACTTGAGGGCTTGAGGGCTTGAGGGCTTGGGGCTTAGGACTTAGGGCCCGGCAGGTGGCCGATAAAAACGCAGCTAAGGCCGGCTGAGTTTTACCCAAATAGGTTTTGGCCGCGCCGAAGGCGCCCGGCCGAAGCGAAGTAATTAATTTTTAAAACGGTGAAACAGGCTTCGGCTTTGGAGGGAATAAGGCCGGCTCAGCCAACTCTTACTTAAATAATTAATGAATTGTTAAGATGTACTTTCTTCCCGAACCAGGCCTGGTTTGGCCCCGCCGGCTGCCGGGACAGTAGTCTGGGTCTCGGCGAGCACCTGGAAGGGTAATTGACCTTTTAAAAGTTGGTTTAAGGCCTCTTCGATAGGGGCCAAAAATTCAGCTGGCCAATCTGGGCCTTGGGGTTGGCCTGGGCCATTTTTTCTTTGGAGCCCAATATTGTTTTTCCCAAGGCCTAAAAGGCTGGTTTGGGGTAAAGAGGCTGGCTTTCCGACCAAGCCCACTCTGACTTCCAAAAAAGGCCGGTTGGAGTTTTGGCGGATGATGGGCCGGAAAGAAGCGATCTCGGGGAGCCGATAGAGTGCCTCGCCTAAATCGGATAAAGTCAGAACTCTATCGCCCAGCTCCAAGCGGTCGGCTAGGCGCCCGGTTACGGAAATAGTCCGCATCACCGAGCCGCAGGCGCATGGGATATCGGAAAGACTGGCCCAATCCCCGGTCCGGTAGCGTATCAGCGGCATTGCCTGCCGGGACAGCGAGGTCAAAACCAACTCCCCGCTTTTGCCTGAGGAGAGCTGGCGGCCGTCGGGGCCGATAATTTCGGCAATGAGATCAGCTTCTCTCAAGTGAGGATGGTTACGCCAGGGGCATTCGACCGCTCCGCCCAGCCCAAACTCTGTTAATCCGTAGTGAACGAAAACCTTGGCTTCCAAACCTTGGGCAATGGCGTTTTTCAGCGAATGGGGCGCACTTTCTCCGCTCAGAAGAACCGTTTTGATCCCGGTGAGATTTTTTATGGTTCGGGTCAGGAAAACAATTTGAGACGGCAGCCCTACCAGAGAGGTTGGGCGGAAGTCCATCAGTTTGGCGGCAAATTCCTCAACGTCATTAGCCGGGACGAATCCGGGGACATAAATCTTCATCCCCCAATAGCTGAGCGCTCGGGTCAGCAGATCTCCGACCGAGCCGGGCCGGGTTCCGGACATCAAGAGAGCCACTCTTTCATCTTGGTCAGGATCGAGCAGGTTGAGCATTCCAAAACGGAAAAATTCAATTGTTGATTCCAGATCCCCAAATGTTGAGTAAATCCTTTTAGCCTGACCACGACTGCCGGAGGTGGGAACGGTTATTATCCCCTCGACCTCATCGTGGGATGCAGCCAAATAGCTCTCCGGGGAATTCGCCAGGGCCTCTTCGGTGGTAAAAGGGAGCCGGGCCAGGGCTTTCTGGACGACCTCTTCCCAGTCCGGCCATTGGTCGGAATCGGAAACAGGCGGCCCGGCGGTGGTGATGGCGGCAGCCTCAAGCAGTAAAGGGGCCATCCGGCGATAGGCAGGTGAATTGGCAGCCACCCGTTTGAGGGTTCTGGTCAGGCTCTGGCAGCGGTGTTTGGCCAGCCTCAGATGCCGGTCTTCTTCCCCGGGATGTCTAAGATCGATCAAAGCGTCGGGTCGGTTATATGAGGCGGCTCGGGGGTAGTGATGACTCATGGGCGGTACAGGGCCCGATCGTCGGCCGAAGTTAAATTCATGGCACAAAAGGGCACAAACCGGTCTGGAGGTAAAAAGACATGGACGCAGCAGCCTCTGAGCCTGGCTAAATCCATCGTCCAGGCGTCTTGAAAGGCCATGGCGGTCAGGCTGAAGGATTCCCTGGCTGCCTTTTGGATAAACTCGTCAAAGGCGTCGGGCTTTCTGGCGGCCATGGGGATGAGTGAATGCTCGGTCTTGGGCAGTCCTCCAGGCGACCAGCTTCGGAGGATGATGTCCACCGCCCGGTTGCGGCTGGCAGCGGTTTCTTCTGGCCTGCTTGGCGTGGTTGTCGTTTTTGGCGGCCCACAGCAAGAGCCGGAACTTTCCCGAACCGTTCCCGGGCTTGGTATCAGGCGGCCTTCAAGGCGCCGATAGCGCAAGTGAAACGAGCAGCGCTCATGCTCGCAGCCCGGCGGAAAGGCCGATTTGGGATCGACTGCTCCATCGGTCTGTTGGCCTAGAAGGGTTAATAGTTCGGGGAGGGTCAGTCTATTTTGGCTCCCTTTTAGGCCGTTGCGGCCCGATTGGGTCATAGGCTGAAAGTGAAGGCCCCGGACCAGGGGTTTATCCAAGGCGTAACGGACCAGAGCGCCCAAGTGTCCATCGTTTAGACCTTTGGCTACCGTCGGTACCAGAACCGTTGGTTGACCGGCTTTTTCCAAATTATCAACGGCGGCCTTTTTGACTTCCGCCAGTTTGGCCCCCCTGAGTCTGACCAGCGTTTCATCGTCAAGAGAATCAAACTGCAAAAAGACCCAGCTTAAGCCTGCTCTTTTGAGTTCCAAGGCCAGAGAGGGGTCAGTGGCCAGTTCTAGTCCGTTGGTGTTGAGTTGGACCGCCGGAAATAAAAGACTGGCCGCCTTGATTATTTTGGGCAGACCCGGATGAAGAGTGGGCTCGCCCCCGGAGATTTGCAGGACCACGGGCCCGGCCTGGGTTCTGATATATTTGAGGTAGCCGATAAGGGTATCGGTATCAAGATCGCCGGGGCCCTGGCCCCCCGATGAGGCGTAACAGACCGGACAACCGAGGTTGCAGCGATCGGTTATTTCTAAAAGAATCGTACAGGGATGCTGGGCGTGTTCTGGACAGAGGCCGCAGTCATACGGGCAGCCTCTGGCAGCTGGCCGGTGGATAGCGACGTTTTGGGCCGGCTCCTTAGGGCGCCGCCAATCCTCAAACCTCGGCTCTCCCCGCCAGATGGCCTCAGCGAAATGACCGTGCTCCGGGCAGGTGCGGGCCAAAAAGATCTCATCTCCTCGGCGGTAAATATCAGCCTTAAGAACCGCCAGGCAGACTGGACAAAGACTCTCGGTGACCGACAGGACCGGCCAATTTTCTAAAGCCCCAGCCGCATCTGGGGCCTGGTTGCCGGCAGCCGATGCCTCTGGGGCCAAGCTGACGGCCTCGGGATTGTCAGGCGGTGGGCCTGCCCAGCCGGGTTTCATGCTTCTTCCCGTCCGGCGGTTGGGTCCAAGCCGTGCTCGGCGATAAGGGATAAGGCCTTGACATAGGTGTCACCTACCAGCTCGGCGCAGGCCGCCGTGGGAGCGGCGGTATTTAAATCCAAAGTCGAGCCCCCGGCTTCAAAAATGGCGGCGCAGGTGGGCGAAGTTTGTCCTTTAAGCTCTTGATGAATAAACCAGCTCACCAGAGATGAAAGGGGAATGCGGTGGCCCGGGACCGGCCGCTCATAGTCAGAGCCTTTGCCCACGTAAAGGCTGATCAGGCACAGGCCGCCGGTTAAGGCCCCGCACAGCGAGCCGGAGGAGGCCCCCATGGCCAGGCCGGTCATCGACCGGATCAGATCCTGATTTTCCCTACCCATGACCCTCAGCCCCATGATGACTACTATTTGGGCGCAGGTGTAACCCAGGGCAGCCAGTTCAAGGATGTCTTGTTTGGTGTCGTCGTCCATTGTTTCCGCCTCCAAGCCCAGCGCCGGGGAATTTTTATCAGGCCGCTCCAGGCGCATCTGATATCCAGGTGTCTGTTGCGACCACAATTGTTCAACAGTTATTTTTCTCTTCTCCAAGGCCCGGCCAAGAGTTCGACACTGTTTTCCAGCCGCTTATTTGGGTTTTAAAGAGTTGGGATTTGGCCGAGCGATAACCAGAATATAACTCATCTGGCTGCTGGAGCTGTCAAAACCGCACCCGCCCGGGCGGATTGGGTCCGGTTGGTTCCCGCCTAAGCCACATAGTTCGGCCAGGCCGTTGCGGCCGTAGGCCCAGACCAGAGCCGCCGCCAGCTGGGTCAACGCTGGCCGATGGTCCTCGGTTAAAACAATTTCAAAGCCAGCCTCGGAAATCTCACTGGTCAGGGCCTGCCGGCTGACGGCCCCGGCAACGCATCCGCCGGACGGGCGGCCGGCGGTCTGGGAGCTTCCAAGGCTGGCCTGGTCGGCCTCCAGGGCCGAGCCGATGGTTTGGGCTTGGGAAATATTTAAGTGAGTCGGCTCGGTACCATTGGCCGGCTGGGAGGGCTGGCTCGGGGACCGGGTATGGCCTGGCCGGCTTAGGCCTTCCGGCCCGCCCTGAGCAATGGTGATTAGATCGCTGACCACCAAAAACCCCCCGTCTTTTAAGACCCTTCCAAATTCAGTCAGAGCCCTGGATCGATTGGTGACCAGATTAAGGACGCATTCGCAGAAAAGGCCGTCAACAGTTCCATTAGGGAGCGGGATTTGCTCAATGGGGGCAACCATGGTTTCCCCAAAGCTTGAGGCCAATCTAACCATTTGAGGATCGCAATCTATGCCCAAGGCCTGGTAGCCCATAGCCGAAATCAGTCTTAAGCTCTCCCCCGGCCCGCAGCCGGCATCAATTATTTTGGCACTCAAGGGAAAGCTGCAAAATTGAAGGGCTCTTTGGGTGAGAGCCAGGCCCCCAGGCCGTAAGGCCGGGCCGGTCACCTCACCAAGTTTCTTCCAGGCCGCCGGCAGCAGTTTCACTTGTCTTCCAGCAGTTTCTCAACTTCCAGCATCCGGCCGACAGCCAATTCTTCATCGACCAGGATTGTCCCGCAGGTCGGGCAGCCGGGGAGTTCAACAAAAAAGCTTGAGCCCATGTATTTAACGTTGACCTCAACCGGTTGGAGAGGTTGTTGGCATTTAGGGCAGGACCAGCCCTCGGCCCCAAATTTGGAAAAAGCATAGGCCATCTCAAACTCTTCCGCCGGTTTTGGCAAAGCCCTCCAAGCTAGCCGGGCTCTCTTGACCTTCCCCGTTGACGTTAGGAAGCGTCATGCGGTGGCACCAGGCCCGGTGGACAAGATAAGTCCCATCCGTTCTGACTTCGTAATCAACCCAAAAAGTCACCTGTCGGGGCCGCAGGCAGGCCAGAGAGTGTCCGGTCTGTTGATTGACAAAGGTCGGGCCGTTTTGGGCGGCATGCTCTAGAACCTTGGTAACATCGGAGACAAGTATTCTTTGTTCCTCGAATTGTTCCAGGACCGAGCCTGGGATATCAATGTTCAGATTCATGGACGGATCCTCACTGACAGTTTCATGCCAAAATTCGGAGAGCATTTGATGCCGGAAATTGAGGCGGTTGTCCCGGCGTTTGGAAATGCCAGGGGGCATTTCAGGGGTTAAGATCATGGCTTCAGGCGGCGAAAACAAAAGTTCCAGCGGGTGGAGCGCCGGGTGCCCAAAGGCGTTAAAGCGATCGCGGCACATGACGCACCAGGCGATAAAGGGGTGTTGGGCATCCTTGACTCTTTCGGAAACAAAGAGCTCCCCCATTTGGGGGAAAGCTTGATCGACCAAGCCTCCGTAGCCACAGCACATGGTCAGGCGGCGGGTCAGAGCCGGCTCGAAAAATTCTTGGCCCAAGGCAGTTAAGACCGCCCGAACCCCGTCTTGTCCAGCCTCATCAAGCCGGGCGGCGCAAGGGTCATGCAGCAAGGCGGGACCTGGAAGGGGTGCCGCTGTTGGCGGAAGTTCAAGCCCGCTGAGCACCTCCCAGAGGCCAATGGTCGCCACGAATGGGAGCTGCCGGGAAAAGGTCAGCCGGCAGGATGGACAGGCCAGGATGACCTTTGGCGATCCGGCTTGCTGCCAGGCCTTGGCCATGGCCTCCGTGGTTCGTCCGGTGAGTCCGAGCCGTCCCGACCAGCGGCCGGGGGCCCCGCAGCAGCCTGTCCAGAGACCCACTCCGCCAGCCAGGTGTGAACTCAGGTAGCGGTAAAGGTCGGTTGTAGTTTCCGGCAGAGAAGCAGTCAGCTGACAGCCTGGAAAGAGCAAATAGGTACTTTCCGAGGTGCCCGGCTGATGTCTTAAGAAGGCCGCCGCCGGGGAGTTGGAAAAAACTTGGTCTTCGAGGGGGTATTCATGGGCGCTGACCGGCATGTGGTTGGTGGACACCATGTCAAGGCGGCATAAATCGACAAATTGGCCCAGGTCAGCCCCATTGGGGCAGAGCTGACCACACAACCCGCATTGGGCGCAGCTGTTGATGAAGCGGTTGGAGCTTCGGTTGCCAAAAGCGGTGATGATGTTGTTGTAAAACTCTCTGGCCAGTTTTTTAGGGTAGATGCCAGGCCTCTGTCTTAAAAAAGGACAGGGCGGCAGACACGAAAGGCATGAGCACGACAGGCAGCGGCCGGCTTCCGCAGCGGCTTCCTGCGGGGTTGGTGACAAAGGGTCGGCCAAATGCATCTGGGGTGCTGGCTCGACACCGGTGAGGGAAACCACAAGCTTGGTTTCGGAAATGGCCTCTTTTTCTCTGGCCGTGCCAGGGCTTACGTTTTGAAAAAGGCGGGCCATAGAGCCGGAAGCTTTTTTGCCGCCACAGATGGCCGAGGCGTGAGGATTATTGCGTTGCTGGGTGACCACAAATACATTTGGCCGGCTGATGCCCATGGTGACAGGGTCGGATTCCAAATCAACGACCGAAAGTCCCAGCGCTTTGGGATCTAAGGCCGGATCGTCTAACCCGATAAAGAGGGTTTTAAAGTCTTTGGCTTCAAAGGTTTCTAAGAGCTCAGCCAGCTCGGTCAGACTGGAGGCTTCAATAAATTGGGCTTTAAGGCGTCTGAGCGATTCAATGGCTTCTTGGAGAACTAGCGGCGGGAGCCGTTGCGGCGAAAGTTCCCGCAGGTACCCGCCGAGTGGACCCAGGTGATAGACCACCGCCTTGTGCCCTTTTTTGGCCAGTTCTGAGGCCGTTACCAAAGAGGACAACCCCCCTCCCACCAAGGCCGCCCGGTGGCTGGTCCCCGGGAGCGGAAAGCTTTTGACCGGTCGGCCGCAGGTGACCACATAGGTCTCCAAAACTGGAAGGTTGATCGAGCCGCCTAAATCCTGGCGGAGGCATTTTTCTTGGCAGGGGCCCTCGCACAGTCTTCCGGTCAGAGCGGCCAGGGGCAGATGCCGTTCTAATACTTTCCTGGCTTCATCAACGTGACCTGAGGCCACCAAGCTGGCCACCGAGCCAGCCTCAACGTGAATGGGGCAGCGACATTGACAGGCTGGCGGTGCATCTTGGGTGCATTGCTGCTCAAAGCTTTCAAGGATATGGTGCTGCATTAAAGAAAAACTTTTTTTGTCATCTTGGAAAAAGCGGCCAGGAAAAGTAAGTCCCAAAGCTCAGCTGGACCAAAACCAGGCCAAGTTTTTTAGGAAATTTTATCAAAAAAATCATCAAGAAACAAAGAAATCCAAGGTTTAAGAACCAAGCGGTCGAAGAAGGGTCAGCCGCTTGAGTCTATGATCGCTGGTCATCGGGCCCAGAAACTGACCAATCCCAGACTGCCCACGGGTTCAAATCTAAATCCTGCAATTAGCCGCCCAGAACCAAGTCCCCAACCGAGCTGAGTATATTTTGGGGCAAGGCGGAAATAATAACAAGTTAAAATGGCCCCGGATGCCTGTTTTAGGCGGTCGGGGCCATTGGGGCTGATTGTCCGCCTATAAGAAAGGTGGGCCTTAAAGGCGGACGCAGGTTTAATAGGTGTTTAGTCCTTGTTTTTAATGGCTTCCAAAACCCTGGCTGGGAGGGCCGGGATCCGTTTGACCCTGGCGCCGGTGGCATTGTAAATGGCATTGAGTATGGCCGGGTGAGGTACGCACAGCGGGATTTCGCCCACTCCACCCGCTCCAAAAGGTCCGAACTCACGGGGATGCTCGAAGTAAAGGAGCTCAATGTTGTCAGGGATATCCTTGGAATACGGAAAGCCACCGCCAACCATGGTCTTGTGCTTTTCGATGTCCTCAAAGTCTTCGCTGAGAGCCAGACCGATGGCCTGGGCCACTCCGCCCCACAGCTGTCCGTCAACTATCAGGCGGTTGTTGATCTTGCCGATGTCCACGGCGAAGACAATATTGTCGGCCGTGGTTTTACCAGTGGCCAATTCCACTGTGACCTCAGCGAGGCAGACGCCGTACATGTAGACCATAAAGGGTTTGCCCTGACCCAATTCGTTTACGGCCTCGCCTGGAACCGAGAAGGTGCCGTCATACTTGGTGGGTTTGCCGGCGGCCACCGCTTCGTCATAAGTCAGGTAAGTGCCGTCGTTCTTTTTCAGGCCGCTGAGCATATTTTCGCAGGCGACCCGGATGGCGCCGCCGGTCATGACCTGGGAGCGCGAGCCGCCCGCCGGGCCGGAAACAGGATTGCGGGTATCGGCCCAAGTGAACTTGAGGCGCTCAGGGGCGACTTTCATGGGGGTCAGGGCCCGGTGGGCTGTGCCAATGGCGCCCATGTCGGCACCCTGGCCGTGGTCTTCCCAGGCCGTGCAGATGGTAATGGTTCCATCGGGATTGAGCTCGGCGCGGGCGTTGGAGGAGTCGGCACCGTCAAGTCCGCAACCGTAAGAGCCGACGGCCAAGCCAACCCCTTTTTTATGGGTGGGCGTACTTTCAGCCTTAGCCTTTTTAAGGGCGGCCTCGTACTTGGGCTTGATGGCTTCGAGCATTTCGGTGTAGGAGTAGGAATCAAGGATCTGACCGTTGGGGTTGGTGGCACCGGGACGGCAGACGTTTTTATATCTGAATTCCCACGGATCAATGTTGAGCTTGACCGCCAGCTCGTCAGCCACAATTTCGCTGATCAGTTGGGCCTGGGTTCCGCCGTAACCACGGAAAGCCGAGCCCCAGGCATGGTTGGTGCAGATGGTTCGGCCTTCACCCCGGATGCTGGGGATGTCGTAGGCTGCGCCCATAAACTGGACACCACGGACAGTCAAAAGGTCACCAAATTCGCAGTAGGGCCCGTGATCGACGTCGTAATCGGTTTCCATGGCCAGAATCTTGCCGGTTTTGTCAGCGGCCATTCTAACAGTGCCATAGAAGGGTGAGCGCTTGCCGGTATACTGCATCTGCTGGTGGTAGTTGAACAGCAGGTAGCAAGGGCGGCCGGTGGCGATGACGGCAGCAGCGACGATGGCCTCGTTGGTGGGACTGAACTTGTAGCCGAAAGTCCCGCCCATGGGGTTGCTGACCAAGTGGAGCTTGTCGTCGGTCAACCCCAGGCCCTCAAGAATCATGACCTTGTGGAGGTGGACTCCAATACTCTTGGAGTGGATGATGACTGCCCCATCGTCGTTAATGTAACCAAAGGCGCAGTCGGGTTCCAGAGGCATATGTGGGGTACGGCTAGTGATGATGGAGTCTTCGGCTATAACCACGTCGTTGTTGGCAAAGATGGGGGCCGTGTCTTCGCCTTTTGCCAGTTTCTGGGTAAAGTAGTGGTTCGGAGTGCCTGGATGAATTTCAATGGCGTCAGGAGCCTTGGCCTCGGGAATGCTAAGGTAGGCAGGCAGGACCTCAAGGTCAACCTTGACCGCCTCAGCCGCCGCATTAGCGTGTTCTTCGGTGTCAGCCGCCACTATGGCGATGGCGTCACCATATTGGAAAACCTTGGTGTCGCACAGGATTGGCCTTTCTTTGCCGTCGCCTTTGTTGGAGGGAAAGGCCAGACCGTTGATGCGGTTGTTGCCTTTGATGTCCTTGTGAGTGACAATCTTAAACACGCCAGGAAGTTTTTCGGCGGCCGAGGTATCAATGCCTTTGATGTTGGCATGGGAGACCTTGGCCTGGACTAAAGCCAGGCGCAATCGATTGGGCGGCAGTTCCAGACTCAAATCGCCGCCGTACTTGAGGGTTCCAGTGACTTTGCCGACGGCCGTCGGGCGGGGGTACTTGGAGTCGAGGCCCCAGATGTGGCCGTCATGGGGGAGCTTGTACTCAAGGTCTTCAACTTTGGCTTCGCCCCTCAGGACTTTGGCGGCTTCAATGACCGCATCAGTCAGAGGGATGTAGCCGGTGCAGCGGCAGGCATTGCGGTTTTTCTGGAACCAGTCGCGGACTTGATCACGGGTGGGATCGGGGTTCGAGTCTAGCAGGGCCTTGCTGGAAACGATAAAACCTGGGGTACAGTAGCCGCACTGGGCTCCGCCGTGTTTGATCCAAGATTTTTGGATAACGTGGAGGTTGTCAGGTGAGCCAATACCTTCAATGGTAAGGATTTGGGCGTTGTCGGGGAGCCTTTTAAGTTTATATACGCAACTGCGAACCAGTTTGCCATCTACAATGACGTTGCAGGCGCCACATTGGCCTTCCCCACACCCAATCTTAGTGCCCAGAAGGTGAAGTTGTTCCCTCAATAGTTTGGCCAGACTGGTTTCCTGGTCTACAAAAATATTGTGAGCAACTCCGTTAACGATAATAGTTTTTTGGATCATTAATCAACTCCTTGATCCCTCATGGGAACGGTTAACAGAAATTAAAGCGTAACACGGAAAGAAAGTTAAAAAAGTTTGTCAGTTGGATGCATCTAAAAATTTTACCAAAAAAATGAACTGAAAAAAATAACTGACACCTGTTTTGACTTGCTTTGAAATCCAATTGATTTTCTTGGCGTTATGTGTTAGGCAATAGCATCGTTTATTAATAGTAAGATTTATTTTATCTTAAAAACGTAAAAAATTTATATTTTAAATGATTTTATTTGTATATTTAGACTGCCGGTAAGCAAACTTGCTGTTATTTGTATGTTTTACTGTGCACCTGGAAATACATCATTCTTCATATTTTTGATCCAAGTGGCCCCGTCGCTGATGAGGATCGTGTTTCTGAGGCTCGTTGTTCTATACGTTCCGTAACCTTTGCTGAAGGCTAGTACACAGTCAAGCGGTTGACTGTGGGTTGGCGAGTTCAAACTCTAAAAGGGCTAGTCCCCCAGATTATTCGATCATAACATAAATTCACAGATAGTTTAAATGATTTATATCG
>JAISWF010000237.1 GCA_031271165.1 Deltaproteobacteria bacterium
TTGACGGGAGCAGTGAGATCTCCAAGTCTCCTAATGAGGTGACTCTAACGGACGGCAGGGGAAGCCAAAAGCTCAAGCCCAGTGCGTACGACTTGGAGAAGTCGGATGACCTCATAGTAACGTAGAAGCGGCCGAACAACCAGACTTGGGCGGAGGCTGTGGAGAGAAGAGGGTCACGGAAGGCGAACATGGTTAGACCTAACACTTCGTATCCACAGTGATGCTTAAACCAACTTCAAACAAGGGAGGCTGAGGTGCCGGCCAACCAGGCTTAAACATGGACGTCAAGCAGCGAGAAGGGAACCTTCCCCAATCAATGTGGATACGTCAACATCTAACCGAGGAGCCCGGTGCACTAAAGTGTGCCCGCAGGGATCGGTGCGGGGGGACGCCCGAAAGAGCGTTCCCTACTGCGACTGTTGTGAGCCCGGCTTTGGGTGCTGCTGGCTAATATATACTTGGCGGCCGCACCAACTAGTAAACTCATTTTTCGTAGTCATCCCATGATGAGAATTACAAAATTTAGAAGCCGGGAAAATAAGACGACCAGCTTGAGACCTTCTTTTCCGTTGGTCCAAGCATAATCCTGGTCTAATCCATCTTTGAGTTAAAGCTGAAAACAGTCCCTACTCGGTCAAAAAGAATCTAATGATTGAGGCAATGTGTGGCTGATAAAATAATCATCAAGCCTCATTCAACTCATCCTCCACAACCAAGGACAAGACCTCAGACCAAAAAAATTGGCCTCTCCAAAGCCAAGCTTGGGGGGAGGAAATAATTATTTCCCCATGTAGGATAAAACATCGTCTGGACCTAGTTAGCCATAGAAGATAAAAATTTACCAGCCCAAAAGTTCGGCTCGAAAGGGGATTTTAAGCCCGTCGGCGTTCAAGTTCTTGAAACTGAAAGATGTTTAGAAAGCGTCTGGCCCTCTCGGTCTCTGGATTATTAAAGAAAGCTTCGGGCTGGGCGGTCTCCACTATGTGGCCGTCATCCATAAAAATAATCCGGTCAGCTACTGCCCGGGCAAAAGCCATCTCGTGGGTGACTATCAGCATCGTTAGCCCGCCTTTGGCCAGGTTGAGCATGACGTCTAAAACCTCGCGGACCATCTCGGGATCGAGGGAAGCGGTAACTTCGTCAAAGAGCATGATTTGAGGAGACATGCACAGGGCTCTGACGATGGCCACTCTTTGTTTTTGGCCACCTGAAAGCTGCCGGGGAAAAGATAGAGCCCGATCTTTTAACCCGACTCGGTCGAGCCACGATTGGGCATCAATTATGGCCTCCTGGCGGGGCCGCCCTTGGACCTTGACTGGGCCTAAAAGGATGTTGTCGATAACGTTTAAGTGGGGAAAGAGTTCGTAATTTTGAAAGACCATCCCGATTTTCTGGCGGATGGCGCTCCAGTTGGTCCCGGGGGCGGTTATCAGTTGACCGTTTAATTCAATTTGGCCGGAGTCAATGGGTTCCAGGCCGTTTAAACACCGAAGGAGGGTACTTTTTCCGCAGCCCGAGGGTCCAATGATAACTGTAACCTCCCGATGGCCGACGGTGAGGTTGATACCCTTTAAGACCTTGGTCGAGTCAAAGCTTTTGACCAGGTCGGTAATTTTAAGGACCACTTGAGGGTTATCTGGCAATTGCGGCCTCGTCAACCCGGCTTAGTTCTGCCAGGCTTTCTCCAGGAAGCGGGAAAACAGGGATATGGGATAGCAAATGGCAAAGTAGATGAAAAATATCACCCCATAGACCCAGACGCTGGCCAAGGGGTTACGGATGCCGGTAACCTCAACGATTTGCTGGGCAACCTTGACTAGGTCCGGGATGTTGATGAAAAACACAAAAGGTGTGGTTTTAATCATCCGGGTCGTCAAGTTGATCACCCCGGGCAGGAGTCTTCGGACAGCTTGAGGGACGATGACAAAGAGGTTTAGTTGCAGTTCCGAAAGACCAAGAGCCCGCCCGCTTTCCCATTGGTGCCGGGGGAGCGAGGTAACTGCGCCCCGCACCAGATCGGCCATCTCAGCTGTTCCCCAGAGGGTAAAAACCAAGATGGAGACCGTCACCGCTGGAAGGTTTATGTTAAAAACAGAGCTTAGACTATAATAAAATAGAAACAGCAGGACTAAAATTGGCATTATCCGGATAAACTCCAAATAAAGCTTAAGCGATACCCGCCAGAAGCGTTTTTTAGAGCTCATCAAAAGACCGGCCGGGATCCCTAGAAGGATAGAAAGCCCGACCGCCGCTGCTGAGATTTTGAGGGTAATAGCCAAGCCCTCAAAAAGACGGGCCGTGTTGCGACCGGCGGTAAAAATTTCAATCGCCGAATCCAGCAAAGCGCACCCTCTTTTCCAGGCGTCCAAAAAACAGTGACACCGGCAGGATTATGAGTAAATAAGACAGGACCAGCAACAAGTTGCTTTCATTGTTGTGACCTTCTTTGAGAAGATCTTTGGCCACGTACATTAGGTCCGGCAGGGCGACGATGGAAAAAACGCTGGTTTCCTTGATTAAAAAAATGGCCGTGGCCGTAATAGCGGGGAGAGCTACGGCCACGGCTTGGGGAAAGATGACGTATCTTAAAAGTTGAAAGCGGCGTAACCCAATGGATAAACCGGCTTCTATTTGGCTTCGGCTGATAGCCGAAAAGCCGCCTCTAAACGCTTCGGCCATGTAACCGCCGCCCAAAAAGGCTAGGCCGACAATGGCGCAGGTACGGCCTTCCAACAAAAGTCCCACTCGGGGCAAGCCGTAGTACAGAAAGAAAAGCTGGATCATTAAAGGGGTGTTGCGGGCCAGTTCAATATAAATTCCGGCCAGACGAGCGACTACCGGCCAGCGCCAGAAGCGGACCAAGGCGCAGAAAAACCCGATGATTAGAGACAATATCAGGCCCCAGAAAGCCAGACTGACCGTAAGCCAAGCCGCTTTCATAAACATAGGACTGACTCGGGTAATAAACTGGAAATCCAAGAAGGCAACCTTGGCCCCGCAGCCGTTAAGGCTGCGGGGAGAAAACCTGGGGGAGCGGGTGGGAAATTATTCGGTTATGAGAACCGAGTTTTCGTCGACTGCTTCGCCGTATATCGGACGCAAGGTCTCTTCGTAATTAGAGTAGAAGAATTTTTCAGCCGTTAGTTTGTCAACCTCCTGGTTGAGCCATTCAAGGAGTTCAGTGTTGCCTTTCTTGACGGCCGGGTTGATGGTGTCTTGATCGCCCAAAAAATCAATTCCGGTCACAAACCCGGTGTTCTCCCTGACCCAGGCGAACAAAAGAGTATTATCATGGGCCAGAGCCACACCACGGCCGTCACGGAGGGCGTTGAAAGCCTCGGTGTTCTGGTCGTACTTGATGAGTTCAATTTCCGGATGGTTTTTGGTGAAATAGCTATCAGCTGTGGTGCCCTTGTTGACGATAAGCTTTTTGCCGGCCAACTGGGCAACATCGGTAATAGGGGCCGATTGAGGGGAGGCTACGCCCAGAGCCACTTTCATGTAGGGTTTGGCGAAATCGACCTGCTGGGCTCTTTCGGTGGTATAGGTGAAGTTGGCCAAAACAATGTCGGCTTTGTCAGCCTCCAGGGTGGAGATGCGGCTGGCCGCCTCGACCAATACGAACTTGACCTTGTTGGGATCACCAAGCAAATCTTCGGCCAAGCGGTGAGCCAGATAGACGTCATATCCTTTGTTGACACCATTTTCGTCTACATAACCAAAAGGGGGTTTGTCGCTGAAAACGGCGATTCTTATGTGATCGGCGGCTTTAATTTTGGCCAGCTCTCCGGCAGCAAGTGCCCGATGGGTACCGACCGACCACCCGATGGCCAAGGTTAAAGCAAGAACCAACCAAATGAAGCGAAACGTGCCTTTCATACATTGTCCTCTTGTCCGGGGGTTAGCCGGACTGATTTGACGTTGGTAGAACGCTTCGGTTTTGAATCAATGGCGTTCAAAAACGTCAAAACCTTCAAAAAAAAAAAGGAAGATCAAAACATAATAGTGTCTTGAGCCTCCAGTTTTAATGGTCAGCTTCGTTTAGCATGGAGGGGCGGGCCGGGAATCCATCGTACGCTGCCAAGTTATGATTAATCTGCCAACCTTCTGAGAAAGCCCCACAGAGGTGTACGACTCAATAATTGTAAAAATTATACTGGTTGAAAAAGGAAAAATCAAGGGCTGGGCTTGGTTGTGGTCAAAGACAGCAGGTCCGAGGGGCTGGATAAGCCTCAGTCCAAATCAGGGCAGGTGGCCAGTTAAGGCGGCTCTTTGGAGTCAGGTTCGGGCGGCGTTGGGAGCAGCCAGCGGCTGCCGGCGAGATATGATTTTCATTTAGCCAAGCCAAGGCGGCCAAAATTTTCCCGCCGCCAGATAGCCTGTGAGTATTGCTTAGTGGGACGACCGATTGGAAGTATGGCGCTCCCCTTTGGAGCCAAGCATTTCTTGGAAGGAAACGGACAATTTGTTGAGGATGCCGCTCAGAGCTCGGCGTTCGTTACCGGTCAGGCAGCTGAAGAAGCGCTCCAGATTGTTGGTGATATGGGATTTTCTGGACTCAACCTCGCACTTGCCAGCTTCGGTGATTTCCACATTAACCCGGCGGCGATCTGAGGGGCGCCGCGGACGGGAGATCAGGCCCAGTTTCTCAAGTTTAGTCAGGAGCTGGATCATGTAAGCCGTCCGGAGCGGGAACATCAGCAAAAGTTCCTGCTGGTCGATACTCTGGCGGCGGTAGATGACATCCAAAAGCTGGGTCTGGGCCTGCTCATGGTTGACGTGAGCTCGCTGAAACAGGATTTTAAGCAGGTTAAAAAGCTCAAAGAGCTCTAAATCAGTAATTTCATTCGCTGAAGGTACAATTTCCGCTCTAAGGGTTTCTTTAATTCTTGAGGCTGGTTTAACATTGGACCGAGGTTTTTGGGCCGGGAGGGTTTTCATATAGCTCATTTTTGACCTGTTTTTGGTGGGAGCCGCATCGGGCTGGGTTTAGGGTTTTATGAGCATTCGACGAATTAATTTTAACTAAAAAAATCGAACGTATCTTTAATAAAGCAAATGCTAGCTACTATTGCTGCGTATGTCAAGAAAAATTTTAAAACATGTAGCCAGCGGGTAAAGATAAATTTTTGACAGATATTTATCATAAATAAATACTAAAGATATCATATTGGGCATCGTTAGCGGTTTTTGATGGGTCCGGGGCGGCAGAAGTTGAGTAGCTGTAAGTCCGCCCTCCAATGCGGTCTGACAGAGCCCTCGGGAGTGGGGTTGGACGGGGGGATAAATTGCGGTGCGCTTTGATATTTGACTCAAGGAACTGGCGATTTTTAGACGCTGCCAGCATTTAACCAATCTAACCATTAAAGAGAAGAAAATGGGTCTGAGAGGGGATTTTGGTGATACTTGCAATTTAACTCAAGTCCTTTTAAACTACCCTGACGGACCGATTATATTTTTAAACATTAACGCAGCAGATGACCTTGGACAGCTAGATGGTCCCGGTCTCCGGGACGGCCTGCAATCGCCATTTGCCGCCTCCCGAACGATTGGTCCGGTTCGGGAAAAGCAAGGAGAAATTGATGAGTAAAGATGTTTTCGATTTTTTGGCCGCCAATCGCCCCTTTTATTTGGCTACGGTCGAGGGAGCCGCCCCCAAAGTCAGGCCCATGGGTTTTTTGATGTGGCATGAGGACAAAATCTGGTTGGGGATGGGGGACCACAAAAACGTTTACAAACAAATCAAAGCCAACCCCAAGGTGGAGATCGCCACCACCAACCCGGACAGCAGTTGGCTCAGGGTCTTTGGCAGCCTTGAGTTTGTGGATAAACCCGGCCTGTTTGAATTGGCCCTTGAGACTATGCCCCAACTAAAGGACATCTATCCCGAGGGCGGCCCTCGCATGGGTATTGGCTATCTCAAGGAGGCCACCGCCCAGTTTGTCAACATCAGAGGCGAGGTCACCAAAACCGTCAACTTTTAAACTCAGCTAAGGCTCTTCTGACCCTTAGAGAGGGAGGCAAGAGCCTTAGCGATGATTTTTGCAGGCCCCCATCAGAGCCTCCGATTGGCGGCTGCGGCGGGCTTTGGTCGGGGAGGCATAATGACTGATTTTTCGGAAGACCGGCTCGCCGATTTGGCCGTTGCTCTGGGAGCTAACAGCTGGGCTTTTATCAATGTCGTTGACATCACTTTTCGGGACGAGTTTAGAAAATTGTGTGAAGCCAATCGGTGCGGGAGCTACGATCGCGGCTGGATGTGTCCGCCAGCAGTCGGGGCCTTGGAGGACCTGATCGCCGACCTTAAAAGGCGAAGCCGGGCCATGGTTTTTACCTCCGCCAGCCAGCTGGAAAATAGCTTCGATTTTAAAGGCATGGTCAAGGCTGGCGATGTTTTCGCCCAGCTGGTCCAGAACATCGCCGCCAGGGCAGCTCAAGTGTGGCCGGAGTTTTTTATCCTGGTCTTGGGGGCTGGTCCGTGCAAGGTATGCCGAAAATGTGCCTACCCTGACGGCGACCAATGCCGGCATCCTGAGCAGGCGGTAAGAAGTCTTGAGTCCAACGGGGTGGATGTAGGGCAGTTGGCTAAATTGACGGGCTTAAAGTACAACAACGGGCCCGGGACAGTGACCTACTTTGGGGCGGTATTTTTCAATCCCGGACCGGTCCAATAAGCAAATGGGCTCCCAAAGTTAAAGCGAGAAAATAGACCAAGTCGTTGAAATCCAAAACCCCCATGGTAAAGTGACTGAGCCGAGGTTCAAAGGCCAAGCCCTGAATTGCTGCTCCGACAGCTGGTGAAAGATATGGAGCGGCCCAGCCCATGGCCCACAAAAAGCCCAGGACCCCAAGGGTAGTCAGGGCCGAAGCCAGTGAGGTCAGGGTGCGGGAACTGACCGCCAGGCCTACGGCCGAGAAGGCGACGACCAGCAGGCCCAGTCCCAGGGCCGCAGTGACTATGACCATCGGACTCCCCACGCCCATGCCCAGGAGCACGATGAAAGGGGTCAACCCCAGAAGCACCAAAAGACCCAGGCAGGCGCAGGCGGAAAGGTGTAAGCCGGCCACCAGTTCCAGGCGCTTGAGGGGCAGGGCCCGCAGAAGATCATAGTGGCCGCCAGCTGAGGAAATGGCAAAGGCCCTCATGGTGGTCAAAGGAGTGACGGCCATGACCAAGACACCCAAGTTAGTTAAGCCTCCTGAAAAAAGGTGGATGGAGGCGTCGACCGCTCCGCCCTGGGCCATAGCCTTAAGGTGGTCCAAAGCGTAGATAGCTACGCCATTATAAAACCAAAGTCCACCCAAGCCCAGAAAAACTGCCAAGGCCAGGCCGCCTGAGGCTCCGCCCCAAAAGGCCTTAAATTCCGAGCGAGCTACAATTATAATGCGGCGGATCATAAGCCGCCTCCGGCGGCTTGAAAATAAATCTCCTGAGGCGTCCCCCCCGGCAGCTCCTTCCAGAGCCCGCAAGCGGCCAAGCGGCCGTCCTTTAGGATAACCACTTGGTCAGTCAGCTCGGCGACCTCGGTTAAGACATGGCTGGAAATCAACAGCGTCGTCTCCAAGCTTAAATCGGCCAACAGCACTTTGAGACGCCGGACTTCGTCAGGGTCAAGGCTGCTGGTGGGTTCATCTAAAACTATCAGTGATGGTTGCCCCAAAAAGGCCAGGGCCAAAGCTGCCTGTCGTCGGGAGCCCAAAGAGAGCGCTCCGGCCAACCGGTTTAACTTGTCGCCCAAGTTCAGGGCTTCGGAGAGCCTTTCGGTTTCCAGTGTTTCTTCGGCCCGGTTCAGGCCTCTTAAGCGGGCGGCCAGTTTGAGGTGCTCGGAGACCGTTAGCTCCGGGTTAAGGGGGGCTCTTTCGGGGAGCCAGCCCACGGTCAGCGGGGCGGTCCGGGCTTTTAAAGAATTTAAATCTCCGATCATCGCTTGGCCCAGATCCGGGGCCAAGACTCCGCAAACCACTTTCATCAAGGTCGATTTTCCAGCTCCATTGGGCCCCAACAGAGCCGTCTTGGCGCCCTTGGGCAGAGAGAGGCTGACGTCGTCTAAGGCCAAGCGGCGACCGTAGAAGACGCTGACCGCCCTGATGTTGACCCAGGCGGTCACCGGCTGGCGGTTTGGGGCGGCCTGGCGGCAGCCATCGGTGGAATCAGGTGGAACTGGGTCATAACCGGCGCTCAATCTCACTATAGTTTATGGTTTAGCTATTTAACAGTTTTTTATTTACTTATTTACTAATATATAATTGCAGATAAGGCGGAACATCGGAAATTTTGAAAGCGTAGGCCTTGGCTAGTAAACCTCTAATATTGGGTGGGGGCCGATGGCGAGAGGTTTCCTGCGTCAGCCTGAGCCATTATGGCCTCTAATCACGGCCTCGGACACTTAAAGAGAGGGTGCGATCGCTTGTTAATTTGTGTATGAAAAAGATAGCATTATCAGGTAGTTCAAGAACGATATTGTAACTTATAAAATATTGCTTTAGTTGGTATTATTTAGATTGAAATGGTAAAATTGATTTATGTATTAAAAAAATTACTTAATTAACTCTAATTAAATGTTGAATATGTTATCAATAAGCCGCCAGTTAATTGGTGGCTTTTGTTTATAAAAGACATATTGAGTTGTTATTAAAAGCTGATAGAGTTACTGAAGCAAAGGAGAACGAATTTTACCTCTGTTGGAAGACTTTCTGGCCGCTCTAAATCCAGTCGCAAACGGCGAGCTGTTGGACTCTCAATGGTTTCTTAATTGTAGTCATGGTGATATACCAAAATTAGCTTAATGTCTTAATTATTATATCAATCCCAGGAGGTAAAATCAATTTCTTTGAGGTTTTGGGGTTTTAAAAACTGGCCGCTTTGGTCATGTCAATATCTTGTCAGTAACCTGAAAATGTTACTGACCAATTTATATTTGGGCATCTTCCTCCGGGAATTACGGTTTATGGCGGTTTCGGTGCACACCTATGCGGTAAAGGTAATGTTAATGGTAAACCACCCAACGGTCTTCCGCCCGCTACTCGGGTGAACCATACGGGCATCTGCCAAGGCCGGAGCCAAGTTAACATGGTCTAAAACGGGGCCGCCCAAAATGTGAGGAAGGTGAGCTATCCGTCCCAGACAAAAAAAGCAATAATATTGTCTCGGCGAGTAAAAATTTCTTGACAACACGCCGCCGGAAAAACCGCAATGGGCTAAGGGTCAGAAATGGAATTCGGCTGAGGGCAAGTTGTAAAACGCAATAACCGGAACAGCCTTAATTATCATCTGAAAGCGCACGGATATGTCATTGGGGGCGCTGTTGGCCGCTGCGGTGGGCTACCCGCCGCATTCTTCCGGAGGCAGCCCCAGAGGTGACCGGCCAGGTTATTTCGGCCTCATGGTATAGGCCCAGAGAGAGGTTTAGCCGCAAGCTGGCGTTCCCAGAAAGCGACAGCCAAATCAAGCCAGCCCTCGGCCGGAGTGCCAAAACCCAGGCCAAAACCATGACGGGTGTCTGGAAAGACGTGGAGTTCCGCATCCACCCCAAAGGCCTTGAGCCGGCGGATTCTTCTTCTCATGACCTCCGGGTCGGCAATGGCATCGTCTTCGCCGACCACGGCAAAGGTTGGCGGGTCGCCGATAGCCAGATCGCTGTGCCCGGTGTAGGCCATGATAACCGCACTAGGTTTGGGATATTCAGGGGCCCGGTAGCGCTTAGTTCCGTCCGAGGCCAGTCGGGCCACCACCCGGGCTCCGGCTGAGCTACCCCACAGTGAATACCCTTCCATAGAGTGGTTCAAAACCTTGGTTAAAAGGAAGGCCACACTGATGGCCCGGGCTAAATCCTCACAGGCGATAGCCTCCATGTCAATACGGTATTTGACGACTATGGCGTTGTAACCACGGCGGCTGAGTTCGATGGCGTGAGGGAACCCTTCATGGATGGAGCCGACATATTGGAAGCCGCCGCCGGCGCAGATGATAGCCGTCGGGGCTCCCGGGCGGCCTTCAAAGAAAAAAAGTCCGGTCGATTCCCTGGTCGGTTCGGCCTGTTTCTCATTTTTGGTATAAAGATCGTAAAAAATTCGGCGGCCAGCAGCAACCTCGGCTATCATGTGGTTTAAAACATCGACCGCCAAGGTCGGCACGACATTGTTGTGGTATGGGAGCATTTGCAGTAAAGCTGATTTAAGGGGCAGCGAAGGGGGGCGGCGGCTACCCTCCAGAGGCAAGACCAAACGGCCAAAGCCCCTGAAAGCCGGGTGATTGACCACCTCTTCGGCTGTGGTTAGAGCGGTGATGGGAGTTAAGGCAGTTTTTTTATCAGCCGCATCAAAGGGCGAGTCTTGGCTGGACGAAGCGGAAGCTGGCTTGAGGTCGATGGCCAACAGCAGTCCTAAACTCACTATGCTCAAAAGAAAAAACATGCTTATTTAACCTTCAAAAAGCAAAAAAAGAAAGAGAATTGGAGATATCTTTGAGCGTGACTGCGAGGTGCGTCGGACCACGAAAGTTCGCCGAACCGTGAGAATGAGAGGAGAATATTAGCACACACCAGAGTGTCTATCGCTAGATGCATTTGGGCAGGGGGTCAGGCGTCGTAACGTCCCAAACCCGGCAGGGTTAAAAAGCGTTCCAATCGGTTGAGAAGCCAAGTGGCTATTGTTACCATAGCTAAATAGTAAAGAGCGGTCAGGAAGTAGCACTCCAAATGCCTAAAATATAGTGAGGCAATATGTTTACTGGAGCCGGTCAGTTCTTTTAATGTAACCAAGATTGCTAGTGAAGAATATTTTATCAAATAAATAAGTTCATTTCCACATCCAGGGACAGCCCGGCGGAGGGCGACTGGTGCGGTGATGTAAAGGAAAGTCTGAAGCTTAGTAAAACCAAGGGATTGAGCTGCTAAGAACTGTCCCTTTTTAACTGATAAAAGGGCTCCCCGGATGTATTCCGAGTGGTACGCAGCCCCGCATAGGGCAAAGGAGAAAATTGCCGCCGTAAACGGCCGCATGGTAAACATCATCCAGGTCCAGGCGGGCAGGCCCATGGGCTCAAAAAGTGGCTGGAGCCAACGAGTGGCGGAGGTAAGCCCGAAATACCACATGGTCAGCTGGACCACCAAAGGGGTGCCCCGAAAAATGGCCACGTAAAGGTCTAAAGGTTTTTTTAGCCAGCTCGGGCCGGCCGCCCGGCCGGCCCCGGTTAAAATGCCCAGGAGCACGGCTAAAATAGCCGAAGGGATGATGATTTTGATGCTTAAAAGCAGACCCCGGTTTAAGACCGGAATGAGCACCTCAGTATAGAATTCCCAGGTCCCCATCAGCGGCCCGTCAGCTCAGTGAGGTGAGAACAGAAAAGGGCCGTCCGGCTCTCGGAATTGTCATCCAGTAAAAATTTCGGCGACCCCTGTTCTACAACCCGTCCGGCCTCCATAAAGATGATTTCATCGGTCAGGTGCCGGGCAAACCCTATCTGGTGGGTGACCATTAGCATGGTCATGCCGCCTTTGGCCAAGACAGCGATAACATTTAAAACCTCGCCAATCAATTCCGGATCAAGGGCCGAGGTGGGTTCGTCTAAAAGCATAATTTTAGGATCCATGGCCATGGCCCTGGCAATGGAGACCCTTTGTTTCTGCCCGCCGGAAAGCTGGGCCGGGTAGTGGTCGAATTTGTCAGACAAGCCCACACGGGCCAACTCCTCTTTGGCTCTTTGGTAAGCTTCCGTCCGGCGTAAGCCCTTGACCTTGCGGGGGGCGATGGCTACATTGTCTAGGGCCGTGAGGTGGTCAAAGAGGTTAAAATCTTGAAAGATCATTCCGATTTTCTGACGAAATGAGCAAATGTTGAAATGACTCATTTCCCAGGCCGATTTGCCGTCCAAAATAACGTCGCCCCGATCTGGTTGAAGCAGAAAATGGATACACTGAAGGAGGGTGGATTTGCCGCTTCCAGAGGGGCCGATCAAGACTTTGAGCTGGCCTCTGTTTAAAGAAAGCGAGACATCATCCAAGATAAGTTTGCCTCCAAGAGATTTGGAGATGTTTCGGACTTCCATCAGCGGGGGCGTCGGCTCGGTGGCGGTCAATAGCTGGTCGAAGGTCATGGTCTTTTTTTAAACCTCCTGGGGATCATTTCCGAGTCCGGGAATGCGTGTCCGGCGCTCCAGAGCCTTCAAGGCGACGACGCCTACGTGGGTTAGCAAAAAGTAAAGGAGCCCGGCCAGAAGGTAAAACGGGACATGTCGGTGGGTAATGGATACCAAGTGCCCGATGCGGGCCATGATTTCCATTGTGCCCAAGAGGTAGGCGACCGCTGAATCTTTAAGGAGGATAGAATACTCGTTGGACCAAGCCGGAATGGCCAGGCGCAGAGCTTGGGGCAAAATGATGTGGAATACGGTGCCAATGGTGGAAAAGCCCAGGGATTTGGCGGCGATAAATTGACCACGATGCAGCGAGAGGATGGTTCCGCGAAAAATTTGGGATTGATAAGCTCCGCTGACCAGGCCCAAAGCGGTGACGGAGGCTAAAAATGGCGGCAGAGCGACGTTGTATCCCGAATAGGTTTTAAGTAATTTCTCAATAAAACCAAAAACTCCAAAATAAAAGAGAAACAAGAGAACAATAATCGGGATGCCTCTAAAAAACCAAACGTAGAGAGCAGCTAAGGCTTTACTCCAACGTGGGCCGAAAATTTGGATGGCAGCCAGCGGCAGGCCGATGATCAAGCCTGTGGCCATGGCCCCGACAATAAGGCCTACAGTGTATCCGGTACCACGGATAATGTATAGTACTGACTCAACGATGGGTATATCCAAAAAAGCTAGCATGTGGCTTTGGGGTCCGGAAAATGAAGGGTGAGATTGCTAGCTGGAGCAAAGCGACCAGATGAGTACCCGCGTTTTTTAAAATAGACTCAATTTCTTTGCGGCCTAGCACCCTTCGAGATCCAGCAACCTGGGCCTCGAAGCAGTAAGGCCCGAAAAAAACTGAGGGACCAAAAAAAGTTCTCCGAGTGGCCGCTCGTCGGCGGCCACTCGGGGACTAGTCTAAAACCTAAAGGTCAGTGGTTGGTGATGTCCCACTTTTTGAGTAGCTCTTGCCAGTAAGGATCGGCCATGAGTTCGGTTAGGCCCTCGTTGATGGTCGCCAATAGCTCGGGATCGTCTTTGCTGACGGCAACGGCATATTCCTCTTCGGGGATTCCGGCCAAGCCAAGGACCTTAATGGGAAAGAGCGGCAAGAATTCTTCAGCCTTGGGATTGTTCATAACTACGGCGTCAACCCGGCCGTTAACCAGATCTTCAACCGCCAGGTTGGCCGACTGATAACCCTGGATGGTATAGTTGCGGCCATCGACACCGATGGCTTCTTCCATGGAGGCCAGATCGCTGGTGCCGTTTTGGAGCCCAATGGTACTGCCGCCTTTAAGCACGGTGTCAAGAGTGATGGTTGAATCGTTTTTGATTAGCACCACCTGCTGGATCTTCCAGTAGGGGATGGAAAAGGCGACTTGTTGGGCTCTTTCCTCGGTTACCGAAAGACCTGAGGCGATGAGGTTTATTTTCTTTTCCTTAAGGGTGGTGATGATCGATTCCCAGGGGATGTCCTTATGGACTACGTTCAACCCCTTTTTTTGGGCAATCCAATTGATCATATCAATGTCAAAACCTTTGGCTTCACCTTTATCAATAAAGGCGAAGGGCGGATAGGCGGCGTCGATGCCGTTGATGAGCTCGGTCTGAGCCATAAGGCCGGAAGCCGGCAGCATAAGCAGGGCCAGAACGGCCGAACACAAAATTTTCTTCAGCACTTGATACCTCATAGAAATTTTAGAAAGTCGTCAAAACGAATGTGCAACCAACCGGGATCGGGTGCGGCGGTTTTAGGATCTAAAAAATAATCCCCCACCAGGGACCATTGTGGTCACAATCGGAGGCTAAAAAAACGGGGGTATATGTTTTGATATGAAGTTTAAATCCGGCCAGTTAATCTGTCAACTAAAACTTGTTTTTTTAACTCTGCCGGGAAAACGCTTGGAAGCAATGTCAATCAATGGTTATGGAATCAGGCCGAGGTCAATATGCTTTCAATTTTGGCAATATCGGCCGGGACGTCAACTTCCGGGGAGCGGCCGGAGCCCGTAACCACCCTAATCCGGTAACCATGTTCCAGAACTCTCAATTGCTCAAGTTTTTCAGTTTCCTCTAAAATTCCCGGAGCCCAGCTAACGAAGCGCCTTAGGAAGTCTACCCGGTAAGCGTAGAGCCCAACGTGCTTTAAATATGAACCACGGATGCCGTCTCGGGGCCAAGGAATGGGGGCCCGGGAAAAATACAGGGCGTTAAAGTCCTGATCGATTACGACTTTGACGTGGTTGGGATCGTTGATTTCGTTGGGGTCGTGCATCGGTACGGCCAAGGTTGCCATCTGGGCGTTGGGATCGCCTTCTTCAAGGGCCTCAATCAGAAGGGTCGGATGGGCCGGATCCAAAAGCGGTTGGTCGCCCTGGACGTTGATGACCAGATCATGGGCTCTAAGGTTCAGTTTCAGGCAAGCTTCAGCCAGTCGATCGGTTCCGGAACGGTGACTGGCGGCAGTCATCAAGACTTCGCCCCCGAATTTTTGGACAGCAGTAAATATCTCCTGACTGTCGGTGGCCACGTAAACTCCGGCCAAGCCGGGGATGAGCTGGCACCGCTCATAGACCCGCTGGAGCATGGGCTGGCCGGCAATGGGGGCCAGAGGTTTGCCGGGAAAGCGGGTGGAGGCCCAGCGGGCCGGTATTATTGCCACTGTCGTCAAAATCAGGTCTCAGTCCGAGAAGCGCCAGATTGGCGACCAGCCGGCATTGACTTTTTGGCCTAGGCTCACCATTATCTCCGCATCTCTGGGTAGGTAAAGATCAAGGCGAGAGCCAAAGCGGATCATACCGAATCTTTGGCCTCGGGTGAGATTGTCTCCGATCCGGACCCAGCTGACGATGCGTCTGGCCACCAATCCGGCAATTTGAACTACCGTGACCCGGCGGCCCCGAGTATCTTCAATCAAAAGAGCGTTGCGTTCGTTGTTGAGCGAGGCTTTATCGAAATCGGCGTTAAAAAAAGCGCCCCGAAAATAATCCTGACGGACCAAGGTCCCTCCAATGGGCAAGCGGTTAACGTGGACACTGAATAGATTCATAAAAATGCTGACTTTAATCGTTTCGGCTCCAGTCAGAGGACACCAAGCCTGCGGATCGATCCGGATAACCTGACCGTCAGCCGGGGAAAGTCCGAAGTCACCCGGGGGTATGGGTCTTTTGGGATCTCGAAAAAACCAGGTTGTAAAAAGGGTCAAAATAAGGAAAACAATCCCCAAGATCGACCAGGACAAAAGGAGGAAAGCCAATGCCAAAAGTCCAAAACCGATTATAAATGGTAACCCCGGACGGGCCACCGGTAATCTGTTTTCTATATTGAAGGCCGGGGAGGCGATTTTGAAAAAATCTTCGAGCATATAATGACGATCTCCCGAGGAGGAAACAAGCTATGAGGAACAAAGTAAAAAAAAGGGTGGACAAAACGAAATCCTCAAGGAAACGAATAGTTGAATCCTTTCGATTTCGAGAGAGATTATCACAAATGCCTTCAAGCCTCAAGTAAAAGCGTTGGCTTAACCGTTGCTGAAGCTGAAGTTTTGGCAACTGTTGACCAGCAGGGTTGGTCCGTGAGCGCTTTTCGTTAGGCAAGAGGTTATTTTAAAAATAATTAACCTGAATTCCCGGGTTTTTTGTCACTACACTTATCTGCCCTCAATCAAGAGCAGCACTACATCTTTAACGACTAAGCGATACAGGCATTTCAAAAAAAGCTTGACCTTTCGATCAAAATCTTTTAAGATTTGTAGTGTCCTAAAAGTCACTACAAAACAAAAGCGGGGTCAAGCTATGGCGCTCGGA
>JAISWF010000259.1 GCA_031271165.1 Deltaproteobacteria bacterium
GCTGGAAAATTAACTTACAATTGTGATGCCAAATATAGACGTGAAAAAATTGATTAGCTCCCAGTGTAATCGGCACACTTTTTGCTTTATAGTCTGGGGGGGTTTTTACATGAGCATCATCATTGGGTCCTCCCAGCCCATTAAAAATCCCCAGGGGCCAAAGTAACAAAGAAGTCAAATTTGACCAAAACGCCAGGCCAGAAAAGGGTAATAGACGCCAAATCAGCCTCTTTGACGGCTTTTTTAAGAGTTTTGATGCTTTTATTCTACCTTGAGCAGAAATATTAATTTAAATTCAAAGCCTAGCCAAGTATCATAATGGCCATGGGAAGTGCGCTGGGCGAATAGCTAGAGCCTATTTGGCAACCTAAGATTTGGACACCTTAGGGTTCAATTGAGGGGGGGCCGACAGCCGACGGTGCGCCGGACAGCCTGCGGGACACGTTGAAGCTACTGAAGGATAAAAGGCCCATACGAACCGTACCGGCCGGATTAAGTTTGGCAGCAATTGGCAGGCACCGCCGAACCGAAACAGGGCCGGTATCGGTTGAACTGTTCAACCGATACCGAAGGGTTTTTCTTCAGCAAAGCGGCGAGGCCGATCGCTTGGCGGGCATCTATGTCGCCGAGGGCGTAATCCCGGTGAAACATTTGACGGAGGTGTTTCTCATCGCCCTGGCATGGCTACGCGAGCTTGACTTACTGTCAGCTTAAGTTTTAAGTGCATTTTTAAGCGCCCAACAATGACGATGACCGAGGCAATCAATATTGGGCAAGGGCATGAGCGAATTGGAATCCATTGGCCCAGGGAGGCGATCGAGAGCTGAGAATGACCCCAGAGTTATGCGGGAGATACCTGAAACCAAAGAGAGAGAATTTATGAGCCAACAAAGGACATGGCCCAGGCGGAACGTGCTGCCCTAACGCACCGGCAAGCGCAGGAAATGATAGACAAGTGCAGTCTGAAAGTCCAACTTCCGGAGCGAAAATCCGAAGGCGCAACTGATACCGCATCGTCGCACAAGCGGCCCAACGGGCCAAGGTTAGCAGGGCGGGGCGCCTGTACCCTGCCCAAAACGGCCGAAAACCACTCCGGCGTTTTCGGCCGTTTTGTTGTTGGTTGGGGCCAGCCCCAAACCCAGGCGAGGCCCCGCCTCACCTTTGAAGCCTCGCCTTGCAGCTCGGCTACTCCCGCCTTGCGGCCGGGGAAACCGCCTGGGTGTTGGCGTCCTTGAGCGCCGCTTTGGCCGTTCGATTTCTTCCGGCGTCGGGTATCCGAAAATTTTCTCGGCGCTGCTTTGGGCGGCCTACGGTTTTTCATCTCATTGAGGGCCGCCCGGTCAATGGTGAGGCCGGGGCAGTTGGCCTCGTAAAAGGTAGTCTTATT
This sequence comes from Deltaproteobacteria bacterium, assembly GCA_031271165.1. Taxonomy (GTDB): domain Bacteria; phylum Desulfobacterota; class Desulfarculia; order Adiutricales; family Adiutricaceae; genus JAISWF01. The sequence continues at coordinate 1,388 of JAISWF010000259.1, forward strand.
TTTACAGCTCTTTGAAAATCAGTGGCCTGACTATGAGGCCTGGACCGAGAGATGGGCCCCAGGTTACCAGGGCGGGATAATGGTCTCAACAACCGTCCCCGGCCCAAAAGCCCGGCTGAAAGTCAAATCTTTCGCTTAGATGATGGCTTCAAGGATTTTGGCATTGGGAAGTCTTAAGGTTTCAGCGGTCAGGCTGGCTAAGAGGGCAGGTTTTGTTACTTCAAGGTCAGGGAGCCGATTTTGGAGCAGGGTTCGAGATAAAAATCAGCCAAAACAATCAGAGCCATGGCCTCGGCTACCGGAGCCAGCCTTGGAGCCAGGCAGGGGTCGTGGCGGCCGCCGACGGTAATAGTGGCCGGCTCACCGGCCAAAGTTACGGTTCTTTGGGGTTTAGAGATCGACGGAGTGGGCTTGACGAAAAGCCGTCCCCAAAGCGGTCGTCCGGTTGAAAGGCCTCCTAGCACTCCGCCGTGACGGTCTCCCAAGGGGCCGCCTGGTCCCATGGGATCGTTTGATTCTGAGCCAAAGGATGACGACAAGGCAATACCGTCTCCGAATTCCACCGCTCGGACCGCTCCGATGGAAAAAAAGGCGTGACCCAAAAGGGCTTCCAGTTTGTCAAAGACCGGTTCCCCCCAGCCAACTGGAACCCCGCCGGCCTGCAGCCTTATGACCGCTCCGACCGAGTCCCCGGTGCTGACAGCCTGAGTCACCAGTTCTTGGGCTTGAGGGGCGAGATGGGGATCCAAAAAGCGCAAGGGGTCGGTTTCAGCGAAAGCCCAGTCATAAGTTTTGGCCTTAACTGGACCGACAGCTTCAGCGGCAGCCTGGACAGTTAAACCCAGCGGGGCCAGCATGGCCCGGGCCACCGCTCCAGCAGCGACCCGTGACAAGGTCTCCCGGCCGCTGGAACGACCGCCGCCCGGCTGGGGGGGAAGACCGTATTTTTTAAAATAAGTCCAGTCGGCATGACCCGGTCGGAAGAGTTGGGAAATAGACTTATAGTCGGATTTCTTAGCGGAAGTGTTTCGGACTAAAAGAGCCAGCGGGGACCCGTTGGAAAGACCCTCATCGGTTAGGCCGCTTAGGATCTCGCAGTGATCTGGTTCGCAGCGCGGGGTAACGAAGGGGGATTGACCAGGCCGGCGTCGGTCGAGATCGGCCTGGATGAGTTCGGGGGTAATCAGGACCCCGGCCGGAAGTCCGTCAATGACCACCCCTAAAGCCGGTCCATGGGATTCGCCAAAAGTCATCACCGTGAAATTTTTACCAAAAACGCTGCCCATAAATCCTCATAAGCCCTTATCAATTTCTGGCAATCCTCATAAATCCTCATAAATCTTTATGTCCCGGTCTGAATTCTGACGACTTTTTTTGGCCTTGGCAAACTCATACCCGAAAGGTTGGCCTGACCAGTTCCAGCTGGCCAAGGCGCCGGAGCTTTAGTTTTCAATCATCAATCATCAGTTTTCAATCATCGCAGCGTATTTTAATATCTCTTGGGGCGTGGTCTCGACCAGGTGAGGTTTTCCAGGAGCGGAAATAACAACAAATTTGAGGCGTCCGCCCCGGATTTTTTTGTCAAAGCTCATTAAACGCTCAACCTCACTGGCCTTTGGTTTTTCAGGAAAGGAGCCTCCGGCCAAAAGCCGGCAGATCCTAAGTCCGGCCTCAGCTGAGTCTTGATCGAGACCGAATTTGTCTTCAGAGAACTTCAAAGCTACAGCCAGCCCCAGGGCCACGGCCCTGCCGTGACTGAGATTGGGAGCCAAAAGGCTCTCGACGGCGTGGCCGTAAGTGTGCCCCAAATTTAAAACGTCGCGGAGACCTTTTTCTTCCCGGAAGTCTTCTTTAACCAAGGCGGCTTTGGCTTTGGCTGAGAGGTAAACCGTTTCGGTCAGAAGCGGCAGATCGCCGGCCCTGATGCTTTCGAGGTGCCGTTCGACCATTGAAGCCAGGTCAGGGTCAAACAAAAGGCCGGTTTTGTAAGTCTCGGTCAACCCGTCGTTAATCAAGTTTTCTGGAAGGTCAGCCAAGATCCAGGGATCGATCCAGATTTCCCGGGGGAGGTAAAAGTGCCCGATTTGGTTTTTGGCTCCGGCCAGATTAACGGCTGTTTTGCCGCCCACTGAGGCATCCACTGCCCCTAAAAGGGTGGTGGGGACTAAAATGAGGTTTAACCCCCGCCGGTAAAGTCCGGCGCAGAAGGCTCCCAGATCGGTAACGCTTCCGCCTCCCCGGACCATCAAAAAGTCCCCGCGATCTAGCTTGAGGGACACCAGGCGCTCCAGAAGGTTTTGGGCTTGCCCCATGGATTTGACGGCCTCACCTTGGACCGGCAGGTAAATAGGATGATGCTCGGGCAGGTTTTGAGTAAAGTTTTGATCCTTTTGGTCAAAGCAGGCGTCGGATAATAGTACTAACTTTCGGTCACCGATAATTTCACGGGCCAAGGCCGGGATCCTTGTCTGGGGCGCAAAGGTGCGGATTGTGCAGGTGCGGCCCTCGCAGGTTAAGGTTAGAGGCTCATCCTCCAAAATGTGCTCGGTTATTTGCCAGGCGACCTGGTCGGATTTAGGGGCGGCTTCGGTGACCCGGCCGCATTTGAGGTATAAAGGCCGGCGTTTGAGGTATCTTTTTTTAAAGTTTTCCCAGTCCCGGGCGTTGGGCCGGGTGCCGTCAGGGTCGGTGCCCACTCTGGCCCAGGCCGCTTCAGGTGGCAGATCGAGAAAAAAAGTCAGATGAGCTTTTAAGCCTTCAAGGTTGGCTGGGGTTTCGACCACCCCGCCGCCGGTGGCGACCACCAAAGGCCGGTCATGGTTGATTAGATCCTGGAGGAGGGCCGATTCGGCCTGTCTGAAAAAAACCTCACCTTTGGAGCCAAAGATTTCTTTGATGGTTTTGCGATGACGTTTTTGCAGCTCTTCATCCATGTCGACGAACTGGCGGCCCAGTTTTTTGGCCACCTGCTGGCCGACAGTGGATTTGCCGGCTCCCATAAACCCAGTCAAAAAAACATGCCTTGCGGCGTAGACTCTGGATTCGCCGTCAGATGAGTGGGTGAAGTTTTCAGGAAAATGTTTTTGGAAGGTCATCAAAGGCTCTCGCAGGGCTCATTTATTTTCGAGGCTCATTAACAGATTAGAGCGGCTAAGTCTATTTTCCAATCCTCACGGTTAAACCAGGAAAAGCCGACCGGAAAACCCCAAGGCCGGGGTCCAGACCGGTCCAGAGTTTAAATGACCTTCTGGCCTGGGCAGCCAGCATGGCCAGGCCGTTAACAAATGAGGCCTTAGAAGCCAGGGCCAGATCTTGCCAGTAATTTTTAGGGCGGTTGTGGTTGATGTCGATCATAAGCCCCCCTGGGACGAGAAGCGGGCGCGGCGGGGAGTCGCCTAGCTCGTCAGGGCTGGAGGCAGCGGTGGAGTTGACTATTAGGTCCCAGGGGCCACTTACGCAAGCTTGGGCCCACTCAAGGGGCTCTAAGGAAAAATCTTCGGCCAAATCCAGGGTCCGCTCAAAATTGCGGCCGCTGATGGAGGCTTTAAATCCTTGGGCGACCAAGGCCTGGGCCACAGCTCGGGCCGCACCGCCGGTCCCTAGAATCAGGGTTCGGTCAGTCTGCTTAAGGTTACTGAGGTAAGCATCGGCAAAGCCGCTGGCATCGGTGTTGTGGCCGCAGTACCCGCCTTCAGACGGAACCAGGGTATTGACGGCGCCGATGGCTTTGGCCTCCGGTGAAAGGTCGGTTAGGTAATCAATGACGGCAAGTTTTAAAGGAATAGTAACGTTTAGCCCCTTAAAGCCGAGCTCTCTGAGACCGGTTAAAGCGGCTTTGAGGTCACTGGTGGACAGATCAAATGGAAGGTAAATTCCGTTCAGGCCGCAGGCCGACAGAGCATTATGATGCATAGCCGGGGATTGTGACTGCAGAACCCTGGGACCACCTAACAGGCCTAGGCGCCAAGGGATGCTCAGTGGGGGGGACAAAGGGGGGCTTAATTTTTCCATAGGGCCTCTAGGGCGGCGGAGAAGCCGGGATAAGAGATGGCGATGGATTCAGTTCCGAAAATCGGAACATCGGCTTTGGCGGCTTTTAAAGCTAGTTGTAAAGTCATAGCCAGGCGGTGGTCGTGGCCGGAATCCAAAGAGGGCGGGATGATAAAAGAGGTGGGGCCTTCAATCAAAAGGTCGTCGCCTTCGATTTTAACCCGGGCTCCCATGGCCCCTAGCTGATGCCGGATACTCATCAAACGGTCGGTTTCTTTAAGCTTTAATTCATCTACTTTTCTAAAGATAGTCATCCCATGGGCTTGGGTAGCGGCTAAAGCCAAAACGGGGATTTCATCGATCAAAGACGGGACCTCGTCGGCCTGGATTTCGGTGGCCTTAAGGGGTCCATTAAAGGTGACCGTGACCTCGCCGACTGGCTCGGGAGTGTCGCATTCCATCGTCAGGCTGACCTTGGCCCCCATGCGGTCCAAAACCCTTAAAAAACCGGTCCGGCTATGGGACAGCAGAAGGTTTTTAGCTGTGACCTGGCTGTCGGGAATAAAGGCGGCCCCCACCAGAAAAAAAGCGGCCGAGGAAGGATCGCCAGGGGTCGAAAAGGTTCTGGAGAGATTTAGTAAACCGGGCTGAACGCTGATTTGTAGGCCGTTGACTTTAATATTTCCTCCCCAGAATTGAATGAGGCGCTCGGTGTGGTCTCGGCTGAGAATGAGAACGTTGACCGTGGTCGGACCAGCGGCCAAAAGACCGGCCAAAATGACGGCGCTTTTGAGTTGGGCACTGGCATCGTTGATGCGGCAGCTGATGCCGGTTAGCTTGGCTCCTTCGATGTCGACTGGGGGGCGGCCGTTGTCGGTCAGGATTTTTGCCCCCATTTGGAGGAGCGGATCGGCCACCCGTTTCATGGGTCTGGCTCGGAGTTGCCGATCGCCGTCAAGGTGAAAACGACCCTGACCTCCGGCCAGAATACCAGTTAAAAGCCGCATGGTGGTTCCTGAGTTGCCACATTGGATATCAACTTGAGGCCAACCAGAAAAAGAACCGGCCAGCCCTTTGATAATAAGTTTATCAGCTTCCTTGGCCGCCTGCCCGCCCAAGGCCCGGAAGGCGGTCAGGCTGGAATTGACGTCTTGGCAGTCGGATAAACCAGAGACTGTCATCTCGCCCTGGGCCAAAAGGGACATGAGAATCAAGCGATGGCTGACTGATTTATCTCCGGGCGGTATAAACGATCCGATTAACGGCATGGTTGAACCCCGATAATTGTTCCAAAGACATAGTATTGGGCAACCCCTGAGGTCATGGACTGAGGGTTGCTGAATCCCTCGGTCAGTTGGGGGCTAACTTGGCTATTATCCTCTAAATCTGGTCGTCATTCAAGTTTGATTTGGGTATAACTATGATATAAAGCCTTCGGGGGGGTCTTTCTCCTTGCCGTAGGTGTCGTATCAGTCATGAAAGTGAACCATGGCCTCGTTAATGGGGCCGACCAAGAGTTTGTCGACAATCGGCCGATGAATCCGGTGGGAGCATCTCAGCCCGCCCAAAACTTGCGGCCAAGCGTCAAAAATGGAGCCATAATTAGATCAAGCGGGTCAACAATACGGGACCTGCTTTTTGAGCCGGCCGCAGATTTTCAAACCGGCCCATCAAATGAAGATTTATTTCTGTAGTTCTTTAATGTTAATGATTTAATCATCAACTGGTCAACAAAAATTAAAAGGTGACTTCAGAGCTTGGCTAATAACCGAGCTTGGTGTCGAGCCGGGCTTGAGGTACTAAAAAAGCTAATAAATATGACCTGGCCAAATTGAGACGGCCGGAAGTTAGCTTTTGCATTGTGATCAATATTAGCCATAAAGGCAGATATTAATATAGAATTTTTGCACATAATTAGTTATTTTTACTTTTTTAAGAATATACTAGTACGATTTTGCTTCCGTCAAAACTCCCATTATGAGCGTAATAGCAGTGTCTGAAGTCCCTGAGTGCAAAATTGTTGGCAAGATTATTGGCAAGCTTGCTTGTTTGGATGGCCTTAATAGTGGAATGTCGAAAGAGTAGACGCCGAAATCGTGGAGGCCATCGTTAACCGTCTTCAGAGGATCAGCGCAGTCCTGGGATTTCAACTATTTCGAGAGCATCAAAATGTTTGACGGCCAGGCAGTTAACACTGTCTTAAAGCAAAAAAAGATGTCGAGTAAATATTAATTTGTATTTTTTGACCTGGCCAGATATGATCGACCAGTAAAAAGTCCATTTTTTCGTTTTTATCATTTTTAACATCTTGAAATTACTGACAAAAAAATTTTAGAATTCAGGTTTGTGAGGGTTTTTACCGGTTGATCAGATATTC
>JAISWF010000261.1 GCA_031271165.1 Deltaproteobacteria bacterium
GCTGGAAAATTAACTTACAATTGTGATGCCAAATATAGACGTGAAAAAATTGATTAGCTCCCAGTGTAATCGGCACACTTTTTGCTTTATAGTCTGGGGGGGTTTTTACATGAGCATCAAATATGAGCGATCGGTAAAAACCCCATTTTAACGATTTTGCCATTTTTAACATCCTAAAATTACTTATAAAAAAATTTTCAGAATTCAGTGTTTTGAGGGTTTTTACCGGTTGATCAAGTATGTAAACGACTAAAAAGAGCTTTGTCTGAGCGAAATCCAGCTCTATTGGTCAATTAAATCAACCTGCTCCTCTCCCAAATCCCTATGACTATTATGCTACTGGTAAACGAGACGAGTTTTTTATTGCAAGGCCATATTTACCCTTTTTTACGCCATAGGCGCGGACGTTGAGGCTGAAAAACACGGAAATTTTGGAAGTGCCGATTTTGTGGTCAAGTCTGAAGATCAGAGCTGGGTTATAGAAATGAAAGTGAGCCATGACGATAAAGACTCTCAAAAACTGGCTGAGGCGGCCATAACCCAAATCGAAGAAAAAAATTTGGGCGGAGGGTACCTAACCCCGTTCTTTTGGGCTGGTTGTAGACTATAACGCCAGAGTCATCAAGGTCTGGGCGGGAGAAAACAGTTCGACAGCCAAACCGGACGTCCAAAAGACTGCTCAGCCGCATCCTAGACCCCAGTCCTTTTAAGGCCGTAAGCGGATACTTTGACGGGCTAAAACCTTTCAGACGGCCAAATAACCCGGCCATCAGTTCAGACAACTGAGCTGGGACTATCCATCTGGAGCAGGCGATGAACCCTGGCCACCGCCCCTTTCAGGCGGGGATTAGCGTAAAACAGCTGGGCTCTCACCAGCCGGCCTCTAAAAACGCAGTGAGCTTCACCTTCAATGTGCGAAGTGACATCACTAAATTCCGAGCGCGGCCGCATGTGAACGGCAGCCCCCAAGTTGTCGCGCCAGTCCCCTCCCAAAACGCTCCCAGGCTCCAAACCGTAGCCAGTGGTTCTAAAGACTGGCGCTTCTCCGGTTAAGGCCCGCAAAAGTCCGAAAGTCCGGTCAGGATCGTCGGTTTTCATAAAGATCTTCATGGTGGTATTGGCGACAATCTGCTGGGCCCCCTTGCGATCGGCCTCAATAAGGCCAGCGTAGTCCTGGCTGGCCACAACCGTAGCCAGCCCCAGTCCCCGGCCCTGGGTTAAGAGCATCTCAAAACCAGGGGTGACAATAGCCGCATATTCATCAACAATGCTCATAAAAGGCCCCGTCCCCTGAAAGTGGACCGGAAGTGAACCTAAAACGTCTTTTTCGTGCCCCTCCACCGCCGCTCCCAGGCCGACGGAAGCCGCCGTTCGGACGGCGGAGAGGGTAATTTTGCCTAAAGAGGCCAATTCCTGAGGACTTTTTTCCATGGACGGAAGCAAAGTCACCAAAATTCGGCGGTTTAAGACTACATCCCGGAAATCGACCTCCCCCTGCTCGGCCCCGTAAATATGTCCGTAGGTATCGGTCAGGCTCGAAAGAGCCCGCCCAAAATAACTCTGAGCATAGCCGTACTGCTCAAAAAAAGAATGCTGCTCATTTAAGGTTTTAGATTCCACCCAGTTACAGTTGAGAAGGGCGGCCTTAAGCGAAGCCCGGGCTGCTTCTCCGAGGTCCTGATGACTCAAGAGCCGGACACACATTTTCGGAGCCAGATAGTCGCGGATGGTGCTGACCGAAAGCTGGAGCCGCCCCCGATCGCGAAGGTCGACCAGGGCATACATAAGCCCGGAGATGAGGGCCATGGCTTTATCGGCAAAAATGGAGTTGGCGCCCTCCGATGGAGGTATCAACGAACCCAGCAGCTGAGTCAGAGCGTCAGCTGAGCCCAAAGAAAATGGGTTGTTGGTGTTGGTGAGCCGGCCGGCGACCGGCGGCCCAGTGGTCACGTAATTTAATACTCTAAAATCATCTTCCCGCCCAAGAAATCTGGCTAGCTGCCAAATCTGCATGGGAAGTTCCGATGAGCTTTTGGGGTCGATATAAAAGACACCTGACCCGGTGGCCAGAGCATTAAAGGCCATGGAGACCAGAGCCTGGGTTTTACCGCTTCCGGTGGTGCCCAAAACCAGGATGTGGGTCAAAAGATCCTTTTCCCCAAGCCACATCTCCCGCCCGCTTTCAGTCTCGTTGCCGAGATAAACGATTCCGGCCGATCTGGCAAAACCCCGGCGCCCCGGGATCGGAGCGCCGGGGTCAGATTTTTCGGCCGCCCTCGGCAATCTCAGCGGCAGCCCGGCCGGCCGGGTTTTAACCAGGTAGGCCAAAGACAGTACCATCTGAATCAAAAGCATCGATAAGGTCAGCTCAGGGTATACCCAGACCATAACGGAGCTGCCGATAATGATCCAGGTGACCGGTTCCCGAGCGGCCAAGACCGCCAAAAGCCTCTCCCAAGGAGTGCGGACGTCCCGATGGATTTTTTTAGGATCCGCCCTTTCATCGGCTCTCAAACCATCGACTGTGGGTTGCCTCATAAAACCTCCTTTCCTTAACCATTAGAAACTGATGTGGCTTTAAGTCCGCCGAAACTCTTTTAAGGCCGGCCGGGGCCTCCCTCCAGAGGCCCCGGCTCCCGGCAGTTTTACCCGCAGTTTAAGAAATCTAGAAGTTGCGGACCAGGCACGGTGAATTCAGTTCCCCCGACGATAACCCGGTAGATTTCCATACCAGTTTGGCCGGGCGAAACGTCAGCCTCCGAATAAGTCATCAGCCCGGTGACCCGGCCGAGGCCGTCGGTGGTCACCGAGCCCGAAGAAGATAACTTAAACCCGTAAATTTCAGCCGGATGGTTACTTAAGTTCCGGCCCCGGTAAGTCAAGGCCAGAGTCACCGTAAAATTAACGCAGCTGGAAACATAAGGCTCAGTCGAGCCGCCAGGCCCGGTAATCTTTGGCGAAATATCCAACGACGAACTAAAATACTGGGCCTGGACAAAAACTGCCAGTTCAACCGTCCCGGCCGAAAAACCCCAGGCCGTACCAGACACTTCAATGGGTCCGCTGGCCTTAATGGCCGTAAGATTGGGGGCGCTTAGCCGGCCCTGCCCGGTGGTCTGACCGCTGGCCGGAAGGTTTTCCAAAAGACCCGATGAGGCCGAAAGAGTCACTGGCACTCCGGCGGGTAGCGGTATTGCGTTGTAGGTGAAGGTAAAGGCGGCATTGTCGGGCCGGAAGAGTTCGAAAACGTCAGGGCTGGCTGAAAGACCCAGTTTTTGGGAATCAAACCGGACGTTAAACAGTACCGAATTGCTCTCCAGACCCCAGGCCCGGACTTTGAGAGAAAGCGGCCCTTGGGGTTTTTGAGCCGCCATCTGGTTGGCGGTAAATTGCCCTGCCCCACTCGTTTGATAAGACCCGGCCAGGTTATTAAAATCATCCGCATCAAAGACTGTCTCCACCAATGTTCCGGTATCAAGAGGGTAGCCCATATAGGTGACGGTCAAAGTGACCACAGTTTGGCTCAAATACTCCAGCTCCGTGACATTGGCTGACAAGCCCAGGCCGCCGGGATTTATGATCACGTCAAAGAAGGCTTCAGAACTCTCCAAACCAACGGCCTGAACTTTGATTGCCAAAGGTCCGGCATGGCTTAAGGCGGTTAAATTGGGGACCGTAAATTTTCCATTAGCCTGCAGAATATAAGCCGCACTCAGTCCCCCCAATTCCCCAGGCTCAAACAGAGGCGTAACCTGGGTTCCGGCCGGCAGAGCCGCTCCATAGTAGGTTACGGTAAACTCCACCGCATCTCCGGCCAGATACTCAAGCTCACTTTTGGAAGCTGAAAGCATAAGGCCGCCCGGATCAATATTTACGCCCAAATCATGGCTGTTACTGACCAGCCCTATGGCTTTGACCGTTATCTGTAAGGGCCCGATATGTTTTAAGGCCGTTAGCTTCGGGGCTTTAAACCTTCCGCCAGCCTCCAAAGCGTAATTAGCGTTTAAAC
>JAISWF010000267.1 GCA_031271165.1 Deltaproteobacteria bacterium
AGTGCGGTTCGCTACTCCTTACACTGGAGAGACTTGCCCCTACAGGGCGGGTCGCTATTGACCCCATTCAGGCGGGCTCACTCTCAATTCTGTTGTGGTTTGTGCAGTCGCATCTATACCAAAACAAAAACACAGATTGATCAATTGATGACACGCAACCGATTATGTCATCATACATATACAACTATAATAGCATTATCTTTACACGATAAAATTAACCTATAAAAATATTTAGTCATAATTTTTTTACAGGTTAATTATTGCAAATAATTTAACTCTTGAAACATAATTGGCCTTAAACCCTAGCCAATATTTAATTAATGCCGCGCTAAATATCTTAATAATTAAACTAAACAAAATAAAATGTTGCCTTAATTCATATATTATAAATATAATATGTTATGTTTGACTTAAATTTAAGTCATTGCACTAATAATTGACATCTATACATTGCCTAGATGATGTTTAAGATTTTTTTAAGAATTCTTTTGCTCCTTGTTAGGTATCTCTAGGTTATTTTTGGTTTTTTTATTTTTAATCTCGACAGCCAAAATATGGATTCATGTGATTTTTAGAATGCAATTAGATAGAAAACAATAATTTTTTATGATAAAATATACAGTAATTGTATAAATTATTGGCCTCGGGCTCAGGTCGGTATTTTCTTTTTGGGGCGGACCAAATTTTTTTTTGGCCCGCCCCAAATTTTTTTTGGTCGATATTTTATCAAAATTTTTTCTGAATAATCACTCTCTTAACCCTTAAAAGCGTCTCAGACTTTTTCGCAAACTAAGGCCTTGAACATACTTTTTTTTCAATCGATCCCTCTTTAGGGGGTAGGCAGGCACCTCCGACATATGATATCAAGTTAAATCCGTAACACGGGTTTTCCGGGACCGAAGTTACCTCCTCTACTCGCCTTATTAAGGCAGATAAGTCCCGGCTTTGAGGTAGCGTATGGCTAAAGACTTGCTTATCGTTGAATCACCGGCTAAAGCCAAAACCATCAGTAAATATCTGGGGCCTGATTATCAAGTTATGGCTTCCATCGGCCACATTAGAGATTTGCCTAAAAATAAGCTGGGGGTCGATGTTGAAAACAACTTTACCCCCGAATACGTACCTTCCGAAGGCAAAGATAAGGTCATCCAGGAACTTCGGCGGGCAGCCAAAGGCAAGAATACCGTCTATCTGGGTCCCGACCCCGACCGCGAAGGCGAAGCCATCGCCTGGCACATCGCCGAAAGCCTGGGCCGCAATGACCATAACTTTAAAAGAGTACTCTTTCATGAGCTAACACCTCAGGCCATCAAAGCCGCCTTGGCAGCCCCCGTAACTCTTTCCCAGAGCCGCTTTGAGTCCCAGCAAACCCGCCGCATACTCGACCGCCTGGTGGGTTATATGATCTCGCCGGTGCTGTGGGAAAAGCTAAAGCGGGGCCTTTCGGCCGGCCGGGTCCAGTCGGTGGCCTTGCGGCTGATCGTTGAGCGCGAGCGCCTGATAAACGCCTTTATCCCCGAAGAATACTGGACGGTAACGGCCGAATTTATCCATGAGGAACTGCCCTTTGAGGCCCTGCTCACCAAGTTCGAGGGAGAACAGATATCGGTCAAAGATCAGCAGTCAGCCGACACAGTTGTTAAGGCCGTGACCGGTCACGATTTTAAGGTCACCTCTTTGACCTCCAAAGACCGCCAAAGAAAACCGATGGCCCCCTTTACCACCAGCACTCTCCAGCAAAATGCCTACAACCGCTTTAAACTTGACCCCTCCCGGACTATGCGCCTGGCCCAAGACCTTTACGAGGGCATGGATATCCCGGGAGGCTCGGTCGGGCTCATCACCTACATGCGAACCGACTCCGTCCGGGTTAGCGAACAAGCAGCGGCTGAGGCCAGAAAACTGGTCAGCGGTACCTTGGGAGATAAATTTCTTCCAGATAAACCAAACTTTTACAAAAATAAAAAGGGAGCCCAGGACGCCCACGAGGCCGTCCGGCCCACTTCCGTCGACCGGACCCCGCAGATGCTCAAGGGCCACCTCGACAATCAGCACTGGCAGCTATACGATTTGATTTGGCGGAGGTTTGTGGCCAGCCAGATGGCCCCTTCCATCAGCAAACAGACCGCCGCCGAGCTTTTCTGCCAGGACTACATTTTTCGGGCCACGGGGTCGGTGATAATTTTCAAGGGCTTTTTGGAGATTTACGACCCAGGCAGCGACGATGAAAAAAACCTCCTCCCGCCCTTAGCCGAAAACCAGATCCACCAAGCCCAGAAAATCACCCCCAAACAACACTTTACCCAGCCGCCGGCCCGCTTTAACGAGGGGACTTTGGTCAAAGAACTTGAGGATAAAGGCATCGGCCGGCCCAGCACCTATGCCTCAATTATCTCGGTTCTCCGCGACAAAGAATACGTCCATGGCCAAAAAGGGCAGCTGAGACCGACCGAGATGGGGCTGACCGTCAACGATCTTTTGACCAAAAACTTTCCGGACATAATTGACGTTGATTTCACCGCCGGTCTTGAGGAAGATCTCGATCAAATTGAGGAAGGCGAAGCAGAGGATTTGGCCATCCTCCGCAAACTCTACACTCCTTTGGCCCGAAGCATTGAGCAGGCCAAGGACAACATGCGCAACGTCAAGCGCGACGGTCTGCCGGTGGAGCTCCCCTGCCCGGCTTGCGGCCAAACCGGAAACGTTAGCATCCGTTACGGTCGCAACGGTTTTTATTTGTCCTGCGAAGCCTGCAAGCACACCACCGACTTTACTCGAGACGACCACGGAGTCCCCCAGCCAGCGGCAGCGGTTGTCCTGGAATCTGATGTTTTATGCGAAAAATGCGGCCAGCCCATGCTCCCCAAACGCGGCCGTTACGGAGTCTTTTTAGCCTGTTCGGGCTACCCTGATTGCCGCAACACCAAACCGCTTAAAACCACCGATGATGGCGTGGCCACGGTGGTGGCCGACGAAGTACCGCCAATGCCGGAAGGGTTTGACCCGAACTGTCCCAAGTGCGGCAAACCCATGACCGTCAAAAAAGCCCGCAAGGGCAACTGGTTTATCGCCTGCACTGGTTACCCAAAATGTAAAAACGCCGTTTCCTATCCCACCGGCCTCAAATGTCCTCGTCCAGGCTGCGACGGCAGCATTGTGGAAAAATCCTCCTCTCGGGGACCATTTTTTGGCTGCTCTGCCTACCCGGGCTGCCGGCTGATCCTCAAGGGGGTCCCGGTCAAAGAGCCCTGCCCGGTTTGCGGGCATCCCTATATGGTTAACTCCCAGCGGCGCGGTTCCGAAGGGCAGCTTACCTGCCCCAATCCGGCCTGCTCGACCAACCCTTCGGCCAAATCAGCCGTAGATGCCCCCAAAACCTCAGGCCGGGCCGGCCGGACCAGTTACCGCGAAACCAACGAAAAAACCCCGCTTGCCAAAACCGGGGCCAAAGCTCGGCCCGCTTCAGCCGCTGACCACAGCGCAGCGAAAAAGGCTCTTCCAAAGACAACCCGGACCACCGCTGCCAACACTGCAGCCGGAAAAAAAACAACTTCAGCCGCTGCCAGAACCAAAGCTCAGACCGCTAAAGCCGCCGGCCAAACCGACCAAAAGGTATAGTCCTGGTTATTTTTTTGACCCCCAAGGGCAATAAAAATCACTGTTTTCACAACCCCTTGACCTTTTTAATCGGACCAATAGTTGAATGTCCGGGGCGATTGCCGTTATAATAAAGCTAAGGATTTTGAAAAAGGGATGGGTCCTCAACTCGGCCTAATTTTATATCCTATCTGAAAAAAAAGCCTAATCTTAAGAAATTAGCTTTTTTTAAAATTATTTTTCCTTTTCCGCCCCTTAGGGCGGGGTAAACATATGCTCGGCTTTCACTAGCCGACTGACCCTGGTGGTTCTTATGAGCGATTGCATCTTCTGCGAGATAGTCAAAGGACGGATTCCCTCCATCAGGGTTTACGAGGACGACAATTTTCTGGTTTTTTTGGACATCAATCCAGTCACCTCCGGGCACTGCCTGATTATCACCAAGAACCATTACAAAACCACCTCCGAGGTACCCGACGAGCTTTTGGCCAAGGCCCTGCCCTTGGCCAAGAAGCTGGCCAAGGCAGCCTTAGCCGGGGTGGGAGCCGAGGCCTACAACCTGATTTCCAATAACGGCCGCACTTCCGGCCAGGAGATTGATCACTGGCATCTGCACATTATCCCGCGAAGAAACAGAGAGGAGCTACCGCTGAAAACCGGCGAACCAGCCGATTTGACTAAACTCCCCTTTGTCGCCGACGCCATCCGATCCAACCTCTAACGGTCCGCTCCTCTCCTTCGCTCCCGTTGGCCTCACACCGCCGCACTCCGGCGGGGTCCAAAAGTTGCGCTCTGTTTTTCAGGCCGCCGCTTTGGGGACGGGTCCACCTAAATTACGGTGGCCTGAACTGGGATGTCTTGATTGATTTTTCCTTTATTTTGTTGTTGGCTAAATAAAGATACCTATATTTGGTGCAATTACCTTATCTAGCAGGCCAAAAGACCGACGGAGCCCCCAAAAAAAATTTATCTTCCTCGTTGTTTTAACCGAAAAGTATAACAAGCCCCTTGTCCGTCCTGGCCAGGGAATGACTAAGCATAGCCAAAGGGATGGATTTTATCCTTTTGGCTGGTCAATTTGCGCCGGACAGCCTCCCGGAACCTTTGGAGTTAACCCATGCCACCAATTGGGCTCATCGTCGTCATAGGCTGCGTCATCGCCGGTTACATGATGCACCACGGAAACTTGGCGCTCCTCTGGCAGCCTAACGAGGTCGTCATTATCTGTGGAGCCGCTTTTGGCTCTTTTCTAATTGCCAACCCCATGTCTCTGATTAAAGAGACTTTCTCCTCCATTCCCAAGATTATCCTCGGCAAAGAAATAAAAAAATCCCAGTTTGTTGATCTGCTCCTGCTTTTATACGAATTTCTCTCCATCGCCCGCCGGGAAGGAATGTTGGCCTTGGAAGAACACGCCAACAAGCCTGATTCATCGGCTATATTCGGCAAATACCCCTCGGTTATAAAAAACCACCACTTGAAGGACTTTCTGGCTGATAACCTGAAGGTGTTCGTCAGCGGCAACATTGAGCCGACCGAATTTGAAAACCTCATGGATATTGATACCGAAGTCCACGAGCACCACGGCACTTTGGTGCCGTCGGCTCTGACCACGGTCTCGGACTCTCTGCCGGGCCTGGGGATCGTGGCCGCCGTTTTGGGCATCATCACCACCATGGGTTTAATGGAAGAGCCTCCCACCGTTTTAGGCGCCTCGGTCGGTGCGGCCTTGTGCGGAACTTTTTTAGGTTTACTTCTCAGCTACGGCTACATGGCCCCCATGGCCAAAACCCTGGAAAACCAGGCCGTTGACTTTAACAATATCCTCAAGGTAGCCAAATCGGTCTTGGTAGCCTTTTCCAAAGGCTTGCCGCCGGTCATGGCCATCGAATTCGCCCGCCGGGCTATTCCCAGCAATTGCCGGCCGTCCTACGAGGAGATGGAAGAATTAATTAAATCAGTTAAAAAATAAATTGCCCTAAAACTTAGCAGTGACATTAGCCTAGGCCCTGCCGCATGGGCCAAAACGGTCGGCCATGAGCGCAGATAAAAAAATACAGCCTATAATCAAAAAAATCATCAAAAAAGGTCACGGCGGCCACCACGGTGGCAGCTGGAAGGTGGCCTATGCCGACTTTGTCACGGCTATGATGGCGTTTTTTTTGGTCATGTGGCTGCTGGCCATCTCCAGCGAACAAGGCAAAGCGGCGCTCGCCGAATATTTCGACGGACTGACCCTGACCGATGCCATCTTTAACGGCGGTACCCCTTCGGCCTTTGATTCCAACAACAGTCCCGGCATTCTTTTGCAAGGCGGCTGTTTTGAACTCAATCAAAAAGGACAAGAACTCGAACAGCGGGCCGCAGCTTTAGATGAGCGGGAAAAAGCCCTGGCTGACCGGCGCGACGAGCGTCCCAACATGGGGGCCACCTTACCGACCGACCGGCCCCAGAACCCTGATCTGACAGACTTGCCTGCCGGCGAGGAAGGCGGCGAGGGCAGCACCGAAACCGGGATTGCCCCTGGCGACGGGGCGACCTTGGTCACCCCGGGCATGGGGGAAGGCACCTCCGCCGAAGCCAAGGCGGCCAAGGGCCAGTTTATCAGCGATCTGGCCGGGGCGGTTACGGCCAGCCTCAGCGGAGCCGGGCTGGGGCCCTCTGATTTGAGGGGCCAGTTTATGGTGGAAAACGTCGCCGGGGGCATCAAGATCCAAATAATGGACAAAGAAGGCCAACCGATGTTCCTCTCCGGCCAGCCCCGGCTGACGCCCCTGGCCATGGTCATTTTAGGGACAGTCGCCGAACGCCTCAAAACCATCCCCAACAAACTCTCCATTGAAGGCCACACCGATTCGGTTCAAACCATAAGCCAGGAATTGACCAACTGGGAACTTTCTACCGCCCGAGCCTCGGCTGCCCGCCGCTTTTTGTCCCGCAACGGCGTCACCGACGATCGGCTGACCATGGTTGCCGGATACGCAGCCACCCAGCCTTTGTCCGGCACCAACCCGACCGACCCGGTCAACCGCCGCATCGCCCTGATGATCTGGGATCAACCGGTCAAAGCTGAGCCCGCCCCTTCGCCGCCGGCTTCGTCTACTCCGGCAGCACCTAACGGCCCCACCGGGTCCGCAAGTCCAGCCGAACCTGCTTCCCAACCCCCGGCCGCCGGAGACGTATCCCCAGCCAGTCCTCCCGCCCGTAACAATGTCCGGACCACTGGCCCCAGAGTCTTCCCGGAAAGGCCCACCCAGGAGGCTTTAGAGCAAATGCTCTTAGAAGACACCCTCCACAAAGCGTCAATACCCGATACCTCTACCGCCGGCCCCCCGGCTTCCTCCGAGTAGATTCTTTTAAAGACGTCCTATTTGAGTGATATCCTTTGGTTGGCCAGATTCAGCCTTGATTTTGAGCCAACTTTCAGACTCGGCGGCAGCCGAAGCGCCTAATCCTTAAAGACGCCCAAACCAAGATCGCCCATGGTTGGGCCTGATACCAAAAAGCCCCTAAAATCCTTGGAATCAGCCGCTATAAACTGATTGATCTGAGTGACCCTCTGGAAATCTCTTTGTTTTCTCTGGACATCAAGTTGGGGCTGAGGTAAAATTAAGAAAAGGGCCATTTTGAAAAAGTACCTCTTTTCCCCAAGTTTTTATTTTGCTCTTGCCAGTCCCGGTGCTTTTTTAGTAATTGTTCCCATAGTCGGTATCAACTGACTATTTATTAAGCTGTTTCGATAATTCGAGGCTGAAACATGCGTTTGGTAACCAGATCAGATTTTGATGGCTTGGCCTGCGGGGCTCTCCTCAAAGAGGCCGGCCTGATTGACAGTTATCGATTTGTTCACCCCAAAGACATCCAGGACGGCTTGGTCCAACTGGGGCCCAACGACATCCTGGCCAATGTTCCCTTTGCCAACGGCGTCGGCATGTGGTTTGATCATCACACCAGCGAAGGCGAAAGGCTTGGCTCAATCTCCTACCGAGGCATGTCCCGAATCGCCCCCTCCTGCGCCAGGGTCATTTACGATTTTCTGGGCGGTTCCAGCCGTTACTCCTCTCACTGGGATCCGATGATGACGGCCGTCGATAAAGTCGACAGCGCCAATCTGACCGTCCAAGAGATTGAATTTCCCATGGGCTGGATTTTAATTGGGTTTTTGATGGATCCCCGGACCGGCTTGGGCCGCTTTCACCATTTCCGGATTTCCAACTACCAGCTGATGGAGTCGATGATGGAAATGTGCCGGACCATGACGGCCGAGCAGATCCTGAGCCAGCCCGATGTCAAGGAAAGAAGCGATTTATATTTCGACCAGGCTGATTTTTATTCCAACATGCTTCACAACTGCTGCCGGCTCATCGGACAAGTGCTGATCATCGATCTTCGGGATCAGAAAATCATCTATCCCGGCAACCGATTTTTGCCCTATACCATGTTTCCAGACTGCAAAGTCAGCATCCACGTTACCTGGGGACGAGATACCGCCAATATCGCCTTGGCCATGGGCAACAGCATCATCAACCGTGACAGCCAAGCCAACCTTGGCTCCATTGCCCTTCATTTCGGAGGCGGCGGTCACGAGGCCGTGGCCACCTGCCAGATCAATAATTCAGAATTAGAGTCGACTTTAGATGCTATCGTCAGCTTTATTCATGAGGAAAACGGCTATACAGGCCCCACTTCGTAAATGCCAGTGGCTTTTGACCGTTGATTATAGCCAAGGTCAATTAATTACGACTAAATATTAGCACTTCAGACCCTGGTTACCCCCAACCTGGCTCCTTAGGCGTCTTTGGAGCCTTTTGCGACATCCGGACCCGTGCACCCGGCGCGGCCTGATCAATCATCCGCCTGGCCAGATGCGAGAAACTATGGAAATTTTTTTTGTCACCCCTGAAGCCGTTCCCTGCTCTCGAGCAGGTGGTCTCGGGGATGTCCTGTATCACTTACCCAGAGCTTTATTTAAAATGGGACATCAGGTGACGGTTCTTGTCCCCAGGCACCGGATGACCGAAGAATTTTCCCTCACTGAACTGCCCAATCTCAGACGAGAAATCGACCTCTCCATCAACCGCCGTACTGCCGAATACTACAGTCTGAACTTGCCGGAAGCCCATAAAATTATTTTGGTCGGCTGCGACGAATATTTCGATCGACCCGGCATCTACGGCAACGAGTTCGGCGATTATGATGACAATTCCGAACGGTTCATCTTCTTTTCTAAAGCCGCCTATTCGGTTATTGGCGACCTGATTGAAGCCTCGCCCCCGGAACAGGTGGTCATCCACTGTCACGACTGGCCCACTGGCCTGGTGCCGATGTATTTTAAAGTGCTTAAGAGCCAGCAAACCGTCGGTACAATATTTACTTACCACAATCTCTCCAACCAAGGCACCTTCCCCTATTTCGATTTCCCCATGACTGGCCTGGACTGGAGCCATTTCACCATCCAAGGCCTGGAATTCCACGGCCAGCTCAACCTCACCAAGGCCGGCCTTTTGGGTGCTGACATCATCAGCACCGTCAGCCACCGTTTTGCCCGTGAAACCCTGGGACCAGAACTGGGCCGTGGCTTAGAGGGGGTTATCCGAGAGCGGCGCCGAAATCTCCGAAGCGTCATCCACGGGGTCGATTACGACCTCTGGGATCCTTGCTGCGACCACTACCTGAAGGCCAACTTTGCGCCTGATAATCTGGCCGGCAAAAGTATCTGCCGCGACGTACTGACCTCCTTATTCGGCCTGACCGCTGACGATCGTCCCATCGTGGCCATGCTCAGCCGGTTTTTAGCCCGCAAAGGCATGGATCTCATCACTTTGGCCATGCCCGACCTTTTGAAGTTACCGATGAAGCTGGTCTTCATGGGGACTGGAGATGACCATTACCGTTCGGTACTGACTGAAACAGCCCAGGCTAACCCCGGCCAAGTCGGACTCAAGCTCAGTTACGACCCGGCCCTGACTCACCTGATCATGGGCGGAGCTGACATCCTGCTGGTTCCTTCCCAGTATGAACCATGTGGCTTAGAGCAGCTCTACGCCCTCAAATATGGAACCGTCCCGGTGGTCAGAGCCACTGGCGGCTTAGACGACACGGTCAACGACGAACTGGCCATGAACGGACGAGGTACGGGCTTTAAATTTACTGATTTTACCCCTGAAGCCTTAATTGATGCCCTGGAGACGGCCATAACCCATTACCGCAACCCCGAAAAGTGGCGAGCCCTTATGCTCCGTTGTATGGCCGAAGACTATTCCTGGGAACGAGCGGCTTTGGCCTATGTGGAGATTTATCAGCAGGCCCTAAAGTTGGCCACTCAGCCCGAGAAACCGCCTGTTCCCATATCCGGTCGGCAGGGCCTCTAAAATGCAGTCTTCCGCCTCTACCGGGGACGTCTCTGCCTTTTTGGCAAAATTAATCCGGTTAGCCAATTCTAACATTCAATTCGAAGCCAAAGTCGCCAACTTTTTGAGCCTTTTAGCTTGGCAGCTGGGTTTGGACAAAACTCTGCTGCTACTTTTAAACCGCAAGAAAAGAGAGCTGACAGCTCATCGCCAGGCCGACGACTATGGCGCTTCCTCCGAACCATTCGATCTGACCGACACCCTTTTTGAGCGGGCCATCAATAACCGCCAATCCCTCTTGGCCGACGCCCAAGATCTGCCCAAACTGCCCAAAACCTGGCAAAATTTTTTTGAACCTTACATTTCCTGCTTGGCCGTGGTCCCGCTTTTAGACGACAAAACCTGCTACGGCCTCTTAATTTTGTTAAACAAGCGGACCATCGATCTAAGCTCGGGCAGTTCTGGACAGGCGGTCGAGGCGGTCGCCAACCAGCTGGCCATCGCCATCAAAACCAATCAGCTGGCTACCGACACCCGCAAGCGCATCAGCGTCTTAAACGTTTTAAGTGACCTAGGCCGGACCTTGGCTTCGACCATTGAGGTCGAAAAGGTCATGGGCATCGTTCCCAGGATCGCCGCCGGCGTCTTTATTGCCGACGGCTGTTCGCTCAACGTTCTCGATCAAACCGGCGAAACCTTGCTTTACTCCTCTCAGTACGGCGTGGTTCCGCCGGCCTACAATTTTGTGCGCTACCAGGGGCAGCAGCTGCCAGTCTCCATCGCTGAGGACATTTGCCGCAACGGCTCTTATATGGGCTATCTCAAAGACGATCCGAAAAATTTCGAACTAACCCCCAAAGAGCGGGACAATACCGTCATTAGCATGCCTCTGATGTTCCAGGGAACGCACCGAGGAAGCATCTCTCTATTTAACAAACTCGGCGGGCACCGCGGCGGAGGGGGCTTAACCGTCACCCCCCATCTTTTTGACCGTGAAGATCAAGAACTGCTTCAGGCCATGAACAGCATTATCTCCGGGGTGGTCGAAAATGCCCTGACCTTCAAAAAGGTCGAAAGCTTGGCTACCACTAACGAAGCCATGGTCAGGTATCTATCCAACCTTTACGACATATCCAGCGCCATGATGACCACGGTCCGCTATGACGAACTGGTCTGGATTATCATTCAGGCTCTGACCTTGCGTCAGGGTCTGGGCTTTGACAAGGTTTTGATCCTCTTAATTGACGATACCAACCCGGAACGGGTCCTGACCTCCTCGGCCTACTGGACGGCCCAAAACTCCCCTGAAATTGAGTCCATGCCTTTGGTGGAGGTTTTGCGCAAACCCTCCCGTGAGGAAGCCCAGGCCATGATGGAGGCCGGCGCGGCCATGAACATTTCTCTTCCAGTAACCCCCCAGTCCACCCGCATCATGGCCAGATGTACCATTGAAAAAAAGCCCTTGCTGGCTTTCCGTGGTCTTGACGCCCAGGACGAAGAGGATCTAGGTGATTTCGGGGTCCGGGCTTACGCAGTGGTCCCGATGCTGGCCAAAGGCCGGGAAGTCGGGGTGATCGCGGTCGATCGATCTCTTTCGGGTCAGCCTCTAACCGTTGAAAGCCTCCGCGACTTGACCATGCTGGCCAACCAAGCCAGTCTGGCCATTGAAAACACCCTTTTATACGATGAATTGCGCCAAGCCAACATTAACCTCAGCCAGGTCAGAACTCGGCTCATCCAGGCCGAAAAAATGGCCGCCCAAGGGGAGATGGGAACCCAGCTGGCTCACGAGATTAGAAATCCGCTGGTCTCCATTGGCGGGTTTACTAAAAGACTTATCAAAAAAATGTCTCCCGATGACCCTCTCAGCAAGTATCCCCAGGTTATCCTCGAGGAAGTCCAAAGGCTCAATGGGGTTTTAAACAATGTTTTGGATTTTTCCAGAGACGAGGCCGGCTTGGTCAAGTCTTTCGATCTCAAGGACGTGGCGGCAGAAGTGCTCGCCTCGCTCAAGCATGAGAATTCTCGGGCCAAGGTGACGATTATTACCGACTTTGCCGACAACCTCCCCAGAGTTTCGGCCGACGACCGCCAGGTGATGCACGTTTTCCTCAATCTCATTTATAATGCCACCCAGGCCATGGCTCCCCAAGGCGGTGGCAAAATTTACATCAAGATCTTCGAGTACAAAGAAGGGGAAAATCATTATGTCGCCTGCCAGGTGACCGACTCAGGGCCCGGCATTCCCGATGACCTTTTATCCAACGTTTTTAATCCGTTCTTTACCACCAAAACCCAGGGCACTGGACTTGGCCTGTCCATTGTTCGAAAGATTGTCGAGCGTTATCACGGTCACCTAACAGTTACCAACCATCCGGAGGATTACCCCGACAGTGGCGCTTCATTTACCTTTATGTTTCCCGCCGCTTCCGGCAATTAATTCCCCCTGAATTCCCACCGACCCCTGGGATCCGCCTGTCAGACTTTTGGAGCTCTTGATGCTTTTCCACCCGGCTATCAGCATTGCCTTTCTGATAGCTCAGATCATCAGCTGGCGCTTATTGACCGGTCGGTTGGCCAAAGGCTGGCCCCGGAAATTATTAGGCTTCTTCTATCTGATCGTCAACGTCACAGCGATCTCTGTTTTATATAATTTCTATTGGACCCAGGAACCGCCGCCCGCCAATCCCGTGGCCTGGAACTACTTTTATCGGCCGATTCTTCTGTGGGAAATGGTCATTTTTGCCTGGATTCTTTCTCTGGCTGTTTTGGGCATAGTGTCCTGGCCATTTAAACTGATCGCCAAAAAAAAAGCCCGTGGTTTTCCCAGCCTGTTTAAGTCTAAGCCCAGGACTCCCAAATTTTTAAATTTTAATATTTTCCTCCTGACTCTGATGCTAGCCCTCACCGTTTACGGCTACACCGAACAGCTGTCGGCGCCCCAAATATCACGCCTGGAACTACAGTTCCCCCGCCTGCCGAGCGAACTACTAGGTTTCAAGATCGTTGTTTTGTCCGACATCCACTACGGGCGAGGCACCAATCAATCGGAGCTTATCTCTATTTTCGAAACCGTTAAAAGCTTAAAGCCCGATCTGGTGCTTTTAGCCGGCGATCTGGTCGATAATAACCCTGATTTTGCCAAGGACTTCCGACTCCCCGTCGCCAGGCTGGAGGCCCCCTACGGTGTCTATGGGGTCTTGGGCAATCATGATCTCCGGGTCTCATCAATTGATGCTCTAATCACCAACCTTCGTCTGGCCGGTATCCACATCCTGCTCGACAGCCATCAAACCATCTCCGAACTCCCACTGGATCTAATCGGGTTTGTCGACTCCGGCCAAAAAGGGTTCCGGGCGACCCAAACTGAGCGGCGTTTTAATTTTACTTCCCTGGCCGGTTCCCTGGCAAATCCCCAAAACTTGACCATCATGCTCAACCACCGGCCGGAAGCGGTCCAGGAAGTCCAGGATTACCAGGTCGACCTTTACCTGGCTGGACACACCCATGGTGGACATTTAGCCGCCCCTTGGGATCCTCAGCTCAATCTGGCCTCTTTGGTTTTCGGCTACCGTTATACCTCCGGTCTATACAACATCGGCGGTCTTAAGATGTATGTGTCACGGGGTGTATCAAGCTTCTTTCCGGTCAGATTGTGGACCCCTAAGGAAATCACTCTCTTGACCCTGATCAGGTAAAAAAACAGCCGCTTAAGAGGCCCTGGCTGAGCCGGGGCCTGGGTCAGGAGCCAAAATATGAGACCAAATATGGGGTGGCCGGGGACGGCGGCCCCATATCTGACTTGATCTCAACACTTGTTTAACTTGGCTAGATGAGATACAATTAGTCACTTGTATATTTTAAGCGTCTTGTCTTTGTTTGATTCTTGTGTGATTATTGTGTGTTTCTTGTTATTCTAGTGCTACTAGGCCACCGCTATTTATTAGACCCAGCTGACACTTTGGCCCTAATTGCGGGCGGTGGTATGACCATTTGAGCGCACCAATAATCTTTTCGGCGGCTGATGATTAAATATGGATTTACAAACCCGCATCCGAGAAATAAAAAAACTAAAAGCCGACCCCGATCAAATCTGGGACCTTGAGGGCTTTGACGGGCCACTGGCGGCGGTCAAGCAGCTGGCCTCTGGCTACCTATGTCTGTCCCCGCTTGCCGGAGAACCAGACTATTCCAAGGCGGCCCGGCATTTCAAAAAAGCCTCGGCCATGGGCTCAGCAGCCGGTTTCTACAACCTGGCCGTTCTCAGCGCCCAAGGCCTGGGCCAACCGGCCGATGAGGCCAAAGCGGCCAAGCTCTTTACCAGCGCTGCCAAACTTGGCTCGGCCGAAGCCGCCTTTGTGCTGGGTTTGCTTTTGGCCTTGGGCCGAGGAGTTCCTCAAAGCAAGGCCAAAGCCGCCATCTGGTTTGAACGGGCTGCTAGCCAAGGACACCGGGCCGCCGCCATCATGACCGCCTTGGCCTATCGGCTTGGGGAAGGGGTTAAGCCGGATTCAAAACTGGCCGCCAATTGGTTTGAAAAAGCGGCCGTCTCCGGCGATGCCTACGGCCAATACGGGCTGGGGACCGCTTATGTGACCGGCGAAGGAGTGCCTGCCGACGACGCCCGTGGAGCTAGGCTGCTCCTGGAATCGGCCCAAAAAGGCACCCTGCCAGCCAAGTCTGACGTTGCCCTTTTGTTTGCCTGCGGCCGGGGGCTTCCCAAAGATCTCGATCTGGCTCTTTATTGGTTTAAGCAGGCTGCCGCCAGCGACAGCTCGGCGGCCAACACCTTGAGCGTTTTAAAAGCTTTAACTGCCCCTGAGGCTACACCTGACGAAAGCCAAGCCGAGCGATACGAGCATTGACTACTACCATCTTGGTCGTCGACGACGACCCCCATATCTCCGAAGTGGTCGAATTTGCCCTCAAAGCGGCTGGATATCAGGTGCTGACGGCCCCCGACGCCGAAAGCGCTTTAGAGCTTTTTAAAACCAAAGGACCAGCTCTGGCGGTGGTTGATATAAATCTGCCCGGCAAAGACGGGCTTTGGCTCTGCCGAGCAGCTAGAGATTTTTCCCAGGCCCCCATCATATTCCTTTCGGCCCGCGATGATGAAGTCGACCGGGTCATGGGGCTGACCATCGGCGGGGACGATTACGTCACCAAGCCCTTCAGTCCCCGGGAATTGACGGCCAGAGTCGGGGCGGTGTTAAGGCGCTTAAAAAGCGCCCCTCCCGAACCTGGACCGGACACGGCCCAGGCTAAACCGGCCGTTCTTTGCTCAGGAGATCTGCGTCTGGATTTAGAGAGCCTGGAAGCTTTCTGGCAAGACCGCAAGGTTGAACTAACAGCTACGGAGTTTCGGCTCCTTAAAACGCTGCTGCACCGTCCGCGCAAGGTCTTCACCCGCGATGAGCTTTTGGAACTCGTTTTTCCGGGAGTAGCCGTCGGCGACCGAACAGTCGACAGCCACATCCTCCACATCCGAAAAAAATTTCTGCAAGCCGGGGCCAAGGAAATTGTCCAGACCCAGCATGGTTCGGGTTACAATCTAGCCCCTCTAGCCAATATTGGGATCGATTAAACAAAAACCGGCAATTAATCATTTAAACCAGAAAAAATAGGTTTTTACATGAAAACAATGGCGTTATGGTTTCTTATCGTTGCTTTGGCGATAACCGGACAGTTGTTTTGGACAGGCTCAGCCCAGGCTCAAGCGGAAGTCATACCCCTTCCTCCGCCCAGCCAATCCGGTGGTATGCCTTTAATGGAAGCACTCTCCAAGCGCCAAAGCTACAGGGCTTTCCGGGCCGACAATCTTTCGCTGGAGCACCTTTCCAATATCCTTTGGGCGGCTTTCGGAGTCTCCCGCCCGGACGGCAAACGGACTATCCCCACCTCCCACGGCCGCAATGAAATGGCTGTTTACGCTGTTGTTTCCTCAGGGGTCTACCTCTATGACGCCGACACTCACCAGTTAACCAGGGTGCTCCAGGGTGATGAGACCGCAGCTTACGGTGGCGCTCCACTAACCTTGCTCTTCGCCGCTTCGGTTATGGACGGTCCCATTGGCGGCTCCCACGTTGGTTCCTCCTACCAGAACGTCGGCCTCTACTGCTCATCAGAGGGTCTGGCTAACGTAGTTAAGACATCCGGCGTCGGCCACCTCAAAGACAAACTTATCCCGCCTAACGACTGGCAAGTTTTGATCGTTCAGTTGATCGGTTATCCCATCGGGATGGATTTCTGATAGAGTTATTTATAACAATGCAAAAAGTCGAACAATAGCTCCAGTTAGCCATTGTTCGACTTTTTTATTTGACCAGTTATTTTAGGCTTAATTTAACTCAATAATCGTCACTGTCATCATCGTCATCAAAATCGTCATCTTCTTCTTCCTCGTCTTCATCTTCGTCGTAATCATCGTCATCGTCATCATCGTCTTCGTCTTCGTCGTCATCCTCTTGGAAGTCTTCCAGGATGAAGTCGTCGTACTCTTCACGGGTCATGAGGTTATCATACTCGGCCATGGAATGGATGGACATGCGAATAAGCCAGCCAGCTTCGTAGGGATCCTCCATAATTTCCTCAGGGGAATCCAAGACGTCCTCGTTGACCATTAAAATCTCCCCACTAAAAGGGGCGAATAATTTTAAGCCCGGTCCGTGACCGACTGAGAGCCGGCCGAACGGATCATCTTTGGAAAAATCTTCGCCCTCGGCCGGCAGACGAATTTTACTGATTTCATCGTAGTCTTTAAAGGCTTCCTCAGTCAAACCGATGGTGGTGTGGTTGTCATCGTCCAACCGCACCCAAAGATTATCAGGGGAATATTTCAGGGCATGCAGATCCACGTCAGCCTCCTTGGAAAGCGGGCTCAGGTCGAGACGGTCCGAATGTAAATCCGGCCAAAAAGGCCCGAGCGGGTCTGAATAATTATTTTTAATGTCGCCAAAATCGCAACCGTTTAAGTCACCATTGGTCTCCGAAGATTACTTACATTAAGCCAGTAAATTATTCAAGCTTTTTTTTAGACCTTCACAAACCCTTCTAACCACCCTGTGACAAAAGCCCTGCCTGTGCTATACTTTATTCGGTTTTTTCAACCAGGGAATTAAATTTTTCCCAAATATTTCTAGGCATATATCTTTGTTTGCCCCCCTTCTCATCTCCGGCACCCGGCCAAACAAACTCTAAAACCCAAGGCCGATGTGGCCGGTCTAAGGAATCATCCAGGCTCAGTCTTATGCTTACACTTTTCCGCCAGGCCCTGGCTTTTTTAACTCTGCTTCCGGTGGCCCCCCATCAGTCCCCATCGGAAAGTGATCTGGGAAAATTTCCGGGGCTGTATCCATTGGTCGGTTTGATCATCGGGCTTCTGACGGTCCTGTTTTTTTTGTTATTGAAAGCCCTGGGACTGGCGCCCCAGGTGGCCGCAGTTTTTTTGGCTGTCTTTCAAGTGTTTTTAACCCGGGGCTTTCATTTGGACGGTCTGGCCGACTGCGCTGATGCCCTTTTATCTCATAAAACATTGGAAAAAAAATTCGAGATACTTAAAGACAGCCACCTCGGGACCTTCGGGGTCACGGCGGTGGTGGTCGATATATTCTTAAAAATCGCTTTTATCTCTTTTATTTTTCCCCTGCCGGCGGCTCCGGCTGTTTTGCTCCTCTACCCGGTCTGGGGCCGGCTGTCAGCTTCAGTGGTGGCGGTTCGCTCCCAAAATGCCCGGCTTGGTCCAGGTCTGGGTTTTAACATGGTTGAATACAGCCGGCCCAAGGATCTGGCCCTGGCTTTGGGGTCGTCGGCTTTGGTCTCAATTTTCTTCGGCCTGTCAACTTTTTTGACCGCCCTTTTGGCCGCCCTTTTTGGCCTGTTTTTGGTCCGAGTCTGGAAAAAGACTTTAGGCGGAGTGACCGGGGATCTTTTAGGGGCCTCAGTGGAACTGGGAGAAATCGCCGCCCTGACTTTTTATTTTCTTTGGGCTCTATGAGGCCGCTATATTACGATTGAATCCCTTATGCCATGCTCCTGAGGCTTGAGCGGCTAAGTATTTAAACCAGTGAACCAAATAAATCGTTCTCCTTGACTGCACCCACCCCAACTCAGGCCCGGTCAGGTCAAGTTTTTTAGCCAACTTTTTTAACCAGGCGGGCAGAGGCTGTTAAGCCTTGGCCAGCCACATGATCGTTTTTTTTACTTCAACCCCGCCCTGGGAGGGCATATGGAAACTATCATTGAGCTGGATCACAACAATTTACCCGTCCGCCCCATAACCGAAGCCTCGGTCCCTGTCATCGCCGGAGACGGCGTGGGCCCTGATATTTGGGAGGCCACAAGGCCCATCCTGGAAGAAGCGGCTAGAACAGACGGCAAAAAAATCACCTTTATCCCGGTTATCGCCGGAGAGGCGGCTTTTAAACAAACCGACTCTTACCTCCCGGACGCAACCTTGGATACCCTGAAAAAATACCGCGTCAGCCTCAAAGGGCCCTTGGGCACCCCCATTGGGGGCGGCATCAGGAGCCTGAACGTGGCCATCCGCCACGCTCTCGATCTGTATGCCTGCGTCCGCCCAATCAAATGGCTCCCTGGGGTCCCGAGTCCGGTTAAACACCCTGAAAAAGTCGACATGGTTATTTTCCGGGAAAACACCGAGGATGTTTACGCCGGCTTGGAGTGGCCAGCCGGAAGCCAACAAGCCGATGACCTCATTTCTTTTGTCAATGACCGCCTCCAAGCCAAAGTGCGGCCTGGTTCGGCCGTAGGTTTAAAGCCCATGAGCGCTTTTGGCTCCCAAAGACTGGTCAGAATGGCCGTTAAATGGGCCCTGCGAGAAAAACGCCCCAACCTGACCTTGGTCCATAAGGGCAATATCATGAAGTTTACCGAAGGAGGATTTCGGACCTGGGGTTATGAGATCTGTGCCTCTGAGTTTGCCGGTCTGACGGCTACCGAAAACGATAGTCCTGAGATCAAATCCGGCCGCCTGATAATTAAAGACCGCATCGCTGACAACATGTTCATGCAGTCGCTGCTCCGGCCGGAAGAGTACTCGATCCTGGCCATGCCCAACCTTAACGGCGACTATCTTTCAGACTGCCTGGCCGGCCAAATCGGCGGTCTGGGCATGGCCCCCGGAGCCAACATCGGAGACGGCCTGGCCGTCTTTGAGGCCACCCACGGGACAGCTCCTAAATACGCAGGTCTGGACATGGTCAATCCCTCCTCTCTGATCTTGTCGGGAGCGATGCTGCTGGAATTTATCGGCTGGCCGGCCGCATCAGAAAAAATCAAAAGCGCCTTGGCCAAAACCTTTGATGAGGGCCTTTTTACCTACGATCTGGCCCGCCAGGCTGAAGGCGGAAAAAAATTGGCCTGCTCCGAGTTTGGGCGAGCCGTTTTGGAGCGCCTCTAAACGCTTCTTGGTTGATAATTTCGATAGGTCCACCCGGTTTAACGGTGTTGCCAGGTCCGCCCCTTTAGAGCCAAATTTTTCCCTAAGGGGCTATTTAATAACCACCGGGCCACTATGGGCCCAAAAATTGCGGGCCGGTCCCAGGACCGGCCACAGGGAGCAACTTTTTTTTCATGACCGAATCCCACAGTCTTCCTCAAAGTTTGACCCACAAAATTATGGCCGCCCATTTAGCCGAGGGCACCCTTGACCAGGGCACAGAAATTGGTCTTAAAATCGACCAGACTCTGGTCCACGACGCTACCGGTCAAATGGCCCTCCTGCAATTTGAAGCCCTGGGATTTCCCAGGGTTTTAACCAGCCGCTCACTGACATACTGTGACCACAACATCCTTCAGGTGGGCTTTGAGAACGCCGACGACCACGCTTTTTTAGCCTCCTGCGCCAGGCGTTTCGGTATTTATTTCTCCAAAACCGGTAATGGTATCTGCCACCAGATCAACATTGAGCGCTTCTCCATCCCTGGGCAAACCCTGCTCGGAGCCGACAGCCACACCACCACTGGCGGCGCAGTAGGCGAACTGGCCATCGGGGCCGGCGGATTGGACGTTGCGGTAGCCATGGGCGGCGAGCCTTTTTTTCTGCCGATGCCCAAGATAATTCAAATTGAACTCCAGGGGAGTCTGCCGCCCTGGACCAGGGCCAAAGACCTGGCCCTGGAAATTTTAAGGATTCTTACGGTTTCCGGGGGACGGGGCTCAATTCTCGAATTTTCCGGACCAGGGTTAAAAGGCCTTTCTGTTACTGACCGGGCCACGGTCGCTAACATGAGCATTGAGACCGGCGCCATAACAGCGGTCTTTCCGTCGGATGACAATACTCTTGATTTTCTGACCAGACAGGACCGTCAGGCCGATTACGTTCCTCTATCGGCCGACCCCGGTGCTGCTTACGACCGCACGATTACCATTGACCTAAGCCTTCTGACCCCGCTGGCCGCCGCCCCCCATTCCCCGGACAAAGTGGCCAGGGTTTCCGAAATTGAGGGTATACCCGTCGATCAGATTGCCATCGGCTCATGCACTAATTCTTCATTTACTGATCTGATGACCGTAGCCGAGATCTTAAAGGGGCACCGCGCTCATCCCCGGGTCAGTTTAGTTATTGCCCCCGGCTCCCGACAGGTGCTTTTAGAGCTAGCCAAACGGGGAGCTTTGACCACTTTGGTGGCCGCCGGGGCCCGAATCATGGAAGTTGCCTGCGGCTTTTGCAACGGAGTTGGTCAGGCCCCCAAAACTGACGGAATTTCCCTGCGAACATCCAACCGCAACTTCCCCGGCCGGAGCGGCACGGCTTCTGGAAACCTATATCTGGTAAGCCCTGAAACGGCGGCCGTCTCCGCCATTTATGGTCAGCTAACCGATCCCCGGAAATTTGGACCGGCCATTAAAGTCACCCTCCCGGAAAAATTTGAAATTGACGATAGCCTGGTCCTGCCTCCGGCGGAAGCAGGCCAAGAGACGCCCATTGTCCGGGGTCCCAACATCGCCCCGCTCCCTAAATTTTCCGCCCCTAAAGAAACATTGTCCGGCCCGGTCATGCTAACTTTGGGTGATAACGTGACCACCGACGACATCCTCCCAGCCGGGGCCCACATCCTGGCCCTTCGGGCCAATATCCCGGCTATTTCTCGGTATATTTTCCACAACGTCGATCCCGGCTACCCGGAAAGGCAAAAAGCGGCCGGCTCTGGCTTTGTGGTGGCTGGCGCCAACTACGGTCAAGGCTCCAGCCGGGAACATGCAGCCTTAGCTCCCCGCTATCTGGGTTTGACTGGCGTTATTGCCGAAAGCTTCGCCCGCATTCACAAGGCCAATTTATGTAATTTTGGACTATTGCCGCTGGAATTTTTAAATGCCTCGGACCGCTCAAAAATTCAGCCGGGCCAAAAGTTGAGTCTTTCCGGCTTTAACGCCTCTTTAAAGCCGGGAGCCATTCTGACGGTCAAAAACTTGGATTCGGACTCTTCTTTTGAAGTCAAACTCGACGTCTCCGCCCGCCAGCTGAACATGCTTCTGGCCGGCGGCCTTTTGGCCTTTCAGGCGGCCAAAGGTCAACCATTGACTTAAATCATTTTTTATTTTTTTACTTATATTATTTTAATTCAACCTTTTTTCTGGACATCTCATGGCCCTCCCTTCCGGGATGGGCCGACCTAACGGGAAAGATTATGACCAAAACAGCTTTTTTATTTCCCGGCCAAGGCGGCCAATTTGTAGGCATGGGCTCCCAATGGGCCGCACCTTTAGGCGAGCTTTCAGCCATTTTGGAGCTGGCCGACCGAGCCTCAGGCCAACCAATTTCCAGGCTTTGTTTGGAAGGCCCGCTTGATGAGCTTTCCAAAACCGTCAACCTTCAACCGGCCATCCTGGCTGTGAGCTTAGCAGCCGCCAAAGCGGCCGTTAAAAACGGCTTGATCCCCTCAGCGGCTGCCGGACACTCACTGGGCGAATTTGGGGCCTTGGCCTTAGCCGGAGTCTTAGACGATGAACAAGCCATGACCTTGGTCGCCAAACGGGCGGCTCTGATGGACCGGGCGGCCTCCGAAACCTCCGGGGCCATGAGCGCCATCCTGGGGCTGCCGGCATCCGAGGTTGAAGCCGTTTGCGAGCTGGCCCGCCACGAAGGCCAGGTCATATGCGCCAATTTCAACACCCCGGTCCAAACCGTTATCTCTGGAGAGCCCAGAGCCGTGGCCGCAGCGGCCAGATTTGCCGAGATGAAAGGCGGAAAACCAATCCCTCTGCCGGTTTCCGGGGCTTTTCATAGTCCACTGATGAAAAATGCGGCTGATGCTTTTGGTCTCATCCTTGGCGGCATTGAATTTAAGAGTCCTAAATTTCCGGTCGTCCCCAATGCGCTTGGGCAGCCGGTTTCCGATCCGGTCAGGCTTAAAGAACTTCTCCGGGCCCAGATGACCTCCCCGGTCCTCTTTAGCGCCACCGTGCTCAGCCTGAGCCAACTGGGAGTAACCGAGTTTATCGAGTGCTGGCCCAAACCCTATTTGGGCCCCATGGTCAGGAAAAACCTGCCCCCAGACGGCCCCAAAGCAACCATTAAGACCGCCGGCTAAGTTTCTGCCAAAACCAGTCTCCAAGGACTTGGCCAGTTTGCTCCAATCAATTTGGACTTTTTACCGGCCTCCGGGGACTGGCCCGAGCTGAACGTGAGCACCCATTTAGAAATGGCCCTATCTTCAGCCAAGATATTGTCAGCCCACTTGAACGGAGCTTGGCTATACCGGAAACCAGAAAAAATCCGGTCGTTGTAACTAATAAACAAAGCGGCCTGCTTGATGAGAGGCTGCCGCCAACATCTTAATCATCCCCAACCAATCATCCCAGTGAGCGTTCCAATGAGAAACCGGCGTTCGCCGCCAGATACGTTCGCCTCCAGACCATCGGCTTTATTTTGATCCGGCTTTCAGCCAAAACCAGATTCGGCCTCAATGTCAGCCTCACCAAGCCAGCTGGCCAGCGTAAAAACCCAAACGGACTCGGTCTTGTGTTAAAATACAGCTGGCCAACAGCCTGAACTACTTCTTAAAGCAGTAACTAGCCTAGTCCGGCTGAGCCTGAGGATGGATTGTTGGATTTGATTATTAGTCAAGGCCGGCCAGATTTTGGATAATGGCCAAACGGCTGCCTCCCAGCCGGCTCTCCAGCCGATTGAAAAAATCACCTTTTCATGGCCTTAAAACTGCCTATTTAAACCAATTTATGACTTTAAGTTCCCAAAAATCAGCTTCTAAAACCACTACCTCGGCCCGAAAGGACTTCGGCCTCCCAGATCCAGGCTCTCCAGAGACCCCAAATCAAGATCGCCGCACTAAATCTTCCCCAAAATCCTCTCTCAGCCGTAAGCTTGGCCGCTGGGCTTTGGCCGCCTTCTTTTGGTTTTTTTTGGTTGGTTCGCTGGCCGCTTCCTTTTTAGGTTTTTTTTGGCTGTCTTTAGGACTACTGCCCGATCCCCTGGCTTCAATTAACGCCTTTGATTACAGCGTCCGGGTCACCGACCGCCACGGCCGCCTTCTGCGGGAAGTCCTCCCGCCGCCCATGAACCGCCGCCATTCGGTCGAACTTGATAATTTTAGTCCAATTTTAATTGATGCGGTCATTTTGGCCGAAGATAAAAGATTTTGGTTCCATTGCGGGATAGATCCGCTGGCCATGTTAAGAGCCCTTAGATTAAACATTGCCAGCGGCTCGATCAAAAGCGGCGGTTCAACCATTTCCATGCAGGTAGCCAGGCTTTCGGCGGGTTTAGCCCCGGGACCCAAAACCATCAAGCGCAAACTCTGGGAAATCTGGCGGGCCCTTTTAATTGAGCGTCACCACACCAAGGAAGAAATTTTAACTTTATACCTCAATACCGCTCCAGCTGGCTCCATCAATCTCGGATTTGAAGCCGCCAGCCAGGCTTACCTTGGCCATAGCGCCAGTCATCTTTCTCCTTCCGAAGCAGCCTTTTTGGCCGGTCTCCCTGCCTCCCCCAACCTCGGACGTCCGCTTAAGCCTTCTGGCCGGGCCATGGCCAGAAGAGAAATGATCATCGATCGATTGGAAGAAAACGGACGCATCTCGGCCGATGCCGCCCGCCGGGCCCGTTCGGAGCCGCTGATTCTGAGCGAACCCCGTTTGGCTTTCCGGGCTCCCCACTTTGTGGAGCAAATCCTGCCCCTTTTAGGTGCTCATCCGCCGAAGGAGGTAACGACGACCCTGGATTTTGACCTGGAAATGAAAATTGAAGATTTTGCCAAAAAAACTGTCCGACTTTTTAAAAGTCAAGGCTTAACCCAGGTGGCGGTGGTGGTTTTGAGCCTCCCTGAGCGCGAAGTGATGGCCTGGGTCGGGTCGGCCGATTTTTTTGAGCCCTCTGACGGACAGATTGACGGGGTTGTCACCCTGCGCCAACCGGGCTCAGCCCTCAAACCATTCATCTACGGCTTGGGCCTGGAAACCGGAGCCATAACCGCCTCCTCGCTTCTGGAGGACAGCACCACCGACTTGTTAACTAACCGGGGTGTTTACAGTCCCCGCAACTATTCTGGAGCCTCCCACGGAGCCGTTACGGCCAGGGTAGCTTTGGCCAGCTCCCTTAACCTTCCGGCCATCAACTTAACCATAAATTTGGGAGTGGAGCGAATCTTAAGACGCTTAAACGAACTGGGGCTTAACTCTCTTAGCCATGACGCCGACTATTACGGCGTCGGCCTGGCCTTGGGCGGAGGCGAGGTGACTCTGCTGGATTTGACCAACGCTTATGCCGCCATGGCCGATGAAGGCAGGCTAAAGCCGCCGGTCTTTCTGCGAAAGGCTTCCAACTCAAACTCGAGGCCTGATGGCAGCTTGGGCCGGCAAGTTATGACCCCGGAAGCCGCTTACATTATCAGTGACATCCTGGCCGATCCCCTGGCCAGAGCGACCGGGTTTGGGAGCGGGGGTCCCCTGGATACCCCTTATAGGGCTCCAGTTAAAACCGGGACCAGTAAAAACTTTCGGGACAATTGGTGCCTGGGTTACATTTCCGGTTATGCCATCGGAGTCTGGGCCGGCAACTTTCAGGCCACCCCCATGGCTGAGATCTCCGGGTTGACCGGGGCCGGTCAGCTGTGGCGGGCGGTGGCCGATCTCTTGGCCGATCCCCAGCCGCAAGTTATAAATATGCCGCCCGGAGTGATTTTACAACCGGTCTGCCCGATTTCCGGGCTGCCAGCCGGCCCCAACTGCCCCAACCGTAAGATGGAACTTATGATTAAGGCTATTGCCCCCAAGCCGCCCTGCAACCATGATCACGATCAAAATACCCTCAACGCTCACGTGGTGGGACGCTCTCACAATTTTTCTCTTTTGAGCCCCCAAAGCGGCGACATTTTCGCTTATGACCCGGCCATACCTTCGGACTACCAAAAAATCCGGACCTTGGTTCAGAGTTCCCCGGAACTTGATGAAATCGTCTTTTTGGTCAACGGTTCTGAAATAGCCCGCCGCCAGGTCTCTGGCGACACCCGGACCTCGGTCCAGGTGCCCTTGCACCCTAGCTTGAGGGGCCGGCAGACCATCACGGTGGCCGGCTTTTCCCAAGGCCAGGAGATAACCCGCCGAAACGCCTTCATTGAGGTCAAATGATTCCCTGGCCCCAGCATCCTTCTTTTTTACGCCCGATTAACGATCTGCCCGGCCTTGGCCAGGTCAGGGTCAAAGCCCTAAACGCCAAAGCCATATTCACTTACCGGGATCTTTTGGTCCTGGCCCCCTCGTTCTATCAAGACCGCCGGAAACTTTTGACCTTGGCTGAGGCCGCCTTGGTCCCCGAAGGCACCGAAGTGGTCTTCCGAGGTCAGATCAACCGAATCCGCCTGGATCCAGCCGGCCGCTTCCTGGTAGCCGAGTTGATTGATGGGAAACACTATTGTTCGCTGTGGTGGTTTAGGGGACTAAGATACTTTAATTCTTTAATCAAAAATATTAAAAACATCACGGTCTATGCGGCGGCCAAATTTCGTGACGGCAAGCTCAGCCTGGTTCATCCCGAAATCTGGGCTTACGATCCCAATTGTCCTGAGACTCAGTCAAATATGGGGATTTTTCCGACTTATGAGCCCTTAGGACCATTAACGGCACCCGCCCGCCGCCGGGTTATGGCCGCAGTGGTCAATATTTTGGCCACCGCCCCCAAGATCCTGCCTCAGGAGTTTTTAGACCAGCAAAAAATTCCCGACCCGACCGAGCTTCTCTATATCGTCCACCGGCCACCGGCCGGAGCCGTCGGAAAGCTGCCGCAGCCCAAAGAAAGCCGGTCCTGGCGGAACCTGACGGCTTATGAACTGATGTTCTGGCGTCTGATCATTGTTTCGGCCAGGCCCAGCCGCCAGCCGGAAGATGAGGCATATTCACCCGATCCGGTGGCGGCCCAAGCCATTGAAAAAATCTGGCAGACCCTGCCCTTTAAGCCCAGCTCCGAACAAATCCGGGTCACCTCGGAAATTCTAACCGACCTGGCCTCCCCCTGCCCCATGAACCGACTGCTTCAGGGAGAAGTTGGCTGTGGCAAGACGGCCGTCGCCGCCGCCGCCTGCGCCGCCACTTTGGCTGGCGGACGTCAGGCCGCTCTGATGGCTCCCACCGAGATATTAACTCAGCAACACCACGCCTTTTTCTCCAAGATTGCGCCCCAAGCTGGTTTTGAGGTTCACCTTTTAACCGGAAAAACAAGTTCAGCCGAGCGGGCCAAAGTTTTGGCCGATATTGCCACCGGGCGGCCGTCGATTACCATTGGCACCCAGGCTTTGGTTTCCGAGGCAGCTGTTTTTGGAAATCTAGGCTTAGCCGTCATTGATGAGCAGCACCGTTTCGGGGTTAAACAAAGACTGACCTTAAGATCTAAAAGCCCGCAGGTCGATTTGCTCTCTCTTTCGGCCACCCCCATCCCCGGGAGTTTGGCCGGGATCTTATACGGGGACATGGATTTGAGTTCCATGAGGGGAATTCTTCCTGGCCGCTCGAAACCCAAAACCATGATTTTCACTTGGGGCGCTCTGACCGAAGCCCGCTCGTTTTTTATCGAACACCTGCGCCGGGGCGGTCAGGGCTTTTTGATCTGCCCCCGCATCGGTGCGCAAGACGACGCCAACGGCGGCCCCTTAGCCTCCGATGATTTAAACGATGACTTAAACGACGACTTAAATGAGCTCAATCCCTACCAGGCTTACGGTTTAGATGGTGAGCCGGCCGCTGGCAGCGAAGGCAGCCCTCCAGCTAGGCCCGATCTTTTGGCCACGGCCAAGGCCGTAGCCGCCTTGGCCCCAGAACTCCCCATGGGAATTCTCCACGGCCGCCTGGCCTCCCCTGAGCGAACCCGGGTCATGGAAGAATTTCGGCTGGGCCATCTTAAAATTTTGGCGGCCACGACCATGGTGGAAGTGGGGGTTGACGTCCCGGCCGCCGACATCATGCTGGTGGAAGGGGCCGAATATTTTGGCTTGGCCCAGCTTCACCAGCTGCGAGGCCGCATTGGCCGAGGCGGCGGACAATCTTTTTTTTTGGCCGTACCCAAAGGCCAGGGAACTGACATTACCCGGGCCCGCCTACAGGCCTTAGCCGAAGACCACGACGGCTATGCCTTAGCTGAGCTGGATCTAAAACTAAGGGGACCGGGCGAAGAACTTGGCCTTAAGCAAAGCGGCTGGCCCAAATTTGATTTTGCCAAACTGCCCGCCGACGCTTCACTGCTGCCTCGGGCCATGGAGTGGGCGACCGCTCTTTGGGAGATGCGGGCCCATTGGCCGGATAATTTTAAACAAGGCTTAGCTGATGCGGCTCTTGAGCTGGCCCGAGCCTCCGAGCCTCCGACGGCCGGCCCAGCCGGGCGCCCAAAAAAATCGGCTCCCACTGCCAAGCCCCTTCCAGAAAAGCCTCTCCCTGAAGAAGCCCCAAAAGAAGAGTCCCCCAAAGACCCTCTTGAAGATGGCAGCGCAATTATCCAAGCTGAGCCGGTCAAACGCCCCAGGGGCCGCCCTAAAAAAATCAGCCCGCCAAATCCCTAAATAATCAACCGGTAAAAAGCCTTAAAAACTGAAGGCTAAAATTTTTTTGTCAGTAATCTAAGGATGTTAAAAACAACTAAAACGACAAAATAAAAAAATAGCCCTGGGGCCTCCGGCAATTACCCTTGGCAGGCAGCCGAAAGTCAGGGCTAAACAAATGGAAACTTATTGGGCTCAGATCAGGCGGAGACGTTAACTTCCTCATCGTCGATCAGCCAGGGATCGCGAAAACATACAACGTTGCGGCCGAGCTGTTTAGCGTCATAAAGGGCTTTATCAGCTCGCCGGATGAAGTTCTGGATAGTCTCCCCCAGCCGGTAAATGGTATAGCCGACACTGATAGTCACCGAGATGTCGCCGGTGTTAAACTTGTGGTTCTGGACCCGGTGCCTAAGCTTTTCAGCCAACTTATGAGACTGCTCGGTATTGGTGTCCGGGGCCACGACCGTAAACTCGTCTCCGCCGTACCTGGCCGGATAGTCGTTCTTTCTTAAAGAGGTCTTAAGAAGCTCGGCCACCTGAGTTAAGACCGAATCGCCCACCAAATGGCCCAAAGTATCATTTACCTTTTTAAAATTATCCACATCAATAATAAAAAGAGCCATAGTCGGGGTATAAGCCCCAAATTTTTCGACCTGCTCTTGGAGGATCTCCATGAAGCTGCCTCGGTTATAAAGCTTGGTCATGGCATCAAAAAGAGCTTTTTTCTTAAACGAATTAAGGGCGTTGGAAATCTTCCGCCGCTCCATCAACTCCAGTCGGGCCTTACGCAGGATGCGGACTCTTTCGGCATATTCTTCCTGAATGACCTGGATGGTAATGATCTGGTCCTCTTCAAGCTGAACAGCCTTGGCCACCAACGGCAGTTCCTCGTTGGTTTTGGGATTTGGTTCCAGCCAAATGCCGGAACTCACTTTTTCGCCGGACCGGGGAGCTTTTTCAAAGAACTCCTCGGCATCCAAAAGAAAATACTCCAGCATTGAGGAATGATCCCAAGGCATTCGACAAGGGGTGCCATCGACATTCGAGGGAAACAATTTTGGATAAAAAGCCGGAACAAGACCATAAAGGTCGTAACTCATTGGTCTTATTCGTCTCAAAATAGCAAAATCCAAGCTTCGCAAAAATTTCAAGCCAAGCGAATTACTCACGATACGGCTCCGAAAAAGAAAACCGGCTGGCCTCCCTCAGACTCGACCGGGTCAGGCAAGGCGGGCTTGGCAGGAAAAAAAGGGGTATTTCTACCTTTCTGGGGATGGTGTGACCATTGTGGTTTTCCAGAAAGATTCTGGTCATTTTTTTTCCACCATGGCCTCAGCTAAAACGTTAAAGATCGTCTCGACATTAAGACCTGTTTTGGCACTGGTTTTATAGATTACCACTCCTTTGCTTTCCAAAGAGGCCAGAACCTTTTCACTTATCTCCCACTCAGGTTCTAAGTCGAATTTGTTGATAATGAAAATACTGGGAATGCCAGAACCCAAAATCTTCATGGATTCCACCCTCAACTTGAGGGCCACGGTCAAAGTTTCACCACGGGTGCCGTCGACCACGAAAAGCAGACCATGGGCGCCCCGGAGGTAAGACATGTTGACCAGGCTGTAGTTATCCTGACCTTCCATGTCCCAAAGAAGGAGATTTAATTCCTGATCTTTAACCGCGATAGTCTTTTTACTTATCTTTACACCTACAGTAGAAAGATAAGTATCAGAAAAGATAGAGCTAACGTACTGCCTGACCAAGGCGGTCTTACCCACGGAAAATGATCCAAGCATACATATTTTTTTATTTATCATAAGGAAATACCAAAAAAACCTACGCTACCTGGGTGCGAATTCGCTGGCGACAGCCTCAAGCAGACCAAGAACCCCCGCCGAATTAGAGAGGGGAAACCGTCGTTAGGCAAAAAGAAAATTACTAATCTTGGCCCTGCCTTTTAGACCGGGCGTTTTTTCGGGTTCCAGCGTCATCCAATAGTTAACCAAAAAACTTTTTTAGTCAACTTTTTATCCTAAACATTTTCCAATACTGTATTGCAGAGGCAGTTCCGGGGTCACCCTGTCACAGCTGACCTAGATTCAGACGGGCCATAAACCTGCTAGATTTTACCCGACGAAAGGTTTAATGTCCAGACATTAACGGGGAAAATCCCTTTTTTGGTTTAACCGCTCAGGGCCAACGGTTAACAATTGGTGTCCGGGGCTGAAAATTAAAAACCGTGCTCTCTAGTTCCAATACCCCCCTGGGTAAGCCGGACTCTTAGTTCGATCTTGCGGCTCTCGGGATCTTCGCCCGCCGGTTGGTCGTCTTCGCCCTTAGCTGAGAACTGACTGCCCAAACCGTAGTTGACGATGGGGATCGATGAGCCCCTGGCGTAAAGCATGGCCGCCACCGTTTTAGTGCGCTGCTCGCTGAGTTCAAAGTTACGGCGGTCCTGACCGGTGGCGTCGGCGTGGCCGTAAATAATCAGCGAAACATTCATTTGCATTTCAGCAGCCAATTTCTCCAGTTCGGAAATACGCTTGACAGCGTCCAACAAAAGCGGCTGGTCTTCGGGAATCGGCTCATCTTTGTTGGTCGGGAAGTGAATAACCGTTCCATTGATGGATTCCACCAAAGCTTCCATGGCCATGGTCCGGGGATCGGTCAGCGTGGAAGCATCAAGCTTTAGAACCCCAGGGATGGTCAGAGCCTTTTCCCGGGTCTCCAAAATCCAGCCCAGCGGGGCACTCCCGGTCAGAGTCAGAAGACCTCTTTCACCGTCAAATTCCATGTTAACCGTCGGGAGAGGATCGATGATGGTCTGGATCCGCTGCTGGACAATGGACGAATCCAACGAAACATAGGGCCGGCTGATCACTCTCAGACGATTGGGATCCAAGGCCCCTTCCTGGGCAAGTATTTGCTCTGGATCGCGCGCTAGGCTGTCTCTGAGGACCACTACGCCGGTTTTACCATCGGACTCGGGTTCAACTCTGGTCACCACCAAGCCTGGCTCGTTATTTAAAAGAGCCAAAGCTCGATTAAAATTTTCCTGGTCGGTTTCGTTGGCTTTAACTATGGCTTCAACAAGTTTTTCTTCCTGAACCACAGTCTGGGCCCG
The DNA here is from genome assembly GCA_031271165.1 of Deltaproteobacteria bacterium. GTDB lineage: Bacteria > Desulfobacterota > Desulfarculia > Adiutricales > Adiutricaceae > JAISWF01. The sequence continues at coordinate 31,074 of JAISWF010000267.1, forward strand.
GAACTTGGCCTCAGTCCGATTATTGAACACCGAAAAGCCTATGGCCACCCCAATGATCATAATGATAGCCAAGGGCAATAGCCTGATAACCAAGGGCGGCTTTTTGGCCGTGTCTTGATAGCGGACATTTAAAAAGTCTTCGAAAAAACGCCTGGCTTTTTTAAAGGGTTCAACGTCGCCCGAAAAATTATCCAAGGCATCGGCACAATCAACTACCATCAGCTCCAGGGCTTCCTGGAGGTCCTGAGTAAGCGAGTTGGGGGGATTGCCGCGAACTACGCAGGCCAGATAGACTTGATCAGCCCGGCGCAGGTAAATGGTCCTTTCTCCAAATCGCAGGTTGTCAAGGTTGTCGCCTTGCCCGAAAGAAAAGCTGTCTTTGATAAAGTCCTGAATGGCCGTAAACATTCCGGCCACCAAATCGGCGTCCCGGGTTTCCCCGCCTTCGTAAACCAAGTGATCAAGAACTAGCCCACTAGCCGCATGAATCAGATAGATTTCCTCGACATGATACAAAAGAGTATGAAGGAGAACAATCTCGCTGAAAGGTTTTTTGACCCTCATGGCTTCCAGACGCCATTTAAGGCCTCTGAGCGACAGGCTCATCTCCAGGGTGGAGTTGATGTCCTGGAGCATACCCATGAAAGTCTCGGAAATCGATCGCCTGATGGCCGGACCGATAACTGGGAAGATCTGATTGGCCAGAGTTTCAGGATTGCGCCTGACCGATGAGGTAAAAATCCTCTCAACCGTAGGCCCCAAAACAGTATTAAGTTTATCATCACGCTGGCTTCTAAGTAATATGGCCTCGGTAATGACTTGACTTAAAGCCTGGGCATGCTGACTTGGATCAAGCAAAAGCTTCGTCAGAAAAGAAAGCTGACTAAGCTCGCGGCCCATGACCAGTTTTCGAAGCTGGTCGAGCTCGCTGTCGGTCTCCGGCGGGGACGGCCAGCGGTGCGGGGCATCGTCGGAGTCACCCTGGGACCGCTCTGGCGTCCGCTCCCCCGGCCCAAAAGAGGAGCCTGATTCGACTCCGAGGGGACGCTGGGGAGGAACAGGCGCTGATTGGTCGCCGCTGGCTGGACCTAAGCCAGGTCCGCTTAGGTCCAAAAGGTTGTCGAGCTCGTTGAGGAAATCATCTTCAACGAAGGAGCTTTTGCCGCTCGCAAGGGACCCGCCGCTTGCTTGAGCTTCCTGGCCGGCTGCCGCCGGCTGGGGCCCATCAAAATCATCGGCCGCAGTATTGGCCGCCTGGCTGGTATTGACGGCGCCGGCAGCGTCAATTGCGGCTAAAGCCGCCCCAGAGGAGGCAAAAGTTAGAGGCTCCGAATTTATGTCGCCAGATTGGCCTTTAAATCCCAGGTCCTCGAGAAAGCTTTTCTCCGGAGAAGGGAAAAGAAGGTTGTCGAGCTCACTGTAAATCTGCTCTTCAAAGGCTTTTCTTTTGGCCTCAAAGTCGGCCGCATTGGTCTCAGTATTGCCGCCTTTGACACTAAAATCAATTTGATGGAAGCCGTCGGGATCTTCTAAATCAAGATCATCGGCCTGAAGCCCTTCAAAATCGAGTTGAGCAGCCACCAAATCGCTCAATTGCCTAAATTGCTCAGTTTGTTCTAACGGCTCGGTTTGACCTGACTCATCGGACAAGTCCGGTTCAAAAGCTTGACCTGATTGGCTCCCAGCCCCACCAGGCGCCACTTGGTCCGAAGCGCTACCGGCCTCGGTTAAAACTAAATCACCGCCGCCGAGGTCTTCAGAGATGACTCTAGCCTCGCTACTTAAAGCCTCATCGCCGTTCAGTCCAATGACCGCTCCAGACTCTTCGGCGGCTTCGGGCAAAACCCCGGCTTGGGGTTCTGACCGAAGACCCTCAGCGGCTGATTCGGAGGTAGCCCGACGTTTTTTCGAAAATAATTTGGAAAAAAAACCCATTGTCCTCATGGTGACCGGAAGACCGGTCTTTCAGGGCGCCGGGGCCCGAACCCGTGGGCCGGACCGGAAAGATTAGCCGGTTGGCTCCAAGGAGCCAAACCTGTTTACCAATTTTCCTGTCCCTGATTGTCCTGATTATCGCCCTGATGCTGCTCCTGTTGGTCCTGCGAGCCTTCACCGTTGGACTCAGACTCGGTATCGTAGAGTTCCGAATTATCAAATGGGGATACATCAATATTCCAAGGTTTGGAGAGACTAGAGACCATCTCGGTGAGCATGGTCGAAAAAGCGGTGCGATAAACCATGTCGGAACGAATATGGGAAGCGGTCTTATCGACGACATTGACGGCCTCGTTGTGCTTGGAGTCGATCTTGTCGTTGATCTCGGAGGTTTCCTTTTTAATCAATTCGCGTAAGGTCCATTCCAGAGAATCAATGCTGGCGTTCAGTTTGGCCGCCCGGCGCTCGAAGTTTTCGTTGGCCGCTGCCAGATCGGTGGTCAGCTTGGTGTCAGCTTCCAGGCGCTCCCGGCCTTCCTTGCCCAGGTTCTCGTGGAACTCACGGCGGTCGGTTGCCGCCTGTTCGGTCCTCTCACGGGCTTCGAGCCTGATGGCTTCGTTGCGATCACGCTGCTCGTTTTTGATGACCTGTTCGCGCTCGTCACGCTCCTCTTTGACCCTGGTCAAAAGGGAGGAAATCTCACTTTTCATGTAGTTTTCCAATGAATCAAGGCGGCTTCGGAGAGACTCCTTAACTTCACTAATCTCCCTTAAAAGGCGTTCCTCCTGGCGCCGAAACCGCATCTCCATGTCCTTGAGTTGGGCTCCGAACAACAATTCCCGAACCTGGACAATGGGCTGATCCGGCAGATTCTTACCACTCATTTTTCAATCCTCCTAACCCGGGTCCGGGTCGGGACCATTCGGGTATGTGGCCTCAAAGCCCTCCAAGGGCTAAGGCGGTTTTGACTTTCCGGGTTTTGGGTACCGATGGTTGTGCTGGCCGCAGGGGCCAAAACGCCCACCTATCGCTAGCCAGTGATTTCCAAAAAATAGTTCAGCAAAAAAAATCAACCTAAAACGTTAGACAAAAAAGCCCAATAAATTTGTGAATGATTGTTAATGCAATCCGGGGGCCAAACAAATTCTAAACCCACCGTCAAAGCACCGACAGGCAACTTGCCCCTTAGACCTTCTTTACCATCTCCAAAAAAGAGCCCAAGCCATGAACTAATAATTATACTTGTTTTCTCTTTTTCCGTCCATAATAAAAAGGGCGATTTTTTCAGCTTAAAAAAAAATCTCGGCTATTTTTTCCATAACATCCGCCTCAATCAACGAAAAGCCTCTCTAAACACCCTTTCCTTCAGCCAAAGAGAGAAGTGGCCAAAAGAAACCAGGGGCAACCGCCCTGGGTTGGCCTGGCTGCTACTGACGATCTAGTTTTTGACCCGTTAACTGTTTTCAAAGCTGACTAACAATCGATAGTTCGGTTAAATCATGTCTACCAAGCTAAAGTCAAGTAAAAATTGAATTAACAAAATTCACCTGCTCCAGAACCAAAGCCGGGCCACCAATCAAAAACCTTATTTTTGAGCGACTGTAAAACTGCCGTCCGGCCCAAGGCGGCCGCCGGTGACCGTCCAACCGGAGGGCGTGTAGTTGGACGGTCTGGGACCTAAACCCAGCTAGGCCAAAGCTAATTTACAACTAAGCGCTCCCTGTAAATATTTAATCATTTATTAAGCCTAATTTGGCAATCAAAAAAATCCGTCCGCCCATAAATGGAGCGATTGTCATCAGTATACCACCAAGAGCCTCCTCATTAAAAACATGGGCTGAGATAAGGCGGGGGGATAACCGAGAGCCACAAGCAAAGCCGGTTATTGGGCCGAGCTGCCTGACAGCGGCCCAAGAGGGCCGAGGCCAAGCCGAACTTGCTCCCGGCGGCCCGCCAGCCTACTGGAGGAGTTCCCGGAAGAAGGGCTGGGCGGGCTCGTTATCGCCTCCGGGCTTACGGATCAAATAAGGTTTTCCAGAAGCCGATGACCCTGAGGCCACCTGGTCCACAAATTCCTCGGCCGTCGTAATCTTGTCTTTAGCGCCCCTGAGTTTACGCCGCAGGTGGTTGACAGCCCGCTCCACGTCGTACTCACGACCGTTGCGAATAAAAACCAGAGCGCTCTGAGCCGACAAGTCCTCTAGGAACCTCTCAACCCTGGCAGCCTCAGCGGCCGACATCTCGGCGGCCGCACCCGTCGGGGCGGCCAAGAACGCAGCCGTCATCACGGCCGCACTCACTATGACCACAACCAATGAACGGAACATAACAGTCTCCTCGACCGGGCTACGTACCTGGCCTTACAACATTGTTGTCGGTCCGAAGAGATCCGGCTGAGCCATTAATCCCACCTGACTCTCTGGGCTGGACATCGTATTTTGGACCGGACAAAGAGCTTTTTAAACTTAAATCGAATAATGATCGACTTGTAAAAAGTCAAATTTTGTGATTTTAACACTATTAATATTCTAAAATTACTAACAAAAAATTTTAGAATTCAGTATTTTGAGGGTTTTTACCTGTTCATCAATAATGACGATGTCGCCACCATATTTTGAACTAACAGAGGTGAAAAATTAAAACTACTTATCTTGGAGGTCGGTGCCGATGAAATTTGAGCCAAACAAGCCCCTCGCTGGCCATCGTCAACAATCGCTGGGAGATACAGATGGGTTCTTGGAACCGAAAGCCGCCTTGATTTTGGCTCCATTACTGTAAATGGCCAATCCCAGGTCAATAATCTTAGCCGCCTTGAGCTTAACGATGCCGTGATAGTCTCTGGCCTTTATATCATTTAGGGCCTTTTGGGCCGCCTTGGACAGTGTAGCGTCAATATCCTCAACAGATGATGCCGAACTTAAAGTCGCCTCATCCAAGAGCCGATAGACTTCACTCGGTGGCAGTTGAATCTTAGCCTTAGATGCAAAAATTTGATTTATTTTGGCTAAAGGTAATTTTTTTCTGGCGGCATCAGCCAATAATTTATTTTTTTCATTTTCAGTACGATTTTTTTGCGAATGCTCAAACAATATGTTTTTGAGTTCAAATGGATTCATCTTTTTAGTGGCTTCTAAAGCCAGAATATGATTTATTTCGTCAATAGTGAGCTTGTCCATGATCGCAACAGTTAAAATATTGTTTTCTTCTTCTTTTGTGAGCGTACTATGCGGACAATACTTGAGCTCAATAATAAGAAAGACTTTCTGTGGCAGCTCTAAACAAAGGTCTAGTCTTCCTTCGGAACCCGCCAGTTCGGTATAGACATTAAAACCTAAGGTTGTGAGTATTAGCTGAATAAAGGCATGGAAGGTTTTTTCGTTAGTCGTTTTTTGGTAAAAACTAATGGCCGAAAAAAAATCGCTAAACAGAAAACTGACCTTCTCAGCATCTGAGGCCAGAAAAGCGTCTTTGAACTCTTGGCCTTTTTGTTCAAGCTTAGCCGATGAATCAAGGTCTAAAATAACGCTAAAAAGATCCTGATTATAGGAAGATTTGACCTCATAGTTGGGGAGTTTAAAAAAATAGTATTCTTCTTCGCCCTCATCAGTAGTCAAACCTTTGGATTTCAGGAAAGCCTCAGTTGGTCTGGCAATTATATCGATGGTCAAGTAGCCGCTGTGGAAGAGGACCGGTCCGGGTTGAAGGTCGGCTAGATCTGATTTTTTTATTTCGTCGATGACGTATGATTCCAACTTAGGCTCAATGAAGTCCAGAGGCCTTTTTCGAATCAAGGC
>JAISWF010000020.1 GCA_031271165.1 Deltaproteobacteria bacterium
TTTCAGCCAACTCATGAATTATTTGAAAGCACCTTAGAATTTTGCCAAAATTCATGTTGGCAAAGGATAATTCTGGAGGCGGGTCGACAGCGCCCCGGCCTCCCCCTGAATAGTTACGAGAAAAGAAGAATTCCGATAATAATCTTGGTCCACCAACTGCTGAGGGTCCCGTCAAAAGTGATAAAAGTCTGAATGAGCCCCTGCAAAAGAACCCCGGCCAGGGTCCCGATCATAAACCCATAGCCTCCAGTCAGAAGGGTCCCGCCGATAACCACCGAGGCAATGGCGTCCAGCTCGACCCCAACGCAGTTGAGGGAGTTTCCGGCGGTGGTATACAGAGAAAAAACGATGCCCGCCAGAGCCGCCAGAGTGCTTGACAGCATGTAAATGCGAACCGTGGTGCCTGGGACTGGTACGCCCATGAGCCTGGCAGAAGAAATATTGCCGCCAATGGCGTAAACGTTGGCACCAAACCGCATCCGGTGAAGCAAAATGGCTCCGCCGGCTACTACGGCCAGCATAACCATGGCCAAAAGACTGAGTTTGCCCCGCCCGATTTTCAGGCCAAAGTCGGTTAAGGTGGTATAGAACTCGTGATTAATGCCAATGGATTCGGTGCTTATTTGAAAACTAATGCCCCGGATTAGAAACATTCCGGTGAGGGTCACAATAAAGGGCGGCAGCTGCAGGTAATGGATAATGGCGCCCATCCCGGCCCCGACCAAAGCTCCGGCCCCCAGGGCCACGGCAAAAGCTGCCAGGGGATGAACCCCAAACCACTGAACCAAGACCGCTATTAAAATCGTAGTAAAGGCTATGACTGAGCCGACGCTTAAATCAATACCGCCGGAAATAATGGCAAAGGTCATCCCCACAGCGGTGATGCCCAAAAAGGCGTTGTCAGTCAAAAGGTTACCGAAGACTCGGAAGGAAAGAAAATTTTTAAACTGAAAGGCACAAATCGCATATCCAATGACCAGTAGTACCAAGGTGGCCAGGAGGGGCAGATACCGGCGAATCATGAGGCCGCCCTCCTTTTTTGGCCAAGCTTGGCCATAAAAATACGCAGGGCCGGTGACTGGGCACACAAAACTGCCAGGACTACCAAGGCTTTGACGATATAGTTAAGCTCCGGTTTAAAGCCGCTGACCAGGATTCCAGTGTTCATGGCCTGGATTATCAAGGCTCCGAGCAAAGAAAACCCAAGACTGAAGCGTCCCCCCAAAAGGGATGTTCCGCCGATAACCACGGCCAGGATTGCGTCCATCTCTAACCACAGTCCGGCGTTGTTGGCGTCGGCTCCGCGGATGTCGGAGGTAATAATCAACCCGGCAATGGCCGCACAAAAACCGCACCACATGTACACCGTGGTCAGAACCGCCCCGGTCTTGACTCCAACGTTTGTGGAGGCCACCCGGTTAATGCCGGTCGCCTCCACAAACATGCCTAAAGCAGTCCCCCGCAAGAGTACCCAGCCCATTAACAAAACAGCTAGCATAATAATGATGGCTGTGGGCACCGTCAAAAAAGCGCTGCGGCTGATAAAATCCACGGCCGGGTTGGTGAAGGTCAAAATCTTGCCTTCGGTAATCATCTGGGCCATACCCCGGCCCGAAACCATCAAAATAAGTGTGGCCACAAAAGGCTGTATTCCCAGCCAGGCCACCAAAAGACCGTTCCACAGACCGCAGGCCAGTCCCGTCATCAGGACCAGCGAGATAATTTGCCAGCCGGCCAGATCGGTCTGGGCCAAAGAAGCGGTGACTGCGCCGGCAATAGCGATAACCGCTCCGACCGAGAGATCGATTCCACCAGTAGCGATGACCGGAGTCATACCGAGAGCCAAAATAGCCACCGGTACCCCCCGGTAAAAAACGTCAATGATGCTGCCGAAAAGTCTTCCGTCCTGGATGGTGACATTAAAAAATGACGGAGAATTGATCACGTTGATAATTAAAATGAGCACCAGCATGCTCAGCTGAGGCAGCCCGCGAAACACCCTAAACGGTTTTTTGGAACTCATTGGGTCAGACGACTGTTTCATGCTCCCCCTCCTTGGCGTCGGAGGCAATGGCCTTCATAATGTGTCCCACCGTCACCTCAGAACCGGTCAGCTCCCGAATATGCTTGCGATCCCGCATGACCGAAACACGAGTGGCGTAGCTGACAATCTCTTCAAGTTCTGAGGAAATGACCAAAAGCGCCAAACCTTCCCCGCATAGCTCTTCGATAAGTTTGATGATTTCGGCGTGAGCTCCAACGTCGATACCCCTGGTTGGTTCGTCCAAAATCAAAAACCGGGGATTGGTAGCTAGCCAGCGGGCCAGAAGGGCTTTTTGCTGATTTCCGCCCGACAGTAGCTGAATGGGTTTTTCCCGATCGGCCGGCCGGATTTTAAGTTTATCAATATAATAATCAGCTAATTTTTCCTGTTCGCCTTTGGTTATTGGTTTTAACCAACCTTTTTTGGCCTGAAGAGCCAAAATAATGTTTTCCCGAATCGACAGATCGCCAATAATGCCTTCAACCTTACGATCCTCCGGGCAATACCCGAAATCTAGTTTAACGGCATCCACCGGGGACTTGACGCTAACCTTCCTGCCGCTGGCGACCACTTCGCCGAAGTCGGCCGGTGTAATGCCGAAAATAGTCTTGGCCGTTTCCGTCCGCCCAGCGCCCAAAAGACCGGCCACTCCCAAAATCTCTCCGCCTCGGACTTCAAAGGAAAAGGGGGAGACCACCCCGCGCTTGCCCAGGCTTTGGAAGCGGACCACCGGTTCACCTCCGAACTGGTCCAGCTGAGTTTTGACCCTTTGGGCTTTGTCATCAAGCTCGCGGCCCAGCATCATGGAAACCAGTTCAATTCTGGGAAGCTCGGCCGTTTTTCGCTCGCCTACCAGGTAGCCATTTCGCAAAACCGTGATGCGATCGGTTACTTCGTAAACCTGATCCAAAAAATGGGTAATAAAAATTATGCCAATCCCTTTGTCCCGCAAAACCCTCATAACATCAAAAACCATGGCCACTTCATGGCGATCCAAACTGGCGGTGGGCTCATCCAAAATGAGAACCTTGGCCGACAGATCCACGGCCCGGGCAATAGCGATGATTTGCTGGACGGCCACCGAAAACCGATCGAGGTTCTCAGAAACGTCTATCTCAAGGTTGTAGCGCCTTAAAATTTCTCGGGCTTTGTGGCGCATGGTTTTAACATCGACCAAACCAAAACGGATGGGCTGACGGCCTAAAAACAGGTTTTCAGCCACCGACCGATTGGGCAGCAGGTTAACTTCCTGGTACACCACCCCGATCCGCAGCCGCTGGGCTTCCTCGACGCTGGCCGGGGAAATCAACTGGCCATCAAGAAATACAGCGCCACCATCCCGCTTATAAACGCCTGAAATACACTTGATCAGAGTCGATTTTCCGGCGCCATTCTCTCCTAAAAGAGCATGGACCTCACCAGACCGCAAGGTAAAGTCCACGTCGGTCAAAGCTTTGACCCCGGGAAACTCTTTGCTAAGCCCACGGACGACCAATAAAGCATTGGCATCATATAGCGCCATAAAAAAACCTCCGATACACCTCAATTACTGCCAGGCCAGTATTATGTTAAATCCAGAAATTCTTCCAGGCCACCAAGACCGGGGCCCTCAGCCCCGGCCTTGGCCTGAAACTGCTTAATAGAGTTCTTTGCGGCGGTCGTATTCAGCCTGGGCTGTGTCAGGCAGATAAACTTTCGTTTCCGTCTGAATAACTTTAGGCGGAGCTACACCGTCGGCTTTGAACTTGATGAGAGCATCCAAAGCGGGGCCGGCCATGTTGGGAGTCAGCTCAACGGTGGCGTTGGCTTCGCCGTCAGCCATGGCCTTAAAAATGTCAGGCACTCCGTCGATGGAAACGACCAAGATGTCCTTGCCAGGAATTAGCCCGGCCTCTTTGATGGCCTGGATGGCCCCGATGGCCATATCATCATTGTGAGCGTACATGGCAGTGATATTTTTGCCGCCGTTTTCAGCCTTAATAAAGCTCTCCATGACCTCTTTACCCTTGGACCTGGTAAAATCACCGCTCTGGGAATGAATGATTTTCATGTCTGGATGCTGGGCCACGACTTCCTCAAAACCTTTTTTACGATTGTTGGTGACGCTGGCTCCGACGGTGCCCTGGAGCTCAACGATATTGGCCTTGCCTCCGGTAGCTTCGGCCAGCCACTCGGCGGCCAGGCGGCCTTCGAGCACTTGATCGGAAACAATGGCGCTGGTGTAAAGATCGACGTCCTTATCTTCAATTAAACGATCCAGCAGAAAAACAGGGATGCCAGCTTCCTTGGCTTCCTTCAAAACAGTAGTCCAACCGGTTTCGACGACCGGGGCCAGGAAAATTGCATCCACTTCCTGAGCCACGAAGGCCCGGATGGCTTTAATCTGGTTTTCCTGTTTCTGTTGGGCATCTGAAAACTTGAGTTCGACACCGCGTTTATCAGCTTCCTGATAAGTTACCTTGGTTTCCGCTGACCGCCAGCCGGATTCGGCTCCAATCTGAGAAAAACCCACTACCAGTTTGTCGGCGCTGAAGGCCACATTAGAAACAGCCATCAAAACAACCAAACTTACAACAACAAGACACATTTTGAGAAGTTTCATGATAATCTCCTTAGATCTTCTTGAAAAAAGTGAGCAAAAGGCAAAACAGACAACAATTTGTTACTCGGGCCTGGGTTCGAACCGGTTTCGGGCCGGTTCGAACCCAGTTTCGGATCGCCGTGGTTTCGGGCCCAAACGATCCCCCATTTTGGACAGGGCGGCCGGGTCAAAAGCCCATGGCCCTGCCCGAAATGACCTTTTCAGGTTCGATAAAAAGACTCGTTCCAACGCAGCTCATTTTGCAGGTCCCTGATGGTCGTATTTTGGTCGATGACCACGCATTCAACGCCGAGTTCGTCGGCTAAAGAGCAAACATGCCAGGAACTAAGAGCCAAGCTCAGAGCTGTATGGTGGCCTCCGCCGGCGATAATCCAGCCTTCGACGCCGGTTACGAAATCAGGCTTGTAGGTCCAAACAGCGCAGGCTACCGGAAGCTTGGGAAGGGGTTGTGGCTGAGTGAGCACGGTCACTTCATTGATAAGCAGCCGGAAACGATTGCCCATGTCCATAAGGCCGACGTTAATGGCCTCCCCTGGAGCAGACGAAAAAATAAGGCGGGCCGGGTCAGCCTTCCCCCCGATGCCCAAAGCAATGACGTCCAAGACAGGCTTAGTCCCGGCTAAAGACGGGCAGACTTCGAGCATGTGGGCCCCCAAGGTCAAGTCGCGGCCCGGCTCAAAGTCGTAAGTGTAGTCCTCCATAAAAGAAGTTCCTTGGGGCAGACCTTGGGCCATGACTTTAAGAGTCCGGACCAAGGCCGCCGTTTTCCAGTCGCCCTCGCCGGCAAACCCGTAGCCGGAGGCCATCAGGCGCTGGACAGCCAAGCCGGGGAGCTGCTTGATGCCTTCAAGGGTCTGAAAATTGGTAGTGAAGGCCTTGTAATTGCCGGCCTCCAGAAAATTTCTAAGCCCGATCTCAATTCTGGCGGCGTCGAGGACGTTTTGACGTTTGCTCCCGCCTTTTTGAGCGACCTCGGATAAAGTGTACAAATCCTCGTATTGGGAAACCAGCTGCTCTACCTGCTGGTCGCTGACTTCGGCAATGGAGGCGGTGAGGTCGCCGATTGAGTAGGCGTCGACTTCGTAACCGAAACGGATTTGAGCCTCAACCTTGTCGCCTTCGGTTACGGCGACGCCTCTCATGTTATCGCCGAACCGGGCGACCTTGAGGCTGCGGCTTTCAAAAAGACCAGCGCAGACACGCATCCAGTCAGTCAAACGAGTCTTGACCCGGTCCTCTTTCCAATGGCCTACGGCCACCGTAAAAGGCTTTCGCAGCCGGGCACTCATGTACCCAAACTCGCGGCCGCCGTGTGCGGTCTGATGAAGATTCATAAAATCCATGTCAATGGAATCCCAGGGGATATGGGCGCCCAGCTGGGTATGGAGCTGAAGCATGGGCTTTTCCAAAAGCCTTAAGCCTAAAGTCCACATCTTAGCTGGAGAAAAGGTGTGCATCCAGGTAATGACCCCGGCACAATCGGGGTCGAAATTGGCCTGCCGGCAAAAGGCGGTCGCCTCCTCCGAGCGAGTGGCCATGGTTTTATAGACTATATCGAAGGGCAACCCCAAGGCATTTAAGCCCTCGGTTACCAGACGAGCATTAATTTCCACTTGTTTTAGGGCATTTTGGCCGTAAAGATGCTGGCTTCCAGCAACCAACCAGATGGACGGTTTTTTCTCTGTAAAAGACATTAAAAAACTCCTGATGAGTTTGAATTATTGAACTTGTTATTCGTTAGGGCTATAAAGAGGCTCAGTGACCCGGCTCCAGCGAAGGTATTTTTGGTAAAGACCCTCATAGCGACCAACCTTTTCGGGTTCGGGCTCAAAGCAGCGCTCGACAGGGCTGGCCATACTTTTTTCAGCTGACGGCACGTCAGGGTAGGCCCCGGCGGCGACGGCGGCAAAGATGGCCGCTCCCAGGGCGCAGCACTGCTCAGATTTAACAACTTCAAGGGGCCGGTTCATGACATCGGCACAGACCTGCATGATAATAGGAGATTTTTTGGCAATACCGCCCATGGCCCGGACCCGATCAACGGCTACGCCTTGCTCGGTGAGGCACTCCATGATAGCTCTGGCCCCGAAAGCGGTGGAAGCGATAAATCCGCCGAAAATTTCGGCCGCCGTTGAACCCAAATCCAAATCAGCAATGAGCCCTTTGAGCCACTGGTTGGCGTAAGGGGTGCGGCGACCGTTGAACCAATCCATAACTAGCGGCAGGCGATCGAGATCGGCACTCGCCGCCCATTGTTCGGTCAGATGGGCGATCAGATTTTCCTTGATACCCAGGGCCGCCTTGGCGGTCGAAGGGTTGGTTTTAGACAAAAGCTCCAAGGGCCAGGCCATTATCCGAGAGAAAAGAGCATACATGTCGCCGAAGGCGGATTGTCCGGCTTCCAGGCAAATCAAACCCGGGACGCAGCTACCGTCAACCTGCCCGCAGATGCCTCCGACCGCCAGGTCTTTAATCACCGAAGGCTCGGCCATGAGAATATCGCAGGTCGAGGTCCCGATGACCTTGACCAAGGTATGCGCCTGAGCTCCTCCGCCGACAGCCCCCATGTGGCAGTCAAATTCTCCCCCTGAAACAACAACTGTCGAGGGCAGGCCCAGACGCTGGGCCCACTCGGCGGTGATGGTTCCGACTGGGATATCGGCGGTATAGGTCTTGGAAAAAAGTGGATGGATTAGATTTTGAGTCAGGACGGGGTCAAGCTGATGGAAAAATTCACGAGAAGGAAGGCCGCCCCAGCTAGGGTGCCACAGACATTTATGGCCCGAGGTACATCTTCCGCGTCTAATATCTGAGGGACGCTCTGTGCCCGATAAAATAGCCGGCACCCAGTCGGTCAGCTCAACCCAGGATACAGCTGCCTTGCGAACAGCCGGATCGACCCTGGAAACGTGCAGGGCTTTGGCCCAGAACCATTCGGCAGAATAAACACCACCGATGTATTTTGTATAATCTGGAAAGGCTCCACTCTGACAAAAACGCGTGATCTCGTCGGCCTCGGCCACGGCCGTATGGTCCTTCCACAAAACAAACATGGCGTTGGGATTTTCGGAAAAGTCTGGACGCAGGGCTAGAATCCGCCCCTCACTGTCAATGGGGGCCGGGGTGGACCCGGTCGCATCAACTCCGAGGCCGACGATATTAGCCCTCTGGTTTTCAGAGAGTGCCAGGACGACTGAGCGGACGGCTTTTTCAAGAGACTCAAGATAATCCAGAGGATGGTGCCGGAATTGATTGCCGGAATTAACTGAGTACAGACCTTTTTTCCAGCGCGGGTAATAAACGACCTCAGTGGCCAGCTCAGTTCCGTCGGCGCAACTGACAGCCAAGGCCCGTACTGAATCTGAACCAAAGTCCACTCCGACGGTTATCGCCTTAGTCATATAATGCTCCACATTTCCAACCTTAAAAGGCTGGCCGCCGCAAACGTATTTTTTTTAAAGTCTCGTCAAAAAATTGATTGAATATTGGTAAGTATATCCCTGGTAAAAAAAAAGTCAAGTATTTTTTTGCCTCTAAATTTTGATTGGCAAAATTTTTTTTGACTTAAAAACATCAATTTTTTGATGTATAATAAAAGATTTTTTGATTGCATTTTTTCAGTTAAAAATTATTTGAACTCTGACCTCTTCCAACCTTGGTGGATAATGCTCAGCCTTGGAAACCACCCCAAACGACCATATCATATTGGAAGATAAATTTTGTAAGGCCATATCGATTAAATTAGCAATATAATTGACATAAGTTTACTTCAGCTCAAGCTAACCCCATCAAGCCGCCCAAATAGGATGGTTGAAACAAATGAGCCGGGGCCATCTGGGGTTATTGCATTTTTTCTAGAAATGAAAGATCACATCTTTTTTTTGATGTGTAATAAAAAAAATACATCATTTTTTTTCTTGTCTCTTGAGCCGGTCCTTTTTTCTGAAGTCGAAACGTCAATTTTTAGGGTTCGCAACCACGGATGGATGTGTTGTTTTCTAAATTTGTTTAATACCTGGCTTAAAATGCGATTGCGACCAATGGCCAAGCCACCAAAGGTCACTCACATAGAGGGAGGGCCAACTGCCTGGCTGGTTTTAGAATTTTAAAATTTGATTTTTCAATATTGTACGATTTTGAGAGTAAAAAAACTAGTAGCCTCAAATTTGCCGGTGCCTTCAGTCCCTTTTCCGGCTTTATGCCTAAACTAACAATGTTTCTACCACTGGACGGTCATAAACCAAACCTTGCGATATTATTTAGGTCATCCACCAGATTCTGGAGAGGTCCATTTTTGTGGCCCTGATGTCCTTTGGCTTGTTGTCGAATGGTTTGACCATCCTCGCTGTTATCTTTGGCTAATATTAGTCCCTTTGAGCCAGTTTCCAACCACCAACGACGAATTGTTCGGCCAACACAGCCTGTCTATGCCCTGTCCATGCCATGGTCTATCCTTGATCGTAGAGCACCATTGGAAAGGCGCTACGCCTAGTAAATTGCTGGTAAGACAGAAAGCAACGGTTGGAAGTCCAGGCTCAAAATCACCATCGACCTAACCATGCCACAAGCCACCAACTTCCTGCACCAAATGATGACCACAGGTTGCGAGGTCAACTGGGGCAAGTATTTGTCTTTTTGAGCCGAGATTCAGGAGCGGTTCAGGGGCTCAATGACACTTTTAGCCGATTAGGCGGAGGAAACTATCTCTACGCGCCTTGCGGCCGATTATGTCTGCGCCAGGTACCTGTCCGGAGCCCAGGCAGCCGTTGCTTAGGCGTATGCTTGGAAAGGTTGACTTATTTGTTCAAGACTTTGATTCCGCCGACCTGGCTTTGCGTTTTACGATTTTCATATTCAATCTCACTTTCTGCAATAACTTTATCCGAGCATGAACGAAAAAAAGGACAGGAGACTTTTTCGTCTGCCTGTCCTTTACGTGCCGATATTCGCTTTATTTACCGTGATTCGCCTCGATTTCACGCAACCATACTTTTATAGGAGCCTTCCACGGCTCGCTTTTGTTCGGTATATTCTTGATCAGATTTCGCGGATTCAACCCAAGCCTTTTGGCAAGGGCAATATCTTCAGCGTTCAAACGGCATTTTCGCTTGCATTCAGCCCATTGTTCATCACTGTACGCTATAAGCTACCTCAACTTTCTTCGGTTTGTTGGCTGCCATGTTCCAAAACGGCTTGAATTGGCCTGATTAACTGTTCCTTATTGGGTATCCGTTCAGGCGTCATTTTTCGGCCTCCTCCGCATTTTAAAAGCCCAAGCCACCGCCCGCAGCTTCCCGAACTTAAATGCGCTCCCCGTTGTAAGCTCTGTCATCGACGCAAGAAAACAATCAAAATTAACCTCGCTTTTGTTCCGACAAGCCTCCGCCTATTGATGGATATCGCCGCCCGACTCAATCCAAGGAAATTCCGGATATGGGATTAGGATTCTGTCCAGTAGAAAAAAACTAGCTATATACATTATTCAAGAAAATGATATATAATTTAGTAACAATCGCCAAGAACCTCTTGGTCTCAAATTACGTATGGCGCCGAGAACCATATTTTTTACTGCGGGGACTGGAACCATGAAAAAATTGCCTGTAGGGATAGCCGATTTTGCGACCATCCGTAAAGGTGGATATTACGCCGATAAGACCAAACTATTGTATAAGATAATTCAGTGGCCAGTGCCTTATTTTCTGTCGCGGCCTCGTCGTTTCGGCAAAACCGTCCTTGTTGACTCTCTTGAATATTTACTTTGAGGCCAAAAAGAACTGTTCAAAGAACTTTGGATCGAGAAGGCAGGCTACGACTGGCCGGCCTATCCGGTTATAAGACTGGAGATGAACGGAGT
>JAISWF010000063.1 GCA_031271165.1 Deltaproteobacteria bacterium
ACTGGTGTTATGAGCGGGGTTGTCAGTGAGCTTTGAACCAAGAAAGATGGGTGGGGAAATCTCGCAATTTGATCCACTATTATAGGTGTTTGCACCCCTCCGTGAACGGATACAAACCAGATTATCCTGAAGAGGCGATGTCTCTATTTCGTTACACCAAAAATGATTTGCTCTAGAGCGGTCGCAAGCGGCCAGCCAAGCCGTTGCCGCAGCGTCAAGGGCTTGGCTATTTTGATTAGCTGGTTTGGCTGACCAAAAGTTTTCATAACCCCAAAAAGGATCTTTTGAAAATTTCGGTGGTCAATCTCCCTCCAAGTCATAACACCCCCCAAGCTCTAAATCTTTTCCCCCAATCAAACTCTTGAAGTGGTGCCACTAATGCTCAGTTTCGAGAGCTGGGCAAGTGCTCACCAAGTTGGCCCACCGCCCAGATGGCCAGCTTTTCCCGATTGATTTTAGCATTGTGGCGAATGTCAACGGGAAAATTTTTCTTTTTCAAGAAAATCGTAATGGCCCGGGTTCGGGGGTTGGAACGGGCCAAAGCTGAGAGCTCCTCTTGCATGGTCAGCCAGCCAGACGACGAGAGCCGCCCGATGGGCTCAATGACCACCACCGGAATGCGGTTAGTCGGTGCCCCGACTCCAATCAGGGCGCTGCGGCGGACCTTGGGGTGATTGTTGAAAACGGCTTCGCAGCAAACGGTAAAAAATACACCGGTCTGAGTCACCACCCGTTGGCTTTTGCGGCCACAAAACCATAGCCGGCCCTGGGCGTCCAGCCAGCCAAGATCGCCCAGGCGGCGCCAGATTAGTCCATCTGGGCCGGTGATTAGCGATAGTTCGGTTTCCAGAGGTCTTTCAAAATAACTTGGGGCGATGACCGGCCCCTGGGCCACTATCTCGCCGATCTCGGCCTTGGGGAGGATTTTGGCCTCCGAAAATGACTCCAAAACATTGTCGCAAATGGGGATGATGGCCACCCGGTGTCCAGGGAGGGGTTGACCGACGCACATGCCAAAGCCTTGTTCGGTCATGCCCCTGATTTGAGCCACCTCGCCGGCTTCAATGGTGGTCAGCGGCATGGCTTCGGTGGCGCCGTAAGGGGTCAGGAGCCTGGTCTCCGGGGGTAAAACCTGGGAAAATTCGGCCAGAAGTTCCGGCCGGACCGGGGCTCCGGCGGAGATGACCCGCTTTAAGGTCCGGAAGGTCAGATTTTCGGCCTTGGCGTGGCGGGCTAAAACCGTTAAAAGAGCCGGGGAGGCAAACATGCTGGTGGCCTTTTCCCCGTCAATGGCGGATATCAAACGCCTGGGGTCGGCCTGGCCGGGTTTGATCGGATTCATGTTGGGGGTAACCGATGTTAGCCCCAGAGCCGCCGAAAACAGCGAAAACAATGGAAAGGTGGCCAAATCCACCCCGCCTTCGGTCAGCCCGAAAACGTGACGGATAAGTCCGACCTGGGCTAGAAACATTGAATGGGTGTAAATGGTGCCCTTGGCCGGGCCGGTGGCCCCGGAAGTAAAAAGAATGGCCGCTGTATCGCCGGCCAGGGTCTCGGGCAAGGCAAACGGTCCCGGAGGACTGGTGAGAATTTTTTTAAGACTTTGTCCCCCCCAGCCAAAGGTTCGGCCCAGAGACACCCGGTGGCGGATGGAGGTAAAAAAGCGGGGCATAATCAAACTGGCCAGGTGGGCCAGATTTACGCCGACCAAGCCCTTGGGCCGTCCCTCAGCCAGGCACATAAGCATACGCTTAAGACCCATCCCGGGATCGACCATGACCGGAACCAGGGCGGCTTTAAAAAGCCCAAAGATAACGATAAAAAAGTCAGGTCCTGGTGGGACCATGACCACTACCCGGTCGCCTGGACTTAGCTCGCTCTTGGCCAGAGCGGCGGCCAGGGTCGAGGAATTGTCCTCCAGCTGGGCGTAGGTAAGCTTTAGCCGGCCCAGGCAGTCCGGGCGCCGCCTGGTTAAGACCGCCGTTTGATCGGGATGACGGGCGGCGGCGAGGGACAGAAGGGAGGCTATGTTAAAAGAACTCTGGGGCGCAACTGTCAGCAGGGCCTCAAAGTCGGCCAGCGGGTCGACTCCTGTTCCAAAGGCGGCGGCCGACCCCGGGCCGCTAGTCGGGGTTTTCTCCAGCTCGCTCTGAGGGTCCGGCGCTTTGGTCATAAATGCTCCTGGGTGGTCCGGACGCTCAGCCGGCTTTGGTGGTGCCACGGCACCCTTCAAATGGGCTGAGGGAGGGCCAATTTTGGGAAAATTAGCAGTTGCGCCTCAAAAAGTCCCGGCAAATGGCAACTATGCGGTCAGGCTGGTCCTCGGTTAAGCAGTGCCCGGCCATGGGCAGAGGCCAAATCTCGGCCCCGGGGAGCCGGGCGGCCAGATCGAGCATAAAGGCCTTGGTAAAGACAAAATCCTTAAGCCCCCAGATAAGCTGGGACGGCTTTCCGGCAACGAGCCTAAGAGAGCGGTCGATTTCCGAAAGAGTTTCCCAGCTGGGGTGCTTGGGAGTAAGCGCAATATCTTGGACAAAACCGCCTACCGCTTGGCGGTGGGCGGCCAAGCGGTAGGGAGCCAAAAACCCCTCCCTGGCCGATTTGGTCATGGGCCGGACGGTTCCATAGCGGACCAGTCCACCGCAGAAAAGGTTGAGGGAGACCGCCAAAAACCGGCCCAAAAACCGGCTTTGCTGAAACAGCTTCAATTTCCATGAAAGGCTGGTCCCGCTGGGAAGCCGCAGGGCAGTGTTCATCAGGGTCAGAGAAGCCACCCGGTCAGGGTTTTTGGTGCCCCAGCCCAAGGCGATGGGGCCGCCCCAGTCGTGGGCCATCAGGTGGACCGGCCCCTTGGGGACAACCTGGTCCAGCCAGTGAGTAAAATCAGCAATCCGGCCGGCTAAGGTCAGCCAGGGGCCCGGTTGGGGACGGCTGGAAAGACCCATCCCCAGCAGATCGACGGCCAGGCGCCGATACCCGGTTAAGGAACTCAAAAGGTGCCGCCACATGAACGACCAGCCGGGATTGCCGTGGACCATGACTACGGCCGGGCCCTGACCCTGGTCAACGTAATGAACGCAGCGGCCGCCTCCTAAAGCCAGGTAATGGGGCTCAAAAGGATATTCGGCCTGCCAGAGGCCTGGCCGGATGACCGGGATATGCTCGGCCCGTTCGGCTAGCTGCTCAGCGCAGCTTTGGGCGCTGGCCGGGTCGACCGGCCAGCGCCCATGGTTGGTTGGGGCTGATTCGAAAGCGTTATTGAGCCCCAAAGAGCTGAAAGAAGAAGACTCGTTGGGCTCGAAAGTGTCGATTTGTTTAGCGATCATGACGTCTAGACTGAGCTCAGCAGGCTCGGAAACCTTTCCTCAAAAAAACTGCTGCTGGTTTAAGGGGAGCACCCGAAATAATCCCCAAAAATATTAAAAGACCGTGGCCACCGATTCAAAAGTTACGGCATCCACCAGTCCTCCGGCGGTCAGTTTAAGGCTCGGTATAACTGAAAGACTCATAAAAGACAGGAGCATAAACGGATCAAAGCCGGCCGCAAAACCCATTTTCGGGCAGGTCGCCACCAGACGATCGAGGGTGGCGGCAGTCTGGGACATGGTCAGCTCGCTCATCAGGCCGCCCAAGGGGAGCGGGAGGGCGTCGATGATTTGGCCGTTTAAGGCCAAAGCCAAACCGCCGCCGATTTTTTCCAGGTGGGCTGCACAGACCAGCATATCGGCATCGTTGACTCCAGCCACTGACAAGTTGTGGGAGTCATGGCTGACGGTGGTGCCTATGGCCCCTTGCCGAATTCCCAAGCCCCGGATAAAACCTACCGCTGGTGGAGATTTAGAACCGTAGCGATCCCAGACGGCCATTTTGGCCAGATCGGTGTTGCCGTCGGCTTCATAGAAGCCATTGTGGGTCGGCAGGTTCTCAATGAGGTGCTTGGTTACAATTTGGTCGGGGACCACCCCAATGACCCGTACTTTTGGGCCGGTAGCTTTGACTTTGAGGCTTTGGGGGTCCAGGGGGCCCAAAATGACGGTGTCCCGGAACGTTTCGGTCGGGGGGGGAGGCTTGTTCCAAAGTGATCTGCCATTTTCAGCCACTTTGATTCCGTGCCGCCAGACAATGGACGGTTTGAAGTCCTTCAAATCTGGATATAAGGCCATGTCGGCTACCCGTCCTGGGACCAGAGCCCCAAGCTCCCTGAGGTCATAGTGGATGGAGGGATTGAGGGTGGCCATATTGATGATGGGGCCTAAAGCTTTGGGGCGGGCAGCGGCGGCCAAAGCAACCAAGTGGTTAATGGAGCCTTCCCGGACCAGATCCCTGGCGTGGCGGTCGTCGGTCGACAGGTGGAAAAAATGGAAGTTGTGGTTGTTAACGGCCGGCAGCAGATCGAGCAGGTTTTTAGCGGCCGTCCCCTGGCGCATCAAGACTCTTTGACCGTAGGAAATGCGTTCAAGGGCCTCCTGCTTGGTCCGGCATTCGTGATCGGTCGATATCCCGGCCCCAGCGTAGGCCCTTAGAGATTCATCCTTTAAACCGGGGGAGTGACCGTCGATCAAAACGGCCAGGCTCAGTTTAGCCAAAACCTCTGGATCGGAATTTATAACTCCGGGAAAGTTCATCATCTCGCCCAGACCCAGCACTCTTTCAAATGAGAGAAACCTGGCAATCTCATAGCGGCCCATGACGGCACCGCCTCGTTCCAAGGGAGAGGCCGGAACGCACGACGGGGTCATGACGAAAACGGTAATCGGGAGATCTTCGGTGGCTTTTAAAAGCCAGCTCAGCCCAGTTAGACCGGCGACGTTGGCGATCTCGTGGGGATCGGCCACCACGGTGGTCGTCCCCCCCTCGGACAAAGTTTTGGCAAACTCCAGCGGCCCGGTCATGGAGCTTTCGATGTGAACGTGGCTGTCGATAAAGCCGGCAATCAGATACCCGCCGGAGCCGTCAATCTTGGTGTGGCCCTCGTAGGACCCAAGGCCGGCCACCCGGCCGTCGCTAATAGCCAGATCACCTTTCTGAAAGACTCCTAAAAAAGGATTGTATACCTCCGCCCCTTTGATGACCAAGTCGGCCGGGCGTTTGCCCAAGGCCGTTTCAATGAGGTTGGTTCGGTCGGCGGCAGTCCTGGTTCCTAGCCAGCCGACCGGCAGAGAATCTGATCTGGTATCCATGGTTTGGGTTTCCTTGTTGGGTCTCCCGCCTTTTGGGGAGGCGAGTGACTTGATTTTTGCTCTGAGCCGATAAGGTCGTTTTTTAAGGCCGCACTAGTCGTCGTCGGTTTTAAGGACCGCAATAAAAGCGCTCTGGGGAACTTCAATTTGCCCGACCATTTTCATGCGCTTTTTACCCTTCTTTTGTTTTTCCAAAAGTTTACGCTTTCTGGTTATATCCCCGCCGTAGCATTTGGCGGTGACGTCCTTGCGGAAGGCGCTGATAGTCGAGCGGGCAATGATTTCACCGCCAATGGCCCCTTGGATGGCTATTTTAAACTGCTGGCGAGGCAGCTCATCTTTGAGGCGGTCACACATCATTAGCGCCCTGGACCGAGCCCGGTCTTTGTGAACGATGACCGAAAGGGCGTCGACTTTTTCGCCGTTGAGCAGGATATCGACTTTGACCAGCTTGTTGGCGCGGTAGTCGATCAGTTCGTAGTCAAAGCTACCGTAACCTTGGGTAATGGATTTGAGTTTATCGTAAAAATCGTAAACTATTTCCGCCAGTGGCAGTTCGAAGGTTATCTCAGCCCGGGCTGGAGTTGGAAAATTCATCTGAGAATTTACTCCACGGCGGTCGAGGCCCAGCTTCATCACTGCTCCGATGAAGCGCTCCGGGGTCAGAATAGAGGCCTTGATATAGGGTTCCAGGGATTCTTCGATGGCCGAAGGATCGGGATAATCCTGGGGGTTGTCAATTTCCAGTTCAGTGCCGTTTTTAAGGACAAAGCGGTAACGCACTGAAGGCGAGGTCATGATGATGGATTGATCGTACTCCCGCTCAAGTCTTTCCTGAACAATTTCCAGGTGTAAAAGGCCCAAAAATCCGCATCTGAATCCCAGTCCCAGTGCGGCGCTGGAGTCCTTTTGGTAGATCAGGGAGGCGTCGTTGAGTTTATATTTTTCTAAGGCTTCCGACAGCGACGGGTAATCGTCGGAGGACACCGGATAGATGGAAGAAAAAACAACCGGTTTGACGGTTTTAAATCCGGCCAGAGGCTGGGCAGCCGGCTGGGAGGTCAAGGTCACGGTATCGCCGATAGCCACATCGGAAACGGTCTTAATACCGGCGATGATATAGCCGACCAGGCCGGCGCTTAAAGTCCCGGCCGGTTCACGCCTGAGTTTAAACAGGCCGACTTCTTCAACCTTGTAGGCGGCGCCGCTGGCCATGAGTAAAATTTGATCGCCAGCTTTTAAGGCTCCATCAAAGAGGCGGACGGCCACTACCGTTCCCCGGAAGGGATCGTAGTAGGCGTCGAAAATCAGAGCCCGCAGAGGTGCGGATTCATCACCGGTCGGCGGGGGGATGCGTTCAATGATCGCTTTAAAAGTTTCGGCAATCCCCAAACCTTGTTTGGCAGAGATTAAAAGGGCTTCATCGGGGTCCAGGCCCAGATCTTGTCCGATTTGCTCTTTAGCGGCCGGGATGTCGGCGGCCGGGAGATCTATTTTGTTGATGATCGGGATAATGACCAGATCGTGCTCCATGGCGGCATAGAGGTTGGCCAAGGTTTGGGCTTCCACCCCTTGGGCGGCATCGACCAGCAGGAGCACCCCTTCGCAGGAGGCCAGAGCCCGGGAGACTTCGTAGGAAAAATCGACGTGACCGGGGGTGTCGATGAGGTTAAGCTGCCAGCTTTGGCCGTCAGGCCCGGTTAAGGGGAGGGTTACGGCCGAGCTTTTGATGGTGATGCCTCTTTCTCTCTCCAAATCAAGGCTGTCTAAGATTTGATCGTGAAATTGCCGATCATCAATTAGTCCGGCTTCCTGAATCAGGCGGTCGGCTAAGGTGGATTTACCGTGATCGATATGGGCGACTATGGAGAAGTTTCTGATATTTTTCAATGTGCCGTTGAAATCTGGCCGGGCCCGCCAAAGTTTTTGGGAGCCGGCCGGCGGACAAACAGGGCCGCCAGGGTCAAGGTTAGACAGGTTAGCATTACAAGAAAGACAACTATCAGCCACTGGGTCATGGAAAGACCCAAAAGATACCACTGCTGGTTTTCCCCGCAAATCCCCAGAGCCTGAAAGTGTAAGGGAAACAGCTTATCTGGTTTCAGGCCCAGGGGAAAACCAACTGAACCTGGGCGGCAAATTGAGTAATACCCGGGGATATATTGACTTTTCAGGGTTATTACTTCCAGTTTTAAAGTATTGACCAGTCCGGAGATGGCCCCGAAAAAGGCGACCAAAAGCCCGGCCAGCCTAACCGGCAGCGCCCGGGGCCAAGCTGCCGCCAGAAGGCATCCGGCGGCTACCATGAGAACGTCAAAGCGGATTATGACGCAGTACTCACATGGCCAAAGCCCCAAGTGATTTTGAAACCATAAAACGCTGAAAACCTCTAAAGATATGGCCAGAGCTGCCCCGAGCAGCCAAATGGCCCGATGGTTTTCGAAGGTTTTGAGGGTCCCAAAAAAATCATCTATGAGCTGGCGGATTGCTTTGGACATGGTGGATTTATTGGCCTTTTAGGGTTGTCAAGTCTTAAGACTTGGGTTCTTCGGCCGGTGGAGCGGCTTTTTCATCTTAGGCAGGTGGAGAAACTTTTGAGGCGCTCAGGCGTTCTCTTTCAAGGTTGATAAGTCTTTCAGCCTGCTGGTAAAAGCCGGGACCCTCAAACAAGGTATACTGGTAACGACCGTTAATGATCAGGGCCGGAACTCCATCAATGCCGCTGTTGTTCATAAAGGCGATGACTCTTTCCATGCGGCCCTTGACTTGCGGGGAATCATAGGCGGTTTTAAAGGCCGCTCGGGAGATCCCATTGGCTGCGACAAAGGTCTCCTGAGATTCAGGGGTTGTCAAACCGTAGGTGGAACCCCCGCCTGGGCCGTGAGGCTGTTGCTGGACGGTAGCAAAGAGTTTGGTATGGAGGTCTTTTTCCACACCCAGCTCATCAAGGACATAAAACAGCTTGCCGTGGATGCGCCACAAGGGTTGGTTGTCAAAGAGGACATGAAGTTTTTCCACCCTGACATCGTCGGGCAGAGAGTTCAAAAACATGCTGGTGGTTTGATCTGTTTCCCGGCAGCCCCGGCAGCCGTACCAGAAAAAGTAGACTACCTCAATTTTGTCGTCGGTATCATTAAGGCGGGCGGGATTGAGGATGGGTTTGAGGCCGCCGTTTTTTTCAGAAGGCGGTTCCAGAGCGGGCAGGGCAGCGGCTGGGGCCTGGGCCTGCCCTTGACTAACCCCAACCTGGGCCAGCACTGATGGTGTTGGCAATATCAGGGCGACAAAAAAGGCCAACATAATGCCAAAGGCCAGG
The DNA here is from genome assembly GCA_031271165.1 of Deltaproteobacteria bacterium. Classification (GTDB taxonomy): domain Bacteria; phylum Desulfobacterota; class Desulfarculia; order Adiutricales; family Adiutricaceae; genus JAISWF01. Next base: position 8,497 of record JAISWF010000063.1, read on the forward strand.
GTTAAAGTAGTAATTTTTTTGAACATAATCAATCCTCATGGCGGGTGTAAAGGCTCAAGCATTCCATAAAGCTCGGCCAAGCCGGGGTGGTTAAAAAATTGATTTCCTCAAAAGGTTGAAAGCCTGACCAGTAGATTTAATTTTGGTCTGGTTTGATTTTTAAATCAGCTGATTTTCAAAAAACTGCTTCCAGGTCAATTGGTTCTTGAGCCTGGGGTGCGCCAGATTGAAGCCGGATTGGGGGTGTAAGCGGTCTGATTTTCTGGACCCTGAGCCAACTCGATGATTAACCAGGACGAAAGTTCATCTAAGGCGCTGTCAAGGTGGACTCCTTCGGCGCCCCAGCGGGCCGAAAGGTTGTCGTAGGTGGCCGGGACGCCGTCTCCGACCAGAGAACAAATAACGATATAGGCTGAAGTGGCATAGACTGTCAGCCCGAGGTTAAAGATTTGGGTGTCCATGACCCGATAGTCCAAACTGCTCACAGCAAGTCTTCCTTATTCCCAGTCCAGGCCGATGTCAGCGCATGGGGCCGAGTGGGTCAGGGCCCCAACCGAGAGGTAGTCGACTCCAGTTTGGGCGATTTCGGCGGCATTGTGGATGTTAATCCCGCCAGAGGCTTCCAGGATAATTTGACGCCCTTGGGATTTGGCCTGTTTACGGGCGGCCAGGACGGCAGTCTTTAACTGCTCTGGAGTCATGTTGTCCAAAAGAATGGCGTCGGCCTTGGCCTCAATGGCCAGGGCCAATTCTTCAAGGGTCTCAACTTCCACTTCAATCTTAAGCAAATGCGGGGCCTTGGCCCGGGCCCTTTCAATGGCTGAAGAAATGGAGCCGGCGGCTTGAATGTGGTTGTCTTTAATTAAAATTCCGTCGAAAAGTCCAACCCGGTGGTTATGGCCCCCACCGTGGCGAACGGCGGCTTTCTCAAGAATTCTCAGGCCAGGGGTGGTTTTGCGGGTATCAAGGAGTTTTGCCCCATGGGGGCCGATTTTTTCGGCCAAGGCCTTGGTTGTGGTCGCTATCCCCGAAAGGTGTCCCAGAAAATTTAAGGCCGCCCGTTCGGCAGTCAGAATCGTCGCCGCCGGGCCGGTGAGGGAGGCTAAGGCCGTTTTGGCGGCAACTGTGGCCCCGTCACTGACTAAGCATTTAATTTCGATGGTTGGATCGAGCAGCTCAAATGACAGCCGAAAGGGGGTCAGGCCGGAGACGGTCAATGGGGAGCGGGCCACCACCCGGGCGGCCCCAGTTAGATCCTTTGGGATGGTCAGACTAGTTGTCACATCCCCCGAACCGATGTCCTCAATCAGAGCCGATTTGACCAAGTCGGCCACAGAATTAGGCAATGGCAAATGATCAGTCACTTTTATTCTCCCAAGGAGCCAAACATGCCTAAAGTCCGATCAATTAAGGTTAATCTTGCTTCAAAATCTTCCAGTTTTTCCCGGGTCTCTTCGACCACCTCAGCCGGTGCTTTGGCCAGATAGCCTGGGTTTTGGAGTTTGGCTTTGGCGGCCCCGATGTCTTTTTCCAGTTTGGCTTTTTCTTTGCCCAAACGGGCCGCTTCCGCCAGAGGATCGACGTGGCTGAGTACGGGGGTCCAGACCTCACCCCAGGATAAAACGTTGGAAGCGGTGCCCTTGGGAGCGGTTTCGCCGGCGGCTGCCAGCCGCAAGCAATCGGCTCCCATCAGTTTTAACAAAAGGGGCCCCTCTTTGGTCAGAAGCTCGGCCAAAGCTTGATCGCCGACCGAGACAATGGGGGACACTTTGGCACCAGGGGGGACTCTAAAATCGGATCTGGCCTGGCGCACGGCTTTGGTGACGTCCATCAAAAAGCCGATCAGTTTTTCCGATTCGGGATCGAGATCCTCGGTTCTGGCCGCCGGGAAGGCGGCCAGCATTAGGGGACCCTCGGCAAAATTGCTCCAGAGTTCTTCGGTGACGAAAGGCATGACTGGATGAGTCAAAGCCAGCAGATCGCTGAAGACCAGCCGCAAATTGGCCAAGGTTCCGGCTTTGAGGGCGCTTGCGGCCTCAGTAGACCCGTACAGTATGGGTTTGATCAGTTCCAGATACCAGTCGCAGAATTCGTACCAGGTAAATTGGTAAATGGCATCGCAGTACCGGTCAAAATTAAAGGCTTCCAGTTCCTCGGTGACTTTGGCCGTAAGGCCAACCAGGCGTGAGCGGATCCAGCGGTCGGGGAGGCTTTGGGGCATGACCAAGGCCTCAGGGGCCGGCGTATCCTCTGCCGCTGTTTGGGCTTCGTTTAAGTTGGTCAAGGCAAATCGGGCCGCATTCCAAATTTTATTGACAAATTTGGAGTAGCCTTCGATCCTTTTGGCGTCCAGTCTCAGATCCCTGGTCGGTCCGGCTTGGGAGGCCAGGGTGAAGCGAAAGGCGTCGGCCCCGTATTGGTCGAGTATTTCCAAGGGGTCAACGACGTTGCCCTTGGACTTACTCATTTTTTGCCCATGGGCGTCCCGGACCAGCGGGTGGAGAACCACCTGACGAAAGGGGACATCGTCCATCAGTTTGAGGCCCATCATCATCATCCGAGCCACCCAGAAAAAGATGATATCAAAGCCGGTGACCAAAACGGAAGTTGGGTAGTAGCGTCTAAGTTCCGGGGTGTCCTTGGGCCAGCCAAGAGTAGAAAAAGGCCACAGGGCGGAAGAAAACCAGGTATCCAAAACGTCAGGGTCCCGCTCCATGGGCCCCAGGCAGTTGGGACAGGCCTGAGGGGCCTGGCGCTCGACGATAACAGCTCCGCAGCTGGGGCAGTGCCAGGCCGGGATCTGGTGACCCCACCACAGCTGGCGGCTGACGCACCAATCGCGGATGTTATCCATCCATTCAAAAAAGGTCTTTTCCCAGGAAGCCGGAACCAAAGTGATCCGGCCGTCTCGGACGGCCTGAGCCGCAGTTTCGGCCAAGGGTCCGGCTTTAACGAACCACTGCATGGAAACCAATGGTTCGATGCGGGACCGGCAGCGGTAGCAGTGGCCGACGGCGTGTTCCAGGGGCTCAGTTTTAACCCAAAGTCCTTCGCGCTCCAAGGCTTCCAGAATGTCGCCTCTGGCTTCAAGGCGGTCGCGTCCGGCAAATGGTCCGGCGGCGTCGGTCAATATCCCGGTTTCGCTGATGGCCAGGATCGAAGGCAGCTTGTGAGACCGGCCGAGGGTAAAGTCATTGGGATCGTGCGCCGGGGTTACCTTGAGAGCTCCGGTTCCAAAGGTGATATCGACATAGGAATCGAAAATAACCGGAACTTGGCGGCCGGTAAGGGGAACCAGGACGGTTTTTCCCAAGTACCCTTGATATCTGGGATCGTCTGGGTTAACGGCGACGGCGGTGTCTCCAAACAAGGTTTCGGGACGGGTGGTGGCCACAATCAAAGGTTCGAGGTCCCTGGCCAGATATTTGATATAATATAAGTGATCTTGGTGAGTTTCGTGTTCAACTTCGATGTCGGAGACGGCAGTACGGCAGCTGGGGCACCAGTTGATAATGCGCTCGCCACGGTAGATGAGATTTTGCTCGTAAAGAGTGACAAAGACTTCCTGGACGGCTTCAGATAAGCCCTCATCCATGGTAAAGCGTTCGCGGCTCCAGTCAAGAGAAGCTCCCAGGCGCCTGAGCTGACGGGAGATGTTGCTACCGTAGGTCTTTTTCCACTCCCAGACCTTGGCCACAAATTTTTCCCGTCCCAACTCTCGGCGCTGGATGCCTTGGGCGGCCAAACTGCGTTCGACTACGGCCTGGGTGGCAATGCCCGCATGGTCAGTCCCGGCCATCCAGAGGGTATTGTCGCCCTTCATGCGGTGGTAGCGAATGAGAATGTCTTGGAGGGTGACGTCCAGGGCGTGTCCCATGTGGAGATTGCCGGTGACATTCGGGGGCGGGATAACGATGACAAAGGGAGGGCCGGGACGGTCGGGTTCAGCCCGAAACATACCCTGCTGTTCCCAATGACTGTAGAGCTTGGGTTCGGCGGTGAGAAAATCAAAATTTTTGGGCAGCGGATCTGATAAAGGCATACAATCTCCAACAAAATACAAGCCCTACATACCACAAAGTCGGGATCAAATAGACATTCTAACCTAAGCCGGCTTCAAAGGCAAATTCAGCCCAATTAGACAATGGGCAGGTGCAGATCAAGAAAAAGGAGATGCGTTTTTAACTTTCAATAAATCTTCACCCCCAACATTTCGCTTGGATTTTTGGCCAAACTCTTGTTTTGATGGTGATGCGACTGCCTATACCGCAGCAGAATTGAGGGTGCCTCATCCACGGGGAATCTACAATCACCTCATGGATGATAGTCCCTCTAGTGTAAAGAGTAGCCAGCCGCACTGACCACGAGCTATGGGCTACTTTAATTGGCCGATGACTGAACACCTCCCTGGTGAGCGTTAGTCGGTATCCGTGAGGATCGTGGTGAAGCGTTAGTAGTGGAAAATCAGGGCAGCTAATTGAGCGCTGAAATAATCAATCGGGGTGCCGATTGTAATATTGTTCGGAAGGCAGCATCCTGGGCAGCGGTAACGCGAAGCTGTTCAGGGACCCTGCGGCGTCTGAGAACCTGTCATGGTGGGAATTGAGTTGACGGGAGCAGTGAGTTCTACAAGTCTCCTAATGAGGTGACTTTAACGGACGGCAGGGGAAGCCAAAAGCTCAAGTCCAGTGCGTACGACTTGGAGAAGTCGGATGACCTCATAGTACCGTAGAAGCGGCCGAACAACCAGACCTGGGCGGAGGCTGTGGAGGGAAGGGGGTCACGGAAGGAGAACATGGTTAGTCCTAACACTTTGCATCCACAGTGATGCATAAACCAACCTCAAACAAGGGCGGCTGAGGTGCCAAGCGGGATTAATCGTGTACGTCAAGCCACGAGAAGGGAGCCTTTCCCTAATCAATGTGGATACGTCTACATCAACATCTAACCGAAGAACCCTGTGCGCTAAAGTGTGCCCGCAGGGATCTGTGCGGGGGGACGCCCGAAAGAGCGTTCCCTACCGCAACGCACCCGGCATGGGTGTTAACTCGGACGGTGAAAGGTCCGTCTCAGACTTGACAGTAGGATCTTTAGCCAAGAGTATCGGCGCCCCTCGCCAGGTGGAATCTGAAGAAAGCTTGCGGCCAATCCCTGGTCTGATAAACATCAAATGTGCGAGCTGCAGCAAGGTGGCGCCTAGCAGGCATTTCGGAGTGGACGTATCTGCCAAACAAGACAAAGTCCAATACTGTCCGAGCTCCGGGAAGTAAATGTAAAGGGTAGATGGGGATAAAGTTAACACAATTACCAGGGGGGGTGGTCTCCCGTTGGCCTTTAAGTGGGCATGGCTAGTGGTAACACTGGCCAGATGGGCGGAAAATCAGCTCAAGCCATAGTACCAGAGGTCCGAAAAGTGCGCCCTAAAGCTGCTCGCCATCCATAGCCGGGTTTCAAGTATTGCCGCTGATCGCTAAAATGGAAGAACTAACCGAGACCAGCCTGAAGATTTGGTCAGAGAAGAGTTTTGAAGCTATCTTTGGAGTTATACCTTTCCGAAAATCAAGGCCGCGCCCTCCGACTCAAGGGCAGCGGTCCGCAACTTACCAGTAGCGATTAGATGCGGCATCGTCTGGACTTGGCCGCTTTAAGGCGGCGGCCCGCAGAGGCCGAAAGGTGGGTGCTTGGTGTAATCAAGATTTGATCGACCAGTAAAAAGTCTATTTTTTCGTTTTGTCATTTTTAACATATTGATATTGCTGATGCGACTGCATAAACCGCAGCAGAATTGAGGGTGCCTCATCCACGGGGAAACTACAATCACCTCATGGATGATAGTCCCTCCAGTGTAAGGAGTAGCGAACCGCACTGACC
>JAISWF010000067.1 GCA_031271165.1 Deltaproteobacteria bacterium
GGTCAGTGCGGTTCGCTACTCCTTACACCGGAGGGACTATCATCCATGAGGTGATTGTAGATTCCCCGTGGATGAGGCACCCTCAATTCTGCTGCGGTTTATGCAGTCGCATCAGCAAATTAAATTTTTATTAGCATAAAACCATCTTTAATAATCATAACTATTAAATTAATTACAATACTCGTTATTTTGGTCCGGCCAAAAAAACTTTTGTCGCCCCAGCCAGGGGTCAGTTAACCACTAAAAAAAATAGGCTATAATAAAGATATTAATAAAAATATAGAATAATAAAAATGCGAAACTAAAATTATTGCCAGAAAATAGCCATTTTTTATTTAAGGCTTTGGTCGTCTGGCCGATCTCAAAAAAAGCTGGACGATGCGAAAATAATCGAAAAAAAACAGGACTAAAAAGGCTGGATGCCAAAAAATAGTGACTTTAGTTGATTTTTGGACTGCTGCCGGTCAAAACTGGCCTCTAGATTTTAAAACTATCTCCATTATTAAAGCCGTCCCCTAGGGGACGGCTTTAATAAAATGGCAAAATTCAATGCATTATTTTATTTTCAAAAAATAAATATTCGGTTCTGAGTTAATTAACTGAAAGATACAAAATTGTCCAGTTCTTTGGTCCTAAATTTTTCCTGGCTCACGACGTTTTCCGGCAGGGCTTGCCTGTACCCCCGGAACGTTCCCAGTGGACGGGGAGATTGATTGGAGCCAAAAACAGCTGCCACGACATTGGGGTTTTCCCGGCCGTAATGAAGGATGAAATTGGCCACCCGGAAATCGGCCAGATAATTGGTCGGAGCGCTGAGAATTTCGTTAAAGATGTTTTCATATGTCGCCCGCTGCCGAGCGGGCACATCCATCAGGCTCGAATCCAAGAGGCGCCGGTTGAGCCGGAAAGTCATATAATCCCGATAGACCCTCTTAATACCCCGGTAAGCGTGGCGATCGCTGATTCCGGTCACCAGGTTAGGGAGACGATTCAGGCCCATTGATTTGAGCCTCCTGAATAATACAGCCCAGGCATCTTCGTCAGGCAGTTTGGCCTTGTGGGCTCCTAAAAGCACGACCTCCCCTTTGGGAGTCAGGCCACATGCCAAAAGGAGCCGATGATGGCGGCAGAGTCCGCCTTGGTTAAAATCGACACTATCTAGCCACAAGGCCAGGTATTCGGAATCATCGATGCGCTGGGTGTTAAACAATTCGTGTTCCATAATCAACAGCCGGCTAAAACGGAGACTGATCCCCTTTGGGAAGTAGGGACGATGGGGATCCAAAAGAAGGCCTTTGGATTCTTTGAAATCAGCGGTAGCCAGGCCTTCAATGTATTTCCAGGCCAGATAGTGATTGATGTACGGTTTAGTCATCACCCTTTTCGGGCATAAAGTGCTGGCATGCAAAAAGTGACGGCCGCTGCCCCGGTTGCGGTCGCAAATGAAAGGGATCAGAACTGAAACAGGCCCTAAGGCCGTCTCAATAAACCTGGTTTCCCGAGGTTTAGCCACAAAAAACCGTCTCTGGCCTTTGCCGGTCAGCTCTTTTTCGTGTTTGGCCATGTAAGATTCAACCTCAGCCTCAACCCCCAAGGAAATAAATTTACTCAGGTACTGAAGGACAAAGTCGTTTAAAAAATTCCCTCCCAATGTTTTTGGCGTCTTGTCTTGTTTTTTCACTATATATAACCGGTCCTTTCGTCAGTCGGCTTGATTGCCGGCTTGGTTAAGGGCCATTAAACCTTTAGCTGAGCCAAGGGTCATTAAGATTTCTGCCCTGATTTAAGATCATAAGGAAGTCGGTGCGGTCAAGGTCTTTTATTTTCGGGAATAATCTTGACCGCCAAGCACAATTTTTCCGCCTCTAAAGAATAAATTTCCTCAGTAGCCCCATAAAAGCAGCCTAATTGATTTAATCCTCAGAGATGGAGGTCTAAACGGAAGTCAGAGAGTGACGCCAAGGAATTGAAAAAAACGCCAATCTTCAAAGAAAAAGTAAGACCCAGGGTCGGCCTTGTCAAGGGAAACGACCATTATTTCTTGAATATATAGCCAAAATGCTCTCTGTGATGCGCATCTAAAGTGCCAACAACCTACGGAATTTCTATAGAAAAAAATAATTATCTTCAGGGGCCCGTTAAATTTCACCTATGGCTTTATTTTAAGCAATTGATGAAAAACTTTGGTCTACTTCTCAGCCAAAATTTTGGCCGGCCGCAGCCGATATTTCAACCTTAATTGTAAGCTTTAGGCTGCAGCCAGATTTCGTGTTTTGGCCCTCAAGCAGTTCGCCGAACGTATAATGCACCCGCCGGGTCAGCTCAATCCCAGTTGAGGATTAAGTCCGAACCAAAAAAATTCTTGGGCTGGCGCTCTTGATTGAGCCAAAGCTGCGATAGGTTGATTTAAGGCATTTTTTATTCAAATACTTAAAATAGGCCAATTTTGGCATCAATAGAAAAACTGGTTTAGATTTTCGGGCTGAGCGCTTTGACAGGCTTTTTTAGACGGCCGGCCTTTTGCTCTGGCGGCATTAAGGTCTTAACAAGGCCCAACAGTTCGCCGGAGCCTTTATAATCCCGGTCATTGGTTTGAGGCTTTGCGCACAGTGATTGACTTAAAACTCGGTCAAGGTATAATGGCAAGGTTGATCGTTACGGCAAAAACTATCAACAATTTACAGCTCGCCTAATTTTTGTAATAACTTTAAATAGTTAATAATTTGGTATTGGAAGCCAGGTTTTTACTAAACACCAAAAAAGTTGACTTGACAGGACTCCAGACATGTCGGAATTAGCCGCCATTAGAGGCTTTAAAGATATACTGCCCGGACAAAGCCACCTTTGGCGGATGCTTGAGGACAAAGCCAGAGACGTCGCCCGCCGGTTCGACTTCTCCGAACTCAGGCCCCCTTTGATGGAGAGAACCGAACTTTTCCAAAGAGGTCTCGGCGAAGCCACAGACATAGTCGAAAAAGAAATGTACACCATGGAGGACCGTGGCGGCGAAAGGATTACCTTGCGGCCAGAAGCCACGGCCGGACTGGTCAGGGCGGTAATTGAACACAGCCTCCACGGAAGCGGACGCCCCACTCGTCTGTTTTGCCTCGGGCCCATGTTTCGCTACGAGCGCCCCCAAAAAGGACGCCTGCGCCAGTTCCACCAGCTCGACGTCGAAGTCTTTGGCGACCCCGGACCGCAGGTTGATGCCGAAATCATCATGTGGCTGCATACCTTTTTAAGAGAACTGGGCTTAAGCGATCTTAGTGTCGTCCTCAACTCTTTAGGCTGCCCCCAATGCCGCCCTGTTTTTCGGGACTCTCTAGTCAGCTTCCTCTCTGGGCACCGCCAAACCCTGTGTCCCGACTGCGACCGCCGACTGGATCACAATCCCCTGCGGGTTCTGGACTGTAAGAACCCGGGCTGCCAAACGGTGGTGGCCGAAGGTCCGGTTTTGTCAGATTTTTTATGCCCCGACTGCCGAAACCATTTTCAGGGGGTCAAGCATTCTTTGGACGTCCTGGGTGTTGAATACACCCTCAATGGTAAATTAGTCCGAGGCCTGGATTATTACACCAGGACCACCTTTGAGGTCCACTCTGGAAATTTAGGTGCCCAAAACGCCGTTGCCGGAGGAGGCCGCTATGACGGGCTCTGCGCCCGCCTGGGCGGTCCAGATATTCCGGCCATCGGCTTTGCCGCCGGCCTCGAACGTTTAATTTTGCTCCTTTCGGAACAAAACCAGGCCGCCGAGCCCGGACCAGACTACTACGCCGCCGTATTATGCCCCGAGGCCACTGAAAAAGCCTTTGCTCTGGTTCAAAAACTCCGGGCCCGGAATCTAGCGGTGGCCATTGACTGGGAGCCTGGAGGGCTCAAAAGCCGCCTTAAAAGGGCTGACAAAGCCAAGGCCGCCAAGATCATCATGCTGGGGTCCGATGAATTAGCTTGCGGCGAAGCAACAGTCAGAAATCTAGCCGACGGAGAGCAAAAGCGTCTCCCGTTGGATCGACCCGACCTTTTTTAATCCTCGGACCTAAGCCGCCTTCCCTAGCCTTTTTGGGCTTGTAAGGTAAGCTGATGACCGGAGCCAAGACGATAACCTTTTTTTGGAGTACCTAATGCCTGAATCCATGGCCGGATTAAAGCGAAGCCACTATTGTGCCGATATCGACGAAACTCTTTTGGACAGCGAAGTCACTATCATGGGTTGGGTCCAGCATCGCCGTGACCACGGAGGACTGGTCTTCATTGACCTTCGCGATCGAAGCGGTCTGGTTCAGACGGTCTTCAACCCCCAGGAAGATCCGGCCACTCATGAAAAAAGTCACGATGTACGGGCCCAATATGTTCTGGCCCTTCGGGGCCGGGTCCGCCGGCGGCCCGACGACATGGTTAACCCCAAGCTCCCCACCGGCCGGGTTGAGGTTTTTATCCGCGAACTTAGAGTCTTAAATGAAGCCCAGACCCCACCCTTTGTCGTTGATGACCACTCCGATGTTTCGGAAAACGTTCGCCTCCGCTATCGCTACCTCGATTTGAGGCGTCCTCAGGTACTTAAAAACTTTGTTCTCCGGCACCGAGTGGCCCAGCTGACCCGCAACTATTTCAGCGATAATGGTTTTTTGGAGATTGAAACCCCGGTTCTAACCAAATCGACCCCCGAGGGAGCCCGCGATTACTTGGTGCCGGCCCGGTTAAGTCAGGGGTCTTTTTTTGCCCTGCCACAATCCCCCCAGTTGTTTAAGCAGTTATTAATGATGGGCGGGATTGACCGGTACTGCCAAATAGTCAAATGCTTCCGGGACGAGGATTTGCGGGCTGACCGGCAGCCCGAATTCACCCAAGTCGATCTTGAAATGAGCTTTGTCAACCAAGATGACATCATCTCAATGCTGGAAGGCTATATCAGCCTGGTTTTTAAAGAGATTTTGGGTCTGTCGGTGGAGCTCCCCATAGCCAGACTGACCTTTGATGAGAGCATGACCCGCTACGGCAATGACCGGCCAGATTTACGCTACGGCTTGGAAATAGTTGATTTGGCCGCAGCTCTGGCCTCCTCCAAAGCCCAGGTCTTTGCCGAAGCCTTAAAAAGCGGAGGAGTGGTCAGAGCCATCCGGGCCCCGGGGGCAGCTTCCAAGCTCTCACGTAAACAGTTAGACGATCTGGTCGCCATGGCCATCAGCCTGGGAGCCAAAGGGCTGGCCTGGCTTAGGCTGACCGCTGAAGGTTTTCAGGGACCTTTGGCCAAGTTTCTGTCTGATGACGAAAAAGAGAGGGTTACCAAAACTATGGAGGCCCAGGTCGGAGACGTCTTGTTCTTCAGCGCCGATACAGCCGACATGGTGGCTCACGTCCTGGGCCAAATCCGAAGCCAGCTCGCCTCCGAACTCGAACTTCTTCCGTCGGATAATACAATCGACAATTTCCGGCTGGTCTGGGTGACCGACTTTCCAATGTTTGAGTACGATACCGAGCTCAGGCGCTGGGACGCCAAGCATCACCCCTTCACCGCTCCTAAGGATGAAGATCTGGAGTTTTTGGAAAACGACCCCGGCCGGGTCCGGGCTTTGGCCTACGATCTGGTTTTAAACGGCAACGAGATCGGTGGCGGCTCCATCAGGATTCATACCCCGGGTACCCAAAACCTAGTTTTTAAAGCCTTGGGACTGACTGAAGAGCAGATCCGTGAAAAATTTGGCTTTTTCGTCGATGCCCTGGCCTACGGCACCCCGCCTCACGGCGGATGCGCTTTCGGCCTCGATCGATTGGTCATGCTCTTAGCCGGAGCCAGTTCCTTAAGAGACGTCATCGCTTTCCCCAAAACCCAGAAAGCTTCCTGTCCCTTGACGGAGGCCCCCGGTTCGGTCAGCGATCGACAGCTCTTGGAATTGGGACTTAGATTGGAAGGTCCCAAACTGCCAGAAGGAGACTGAAAGGATAGTTTAAAGTGATTACGGATAAAATCAAGGCCTCATATTCTGGACTGCTGACTTCTTCCGTTGACACACGCCAGTTCAAGATGGTTGAACCAGGAGAGCCGCAACTTTTCCGGGAACTTTTTCCCTATGTTGATATCCCCCGAATAGGCTTCGATCTGGCTGGGTCGGGCCTTCGGCCGGCCGAAAACCCCTTGATCACTGACACCACCTTTCGTGACGGCCAGCAGGCCCGTCCGCCCTACACGGTCGAGCAAATCGTCACTCTCTTTAGATTCCTCTCCCGGCTTTCGGGGCCGTCTGGAATTATCCGCAAAAGCGAATTTTTTCTCTTTAATGCCATCGACCGTCAGGCTCTCGACGCCTGCCGGGAGCTGGAGCTGGATTTTCCCATCATCACCAGCTGGATTCGGGCCGTCCCTGAGGATTTAAGGCTGGTACTCAATGCTGGCCTCAGCGAGACTGGCATCCTGACTTCAATTTCCGATTACCACATTTATCTAAAGCTGGGCTTAAACCGCAAAAAAGCCACTGATAAATATCTGTCCTTAGTCAAAGAAGCCCTTTCCTACAATATCGCCCCCCGCTGCCACTTTGAGGACATAACCCGAGCTGACATTTATGGTATGGCCATCCCCTTGGCCCAGAAGCTCAAGCTTCTGTCCGATGAGGCCGGTCTGCCAGTAGTCATCAGATTGTGCGATACTTTAGGCTTGGGGGTTACCTATCCCGGCGCCAAACTCCCCCGCAGCGTCCCGGCCTTGGTCAAGGCTTTCATTGACGACGCCGGCTTTGATGGCTCGCGGCTTGAGTGGCACGGGCACAACGATTTCCACAAAGGCTTCAATAATGCCACTACCGCCTGGCTCCACGGTCTAGGGGCGATCAACGGTTCTTTATTGGGCTTTGGCGAACGAACCGGCAACACCCCGGTCGAGGCTCTTTTAATCGAACACGCCGCTTTGTGGGGCTCAACTCCCGGGGTGGACTACTCAGCCATAACCGACGTCGCCCGGTATTTTGAAAGTGAGTTAGGAGTTAAAATTCCCCCCAACTACCCGTTGGTGGGCCGGGATTTTAATTCCACCTCGGCCGGCGTCCACGCCGACGGGATGCTAAAGAACGAAGAAATATACAATATTTTTGACACCAAAAAAATCCTCAAACGCGGTCCGTCCATCGCCATCAACAGTAAAAGCGGGACGGCCGGCTTGGTTCACTGGCTCAACCAAAGGCTTCATCTCACCGACGGGCAAGTTATGGACAAACGTAACCCCGCCGTCATCAAGATGCACCGAGAAGTCCTCAAAGAATACGAAAATGGCCGCATCACCAACATGTCGGCCAAGGAACTCGAAAAGCTAGCCCGGCGGTACTTACCCCAGAGCTTCCGCTCCCAATTTGAACGGCTTAAGAGTCGGGCCCGGGATTTGGCCAACGATCTGATCCTCAAGATGATCGATGATCCTGTCATCCGTTCGATGGAGGCTTCTAAGCAGGAATCACTGATGGAAACCTGGGTGACCACCATCCCCTACGTCCAGTTTCTTTATGTTACCGACCAAAACGGTATTAAAATTACCAGAAACGTCGCTTCCGTCCACGAGAAAAAGCGCTTCGCCGGTCAGCAGGATGTCGGCTCCAACCTCTCCGACCGCATCTGGTACCTCAAACCCTTGGAAGACGGTGAGGTCCATGTGACCGATTTTTACACCTCCCGCTTTACCGGGGCTCTGTGTATTACCGTAAGCGGCCCCATTCGCAACGATGAAAATGAAATCGTTGGGATCTTAGGTCTTGATATACGCTTTGAGGATCTGGCCAAGATGGAAGACCTTGAAGAAGGAATTGATTAAGTTTTTGGCCGCCTGCTAACCGTTGCCCGGGCGGCCTTTTTTGTTTCTAGCCAACCAGAAAACGTTTCTGCCGACCGCAAGACTTGTCTAATTGCGGTGGGGACAAACCAAAAATTGGCCAACAGTATCACCCGCCAATGCCGGCAGCTTAACATTTCAACCTCAAGCGTGACCTAAAAACGTTATCTGGCTATTGGCGTCACTGGTATGGCCGCCCTTTTTGGACCCCTATATACCGCCAATATTTTTGCGAATGTCCAACATGGGTTTTCTCTCTTAGATTCTGCCCGCCTGAAATCATTCGGGTTTGCAGAGCTTCTCCCGAAGAGTTTATCCCGAAGTTCCTCCGACAATGATCCAGCCATCGGCCAATCCCTGCGTAGCTCTATAGCAAAGGTTTGGCAATGCTTGAAGAAGAAAATGAGAAATCCCATCAAAAATAGGCCTTGACACTGATGGCAGTTTGGCCTCATCTGACGGCGTCCGCAAGTTAAAACCAAAAAAATAATCCCTTCTTTTATATTCAAAAATACAACCCAAAATTATTTACCCCAGCTCTTACAAATTTTTCTTGACAAAAAAAATTCTGTCTACTATACTGTCGACACGTTGGTATAATACAAATCTTCAACCATTGTCTTGAACACAATACCCTTTGACTTCAGGGTAAATTCCGAAAAGACATCGGGTGTAAAGTAAAAAAATTTCGTTTTTTTACTGTCGACAGATGTGTCGAACAAGGTTTTTTTTACCGGCAAAACTATCATTTCTATGGAGGATCATCATGAACGCAGAGCAGCTACAAAATCTGTTTCTGTCAAAACGCGCCAAGACCCTTTTGCACCACCCACAGGGAATGGGCAATTATTTTACCTTCAAAAGTGCTATTGACATCCTTGGCCTCAACTGGGATGACCTGCTGCCTAACGGCGTTTACAACGTCACCGGTAAGGGTTACTACGACATGGGTTACATGTCGAATCACATTGGTCCGCCCGATTCCGCAATCAAGGCTTTCAAAGACCATGCTGTCCTTGAGGAGCTTCGCGTCTATCCACCCGATTGCCTTCCTGAACTCAAAGCCCTGGTCGCTGAACACAAGTTCGGCCGTAAATTAGGCCCCGATTTTACAGTCATGGGGGTAGAAGGTGCTCAAGGCGGGATTGGCTACACTTATTTAACCTTTCTTAGTGAAGGCGATGAGGTCATCACTACCGATCCAGCCTATTTTCATTTCGTTCCGGCGGCCGAGGCATGTGGTGCTTCGGTGAAGGCCATCAAGCTTGGCCCCCACAACGGTTACAAACTCGATCCCAAGGAAGTCGAGGCAGCAATCACTCCTAAGACCAAGATGATTGTCGTATGCGATCCTATCAACCCCTTTGGAATCATAGCCACCAAGGAAGAACTTCTCGCCATTGCTGATATTGCGAGACGAAACAACCTGGTCATTTTTAACAATGTCACCCACAATACGCATCAGACTGATCCAAGCGCTCAGCAAATACCCATGGCCAGCCTACATAGCCCTGAGACGCCGATGGATCATGTAATTTCTGTGAGTGGTATTTCCAAAGGTTACGGAATGCCAGCTTTACGAGTTGGCTTCATGGCCGGCAATCCAGCGTTGCTCCGAGGTGCCTTTCTTTTGAAGATGGAAATCACCAAAATCCACATCAACTATCCAGGTCAATATGCGGCTATGGCCGCTATTAAGGATCACGATTATGTTTTAAAGAGCACCGAAATTATTCGTCGAAATTTAACACACATTGAAGAAACGGTGGATAAGATTGAGGGAGTAACCATTCCAATCAAGCCGCAGTATGGCTTCTGCATGATCATTGATATCTCCGGTACCGGTGTCTCGGCCCAAGAGATTTCAACTGGTTTACTCAAATACAAGATTGCCACCATCACTGGTGATGGTCTTGGCGATGTCGGAGCGACAGAGTACATTCGTCTTAATTACTCACATCCTGACCTTGAGTGTTTTGAGATTTTCCGTGATGCGCTCCCTAAAGCGATCAAAGATGCCCAGACTGGCATCTACAAAGAGGGCGTTATCAAATTTTTTGAAGGTATAGGGAGCAGTCGCGGCAACAGCATTGTTAAGAAGCTTCAATCCTTATAAGAAGAAACTAACCGATCGGGAGTACCCGTAAAAAGGTGCTCCCGAGGTTGCTAACAATATGAAATATATAATAATCTTTGATTTTGGAAGCACCTATACAAAATTGTCGGTTATCGACCGGCAGAAAGCTGAAGTTGCTCTCACCGCAAGAGTACCTTCAACGGTTGGAACGGATGCCTTGCTATGTATGGAACAATGTTTCGATATTGTGCGCAACCGTCTCGGAGATGCAGATTTTTCAAGATCATTAAAACTAGCATCAAGCAGTGCTGCTGGTGGTCTTCGCATGGCGGTAATCGGTCTAACGCATTCACTAAGCATCAGCGCAGGGCGAAACGCCGCCTTCGGAGCCGGAGCAAAAATACTTGGTACTTTTGTAGGACACATAACTGACGATGACATCAAAAGGCTTGAGGGACTGAATATAGAAATTATCCTATTTTGTGGAGGATATGAGGATGGAAGCACTGTTGCCTTGGAACATAATGCGGATATGTTAGCTAACAGTGGCATAGTCGCTCCTGTTATCTATGCAGGTAACAGCAGTTTAGCCAGGCAGATTCAAACTAAATTTATACTTAGTAAGAAAAAATGTTTTCCTGTTAATAATATCATCCCCCGAGTTGGGGTACTTGAGATAGAGCCTTCGGAAAAGATTATCAGAGAAATATTTATTAAAAGTATCGTCAATATGAAAGGCCTTCAAGAAGTCCAGGCCCGGCTTGATGGGCCATTGATTCCGACTCCGGTTGCTGTACTTGATGCCGGAGAACTGCTGTCAATCGGTACTGGCTCATCTGAAGGAATCGGTCCTTTGATGATCGTTGACGTAGGTGGTGCGACAACTGATATATACAGTTATGTGGAACAAACTAAATATCAGGGGGCGAGCCTGATAGGTTCACCTGAACCTTATGCCCGTCGTACTGTTGAAGGGGATATGGGTATAAGGGAATCCTTAGGCTGCATGATAGATGAAATTGATTTAAAAAAATGTGTCCTGGCTAGCAGCATTGGTGTTGATGATTTACGAAATAAGATAAATAAACGAATTAAAACAATTAGTTACATAGCTGACACAGAGTTAGAAAGAAAACTCGACAATATTTTAGCCGCCGAGGCAGTGCATGTTGCCGCCCGGCGACATGCCGGCTGGATCAAATATGTCCATTCAAGCAATGTCACTGCTCAACAGTATGGAAAGAACCTAAGCCCCATCCGGCTCGTAATAGGCACCGGTGGACCGATTATCAACTCTGACTCCCCTGAGGTTATCCTTCAAGAGGTGTGTTCTGACCCAATGGGTTCTGATAATCTTCTTCCCGAATCGGTAAATTTTTATTTAGATAAACATTATATCTTCTATGCGGCAGGAATTTTGCGACATTACGATGCAGAACTGGCTATGGAGATAATGAGAAAAAGCCTAAGAAGCTGTAATTGAAAGGAGGGTTATTATTATGGCATTGGAATATACTCGTAGGTTTAACGAGAAAGAACTTCCCGATGTCGCCAGTCTGCGAAGTGACGCCGAGACAATTTTTAACAATATTAAAATTGGTAACACTCTTTCTATGAAACCTGATCGCGCCGAGAAAAAACCGCGCCCAGTAACCATGCGTAAATCCAGATTTTGCGCGATTGCGCAACCTTTTTTAAAAAGCTTTGTCAGATTATGGGCGCAATT
>JAISWF010000079.1 GCA_031271165.1 Deltaproteobacteria bacterium
CAGTAAAAAGTCTATTTTTTCGTTTTTGTCATTTTTAACTTCTTGATATTACTGACAAAAAATTTAAGAATTCAGGTTTTTGAGGGTTTTTACCGGTTGATCATTATTGTCTCTAACCCTATCCTCGGATTCTCAATGGTGGGGTGGTGAACGGATATCTCTGCAGAGGTTAATTTTTGGATATTATTATGGTTAAAAGAAGAAACAGAGACTTTGACTAAAATAAGCTATTAAGTACAATAATTATTTAGTAGCAATTATTTCGTATCCGCTATAATTCAAACCAAAAATATTTTCAATATATTTGCTTGTTTTGCCTAGCAGTTCCAGCTCAGCCTCCAAAGAGGACCCGGCCCGGGTTGAAAGTAAAAAATAAACTTTAGAGCCGCTTAATGTTAGCTCAAAGGACTCAAGGGCCCCCTGCCTTCGGCCTTCAAATAACTCCGCCAGCCATAAAAAGAGGGCCAGTTTGGGCCAATGAGTCCGCCGGCCTTGACCGGTAAGCTCAATGGCGGTCAGAAATGATGGGAGTATGTCTTTTTTCAAACGTTTCGGGCCCCGGTGAAAGAGGACCAGATAGGCTATGAGTTCAAGCTCATAATCATCAAAGCCCAGCATGGAGGCGTTGCGCACCAGGTACCAACCGTGCGCTTGGTGACCTTCGTAGGATAAAAACTTGCCAACGTCGTGAAGGAGGCCGGCATAGCCGATTAGTTCTCTTTCGCTTTTATCGGCGTACACTAGTCCATGGCGGGCAAAGGCGTCGTAAATTTTGACCGCTGCTGCAGACACTTGCTCGGCGTGTTGTTCATCAAAAAGACACCTCTTGCCCAGACGGAGGACGCTATCAAGGCGGGGCGAACGGCCGCCGCTGGGGATGGCACCATAGGCGGCGGCAAATTCCTGGATCAGGCCGTGCTTTAAGCCAAAAGGGACGGCTTCAAATTCCGAAATTGCCAGCTCTTCTAAGACTGTGTCTACCACTGCGCAGCCGGCGACGATCATGGAGGCTTTGTCGTGGTCCAGACCTGGAGTCTGACGCCTAATCTCAAGGTTCATTGAGCCCAGCCACAAGCCCAGGTCGGTCAGGTTACGGGCCGGGACTGGCTGTACTTTGGTTTGGTCGTTTCCGGTCCTTTTATGCCAGACTCGGGCCAGGTTCTCCAGGGTCCCCGAGCAACCCCAGCAGCAGGTCAGCTGCCGGCCTTTAGCTGCAGTTAGAAAGCGGCTGGTGTGGGTTCGGACGTATTGCTTGAGCTTTTCGTAAACATCCGGGTCGATGGGTTGGGAGGAGTCGAGCAAGCCAAAGCGGCCTGAAAGCCTGGCCGAACCCAAGGGCAGCGAGTCCAGTAAAGGCTCTTGACCAACTTGGTCGACAATGAGTTCCACACTGCCGCCGCCAATATCCATGATCAGAGACGGAAAAGACCCCAGACGGAGATTGGAGGTTACCCCCATCCAAATCAGCCGGGCTTCTTCTAGGCCGGAAATAACTTTTAGATCTAATTTGAGTCTTCCGTAAACTAAAGCCAAAAATTCATCACGGTTAGACACTTCCCTCATTGACGAAGTTGCGACCGCTCGGACATAGTCAACTTGGTGACAGGCGATAGTGGTGGCCATGTTTTCCAAAGCCGCCAAAGCCCGGTCCATGGCCGCAACCGTCAATTGGTCGTCATCAAATGAGCCTTGGCCCAAAGCGACCGGGCTTTTTTTTTGGCTAAGAATGGTCAGGCCGCCGTCGTCAGCCAGTTCGACGATTATTAATCGGACGGAGTTGGTCCCTAGATCGATTAGAGCTCCTCGTCGGGATTTGGTTTCCAACTCTTTCATGTCTAGCCTTTAGTTGGGCTCGGTCCCCAATTGCCTCGGTGTTCCATCATTAGGGCCTGAGAATTGACGCTTGGCCCATCGGTGGCGTTTTTAGTATAACAACCATCCGAGTTAAGACGCCAGGCCTTGGAGTTGTCGGCCAGATGAATCAAAAGAATCTCGTTGAAAATGGTTTTTTTAAGTTCAGGATCTAAAATCGGGGTTAAGACCTCAATGCGGCGATCGAGATTTCTGGGCATTAGATCGGCCGAGCCTACGAACATCTCGTCGTCACCTCCATTTTGGAAGTACAGAAACCGGGTGTGTTCCAAAAAACGGCCGACGATCGAGGTGACGGTAATGCCTTCGCTGAGTTCGGGGACCCCTGGTCTCAGACAGCAAACTCCCCGGACCTGGAGACGGATTTCAACTCCGGACTGGGAGCCTCGGTAAAGGGCTTTAATGATGTCGGGATCAGAGAGCTGATTGACCTTAAAGCAGATCAGAGCTGGCAGACCCCTGCGGGCGCATTCAATTTCCCGATCGATGCGTTCTAACAGTCCCCGCCGAACGCCGCCAGGGCTGACCAAAAACTTTTCGTACTCTTCCACCTGCGCCAGTCCGGTCATGACATTAAACAACTGAACAGCATCCCGGCCCAGGGAGGGGTCGGTGGTCATCAGCCCGCAGTCAGAGTAAAGGGTGGCAGTAACTGGATTGTAGTTGCCAGTCCCCAGATGAAGGTAGCTCTTGAGTCCGTCGTCTTCTTGGCGGATAACCAGGCACAATTTGGCATGGATCTTCATGCCCACCAACCCGTATACCACGTTGATGCCGACTTCTTCCAGAGCCCTGGCCCAGTTGATGTTGCGCATCTCATCAAAACGGGCTTTGAGCTCAACGACCGCCGTGACCTGTTTTTCAGCCCGGCGGGCCTCAATCAGACTATTTATGAGGTTTGATTGGTCACCGGTGCGGTAGAGAGTCTGTTTGATGGCTTTGACTTTAGGATCGGCCGCTGCCTGGCGGACGAAGTCCAACACCGGGGTGAAACTGTCATAGGGATGATATAAAAAAACGTCACGCTTTTTAAGGATATCAAAGAAATTATTACCTTTTTTAAGCTTTTCGAATCTGCGGCTGACAAAAGGCGTGAATCGCAACTTGGGGACGTCAAGCTTAGTGATATCCATGAGGTTTTCGGAGCCCAGGCGTCCTTTGATAACGTAATGCTGCCAGGGTTCAAGATCGAAACTCTTCATCAAAAAGTTGACTAGGCGTTTGGGGGCGTCATGGGTGGTTTCCAACTTGACCACCTCACCGAAACGCCGCTGGTATACCAAGTCGCGAACCGCACTGAGAAGATCGTCGGCTTCATCTTCCTCAATCTCAATATCGGTATTGCGGGTGATCCGAAAAAGAAGCGACTCAACAATCCGGTAACCTGGAAAAAGGTCTTTGAGGTGATGGATGACCAGCATCTCCAACGGCAAGATTTTAACTCCAGAAGCGGAGAACTTGCGTCTCATGGTCTGGCTGTCGATTGAACCATGCGTTACAGGAAGACAGATGAAACGTTGAAGATTGTCGGGGAGCTTGAGCCGAGCATGATAGATCTTATCAGAATTGTCCGTCAGTTCAATGAAAAGATTTAAGCTTCCTCCAGAGATTTGTGGAAAAGGCCGACCCTTATCAAGAGCCTGGGGGGTAAGAATGGGATAGATGTCTTGTTTAAAAAATTTGGTGATTTCAGCTTTTTCTTTGCTGCTTAAATTTTGATAAGTTACAAATTTAAGTCCATTTTTAAAGAGTTCAGGGTTAATTGTTTTACGCCAAATTCCATCAGCCACTTTTAAAAGTTCGATAACCCTTTTGCGGACTTTGACCAATTGTTCGGTCGCACTCAGACCATCAATGGAAATTTGACGGACACCGAGTTTTCGCTGTCTGGTCAAGCCGGCAATGCGGACCATAAAGAATTCTTCAAGATTGTTGTGGAAAATTGATAGAAACTTGACTCTCTCCAAAAGCGGATTGGTCTTATCCGCCGCTTCGGCCAGGACTTTGTGGTTAAATTCCAGCCAATTTAGTTCGCGGTTGAAAAAAAGGTCAGAACTGTCCCAGGATTCCCAGGTCGGCCCGGGCTCATGTTGGTCCGGTTGGATAGCGGTGACGTTGGCGGCTCTGGTTGTGCGTTTGGTAGTCATATTGCTTCCTTGACATGATGTTTCGCATTTTTACGCCGTAGTTAAACGGGCGTCCGGTCCTCCTCCTGCTACATCAATTAATTTGCTTGGTGTTTTGGTACTCTGGGAGGTCGGATAGCGGCGAGTCCTATTAGATCGATGATACTAGAAGATATAGTCTACTGAAAGTTAAATTTTTGTAAAGTTTGACTTTTTTAATATGGACTAGCCCTTGAAAACTTGACTTTAGCCTATTATCAAGAGGGCCTAACTCCAGCTGGAAGGAAAACAGTAAAAATTAATCTATTTTGAGCTGGTGGCTGGCTGAGTTTAGGGCGCTGGGGTTGATGGTCTTAATTTATCAAAGGAAAAAAAGGGAACTGCGCCTTTTTTATTGCTTATGAAATCATCGACCTTTTGTTGAAACTGGTCCCGACTCAGCATCTTCGGAGACAACAACAATAAAGCCGTCATCAAGGCACAGACAACTTCAACCCCCAATCAGTATAGAAAGCCAACATCCGTAGAAGGGTCTAGCGGCAACACAAAAGGAATTCCGCCTTCAATTGTGGGCAGATTCTGTCGCTTGCGTTCGTTACGACGATTATTCCAGAATTTCGACAAGGCGGAAGCATTTTTGTTGAGATTATCTCCATGGGCTTGATGGTTGTGTTTGTTCGGCTCCGACTGCGTTTGCGGAGGCATAACAGGTCTACGATAAAAGGCTTTGCTGTCCTCTTTAAGTGTAAGCGGCAAATGCCTAACGTCTTGGCCAGACATAAGATTTTCCTCCTGTTGATAAAATTTTAAACCTTCGACTATGGCCTGTTCGAAGTGAGCTTTATCTATAGATTTTTTTCCAGCCAATACGCTGTGTTTCGCCGCCCGCTGTTATGTCAAGACGATGTTTGCATAACAATAGCCGTCCATCTGGCATCGACAACAACTGCAGAGCATTCCTCATCATTTTGATCGCAGCTGGCCGCCCAAACACCTTGGACTACCTGAACACTTTGGACAGCAACCCATGTGGTGCGCCGGGTCTTACTCCCAAGGATGTTTTCAACCAAAACCTTAAGCCGAATTTCAGGGTTACCTTTGTTAATACAAAATTGTTGTAACTAGCTCTGAAGCTAGTTTATTAAACTTCCGATTCGCTGTCAATTCGGGTGATTATGAAACCATGTTTTGGAGGAATTTTCAGGATGTCGTCAATAGTGAATTAAATAAATATTTCTTTAAATAATATATATCATCATTCACTTTAGCCCTAAATTCCCGGTTTTTTATTGACCTACAGACCTACCGTTAGGAGGGGCAATTTGATTTACCCCAATAGGATTGAAAAAAATAAAAAACAACTTGACTTTTCGCTCCTGTAGGCCTATATTGTTATTGACCTACAGGAGGTGGCTCGTGGCTTTTTTAACGGCTCAAGTATCTGGGAAACAATTATATATTTTTCAGGTTAAATCATTTCGTAATGACAAAA
>JAISWF010000226.1 GCA_031271165.1 Deltaproteobacteria bacterium
CTATCAAAGTTTGCTAATGAGTCAAATTTAAAGATAAATGTTTGTCATTTTCCAGTAGGGACAAGTAAATGGAACAAGATTGAACATCGTCTTTTTTCAGCAATTACTACCAATTGGAGTGGAAGACCTTTAACTTCATTAGAAGTGATAGTTAATTTAATTGCTTCAACGACAACGACTACAGGTTTAACAGTTAAATGTGATTTAGATGAATCTAACTATGAGAATGGAATTAAAATATCAGATAAAGAAGTGAAACCATTGAATATTAAAAAGGCAAACTTTCACGGGGACTGGAATTATATCTTTATGCCCGATTCTACTATATAGATAAATAACGTTTCCAGTGATAACATTTTTTAAGAATTAGAACATTTTGATAAGGTTATCAACGACCAACCAAATTGTTGGCTTGTATGAAAATAAAAATACCCACCTCATCTTGTGTACATTTTTTTTTGCCCAGCTCCTTAAGAAGTTCAGGCTTACTCAACCTGACTTCAACAACGACTTGAATTGTTGGTTGTATGCGCTCGCTCAGGCGCACAAGACCGGAAAAACTTTTAAGGAGGTAGTTGCGATGACAGCTGATCTTAGAGAATTTGAGGCTCGGAATAGTGGTTTTCAGCAGTTCTGCAACCGTTATCAGTTTGTTGCTAATGACCCTCAAGCTCGCGACGAGTTTTTAAAGTGGCAGGCTGAAATCATGCGCCATGAAGGAATGCTCGAAGCTGCGAGGGAGGAAGGCAAAGAATTGTCTGACGCTAATTGGCAGAAGGTTGTTGATGAAAAAGATGCTGAGTTAGCCAAAAAAGATGCTGAAATAGCCAAACAAGATATTAAGCTAGTCAAACTAGATGCTGAAATAGCAAAACAAGATATTAACTAGCCAAACTAGATACTGAAATAGTCAAAAGAAATGCTGAAATAATACGTCTTAGCACAAAGTATGGTGATCCAAAAAAATAACTTCGACTAGGTGAGGATAACTAACTTGGCTGCGTTTTTTATCCTGCCGCTGGTCGAAGGCTTAAATTGGGAGAACGCCGAGGGTCAGTTCTTGTTGGGGCTTATGGGACTTGAAATTTTCTCGACACTCCGCTTGATGATTTCGATGGGTCCCATTTCGGCTTTCAGCTGGGCTTGCTACTGAAAATGCGTACTAGTTCATCGGACCAGGGCACGTACCGGACCGGAAAAACGATTAAGGAGGTAGTTGCAGGACGGCTGAGCTTAGAGAATTTGAGGCTCGGAATAGTGTTTTTCAGCAGTTCTGCAACCGTTATCAGTTTGTTGCTAATGACCCTCAAGCTCGCGACGAGTTTTTAAAGTGGCAGGCTGAAATCATGCACCATGAAGGAATGCTCGAAGCTGCGAGGGAGGAAGGCAAAGAATTGTCTGACGCTAATTGGCAGAAGGTTGTTGATGAAAAAGATGCTAAGTTAGCTGAAACAAAAGCTGAGATAGTCAAAAAAAAAATGCTGAAATAGCACGGCTTCGCACAAAGTATGGTGAACCAAAAAAATAACGTCAACCGGTGACGATAACTAACTTGGCAGCGTTTTTTATCCTGCCGCTGGTCTAAGGCTTAAATTGGGCGAACGCCGAGGGTCAGTTCTTGTTAGGGCTTATGGGACTTGACATTTTCTCGACACTCCGCTTGATGATTTCGATCGGTCCCATTTCGGCTTTCAGCTGGGCTTGCTACTGAAAATGCGTACTAGTTCTTCGGACCAAGGCACGTACCGGACCGGAAAAACGATTAAGGAGGTAGTTGCGGTGACGGCTGAACACCAAGAGTTTGAGGCCCGTAATAGTGTTTTCCGGATATTGACATGATTGGTATTCGGGAACTTTTTTGAGCCAACTATATACGTGACTGGTATTTAGAATTTAGTTTCAATTTTCAACAAATTATTCAAAGCATCAATGGCTAAAATAAAAACAAGCTCAACCAAATATGTTGATCTATCATGACTGTTCCGTCATGATGCCAAGCCAAACTCCTTACACCTCAAGCATCAACATCTGACAAACTGGGATACGTTGTTGGCGGAGGGAATATTTCGTTTGATTAAATTTGCTCTTGCCTTTGGGACAGACTTGCGGTAAGGTAAAAGACAAATATTTTACGGGTGCCTTATTAAAGGCCTAAGAGGGAACCCTGTGCAATTCAGGGACGGACCCACCGCTGTAATCGGCGACTGACCAAATCAACCTTGATGAAAACCATCGGGGGGAAAAAGCCACTGGTCACAAGACTGGGAAGGCAATTTGGCCGGGATGATCCGAGAGTCAGAATACCTGCCTGTAATGGTTGCGGCTTTTTTTAACCTTGGGGAAGGTTATATTTGGCCATAAAACCAGTCCTAATAATTGGACTCGGTCATTTTCGGGATAAAAATGGGAATCCTGGATTGAATTTTCAATCCGGGTTTTTTTTTTGCCCTTGGTCCTTGTAAAGTTAGCCGGTTACCTAAAAATACCGTGCCCAACACCAGGGATTAATTAAAAAGCCTATAAGCAACCGGTTATTGTTTTATTACAATAATAATTTATCCTTCCTAAATTATTATTTTCTTGCTGTATGCATTTAAATTCAAGGAGAATCGGATGCTTGGCTTAAAATCTCTTTTAATCTCCATTTTTTCATTGTTTATCTTGATTGTGGTTTCAGCCGGACCAACTTTTGGGCAACAGTCGGTCTCCACAATCAATTCTTCGGCTGCCGGCACCTTGGATACTTTAGTAGTGACCTCATCTCGTTCGGAAGAATCAGTTCGCAGCGTTACCACTAACATAACGGTGATCGAGAAAAAAACCATTGAAAGCTCCAACGCCAAAGACTTAGGCTCCCTGCTAGCTGAACAAGGTATCCAATATTTTACCTATAATGGAGGCGACTCCCAGATTGCTATCCGTGGGTTCCGTACTGATACCCATGGAAACGATCTAGGGAGCCACGTCTTGCTCCTCCTCGACGGACGCCGCATACTCACCGGCAACTCTTCTTTGGTTTCGTTAGCCAACGTTGAGAGAGTTGAAATAATTCGCGGACCAGCGGCCTCTCAATACGGCTCAGCGGCTATGGGAGGCGTGGTCAACGTCATTACCAGAAAAGGGACTGAACTGCCTCTTTCAGCGTTCCTGGAGACTGGCGGAGGGTCTTACGACTCCTTCAAATCCTTAGCCAGGCTAAGCGGGAGTGTAGGTCAGTTCGATTTTTCGCTCGGGGCCATTTACCAAAGAAAAGATGATTATAAAGTTGGAACAGGAGAATCAATTGACGACCGATTGTACAAAGACACTTATTACGAAAATTTTTCCATAAATCTCAATACCGGCTACACTTTCCTGGATACCCAGCGCATCGGATTGGTTTTTAACTATTCAGGCATTCCCGATTCTGGTATGTCGGGCGGTTTTGCCTTTCCTGGGGAGAACCACGTTAAGAGGTCAAATTATCTCTTCGGTCTTGATTATGATGGCTCAACCGCTGACGAAAGGTTTTCCTGGCTGGTGCGTCTGAGCTTGGGGCATGACAACCGGGATTACTTATATGTTAATGATCCTTATAGTACTGATTCATTTTACGAAGCTGATTCCCAAGCCGCCACCGCCCAATTAACCTATGAGAATGATTTCATAAGTCTAACTGGCGGTGTTGACTATCTGAAATATTCATTTGAAAATTCCGGTGGAGCATTAGATTGGTCAATAAAAGAAGCTGATTATTCTAACTTAGCTCTATTCGCCATTGCCAAATTAAAGCTATTAAATGAGCGATTGATTTTATCTGCTGGTGGCCGTTATGATTTCTTTGACATGAACCTGCCGGATATCCACAAAAAAAGCAATGAAAACCATTTTTCCCCTTCCATTGGCTTGGCTTTGGTACCATTTGAAGGACTTAAATTCCGAGCCAACTACTCTAACGCCTTTGCCATGCCGACGGCTGACCAATTAGGTTCGTCGACCCCGTTTCCATACATTTACATTGGAAACCCTGATTTAAAGCCCGAGACCAGTAACACCTTTGAATTTGGTTTTGATGCCTATACCGACAATATTAACGCCTCGGCCACCTATTTTTACACCAAAACCAAAGATTTCATCACTTACGACTATGTAACAATACCCGGGGCAACCACTTTCCAAAATTCATCTGAGGCCTACCTAAGCGGGTTGGAACTAAACCTGAGCGCCGATTTAGGCGGTCTTTTCAAACAAAATTTTGAATTACGGCCCTTCATAAACCTTACTCATATGTTTAAATACACAACAAAACCAAATAAAACATCCGATTATAACACAATAACATATATTCCAGATGACATTATCAGTGCCGGAATTTATTTCAATAACATTAAATATGGCTTAACCACCAATCTCAATATTTCCAGATCCAGCGGCTACTCGACGGGTTATGGCTATATAAAAGGCTCGACGATGGTAAATTTGACGATCAACAAACGTCTATTTGATTTCCAAAACAACGGCCATCTGGACGCCAAATTGGCCATCGACAATTTAACCGACGATTATATTCAATATTACAGTGGGTACCCTGTACCTGGTCGTATTATCTATCTTGGGCTTAGTTATACGTATTAAGCTATAAATCTAAAAACTAGCCGGCCAGGTGATCGTGGCTGGCTAGTTTAAGCCTCAAAGAAAGCCTGCCTCAACCCCCCAAAAATCTGGCCAGCAGACCAATATGACAAGAATACCAAAAAAACCCTTGACAAGCTCAGAGTGTTTTCTTAAAATTCAAAACAACAGCGCTTGGCAGTCCAAGTGGGTTTTCCCAGTTTGAACCTTTTATTGAAATTTTATTGCATTTTATTGCCCCTGCTTAACTAAATTTAATTCTTTTTCGTCTCGGGGAAACTTGATTAAGGATAATAAGCCTCAATCGCTGCCGACTGATCCTCGCTTTTTTAGTTTGTCCGCCGGTTGATCAGTATATCTGAAGACCAGGACTTGGTCGGCTAGAAAACCGACCGCTTCCTAAAAACTTTTCTGTCAACCGGTTGATCGATATTGAAGACCGAAGAGCTTGACTGCTCTTCGGTCTTTTTTTTTCGATCGGCCAGATTATTGGAGCGAATTATGAAAAAGTCCTTTATCGTCCTTGCTTTCATTTTGGCCTTTCTAGCTTACAGCGGCCTTGGGGCCGCCCCGGTTTCAGCCGCCGAGATTGAAATCACCAACGTCTCTTACGACCCGACCCGTGAACTTTACGAAGAGTTCAATGCGGCCTTCCAGAAATACTGGAAAAACAAAACCGGAGACGACGTCACCATCGTTCAGTCCCACGGCGGCTCCGGCAAGCAAGCCCGCTCGGTCATTGAAGGCAACGAAGCCGACGTTCTGACCTTGGCCTTGGCCTACGACATTGACGAGGTCGAGCAGGCCGGCTTGGTCGCCAAAGGCTGGCAGGCCCGTCTCCCCAAAAACAGCTCTCCGTATACCTCCACCATCGTCTTTTTGGTCCGCAAGGGTAACCCAAAAAATCTTAAAGACTGGGGCGATCTGGCCCGGGAAGGCGTCGGAATCATCACCCCCAACCCCAAAACCTCCGGCGGAGCCCGCTGGAACTACCTAGCCGCCTGGGCCTGGGCCGACAAGCAATACAACCATGATGAAAAAGCCATCATCGAATTTATTACCAAAGTCTTCAATAACGTCCTGGTGCTCGACGCCGGGGCCAGGGGTTCGACTAACACCTTTGTCCAAAATGGTCAGGGCGATGTCCTTTTGGCCTGGGAAAACGAGGCCTACCTTTCCATCGCCGAACGGCCGGGTGAATTTGAGATCGTCACCCCTCCGACTTCAATTTTGGCCGAGCCCCCGGTGACCGTGGTCGACGAAGTTGTTGAAAAAAGAGGCACTCGGGAATTGGCCACCGAATATCTGAACTACCTTTACAGCGATGAGGGCCAGCGCATAGCCGGCAAGCACTACTATCGCCCCTCCAATCCGGAAATTTTAAAGGAGTTTGGCCAATATTACGATCTCAGCACCCAGCTCATCACCATTGATGACCCGCTCTTTGGCGGTTGGGCTACCGCTCAAAAGTACCATTTCTCCGATGGCGCCATTTTTGACAAAATCTACACCAAATAAATCGGTGGCCTTTAAGACAACCATTGAGACCGGGGAGAATTAAATGAAAAAAACCAAAAGAATTCTCCCCGGTTTCGGCCTGACCATGGGGGTGACGATGAGCTATTTAAGCTTCATCGTCCTCATCCCAATGATCTCGTTGGTCATTCAAACCGGTGAGGCCGGTTGGAGCGGCATAATAACTGCCATCACCGACCAGCGCATTTGGTCCAGTTATAAGGTTAGCTTCGGCTGCTCATTTTTAGCCGCCTTAATCAACACCATTTTTGGGACCATGCTGGCCTGGGTCCTGGTGCGCTACCGTTTCCTCGGACGCCGGCTCATCGACGGCTTAATTGAGCTGCCCTTTGCTATCCCCACGGCGGTGGCCGGAATCTCTCTGACCTTCCTGACCACCGATAAGGGCTGGATAGGCCGACCGTTAGCTGAGCTGGGGATCCGGATAGCCTACACCAAGGTCGGCATTATCGTAGCTCTGACCTTTATCACCCTTCCCTTTGTGGTCCGCTCTATCCAGCCCATTTTGGAGGAACTCTCCCCTGACTTTGAAGAGGCCGGCCGGACTTTGGGTGCCGGAAGCGCCAGGATATTTTTTAAGATAATCCTGCCGGAGCTAAAACCAGCTCTTTTGACCGGTTTTTCTTTAGCCTTTGCCAGAGGTCTCGGGGAATACGGCAGCGTTATTTTTATTGCCGGCAACAAACCCTTTCAGACCGAAATCGCCCCTCTTATGATCGTCACCCGGCTGGAGGAATTTCACTACGAACAGGCTACCGCAGTGGCCCTGGTCATGCTTTTGGCTTCTTTTATCATCATGTTTGTGGTCAACCGGGTCCAGTTACGGGCGGCCAGCTACGTAGGAGGCTGAACTTGGCCAAATCCCGTACTCAAGCCCCGTCCAAGCATGGACGCCGAGGTTATCGGCAGGAAAACCCGTACCTCAGGCGCCTGTTAATTATTCTGAGCTTGCTCTTTACCATCTTGATGCTGGTGTTGCCTCTGGTTATCGTCATTTATCAGGCCTTCGGTACCGGCTGGGATCGCTTTTGGGCCGCCGTCACCAACACCTTTACCCTCAAAGCCCTGTACCTGACAATTTTAACCGGTTCATTTGCGGTCATCTTTAATACTCTCTTTGGGCTGACCGCTGCCTGGGCTCTCACCAGGTACTCATTTCGGGGCCAGGGCATCCTGATCACCTTAATCGATCTGCCGTTTGCCATTTCCCCGATTATTGCCGGGCTCATTTTCATCTTGACCTACGGACGTTTGGGCTGGGCCAAACCCATCCTGGATGAGTTTAACCTTAAAATCGTCTTTGCCACACCAGGTCTGGTCCTGGCCACCATCTTTGTTACGCTGCCTTTTGTGGCCAGAGAGCTCATCCCGGTCTTAACGGCCCGCGGCACCGACGAGGAGCAGGCGGCGGTCCTGATGGGCGCTGGTTTTTTCCGGGTCTTTTTTAAAGTCACCTTGCCTCACATCCGCTGGGCCTTGATCTACAGCGTTATTTTGTGCACCGCCAGGGCCATGGGGGAATTCGGGGCCGTCTCGGTGGTTTCGGGGCATCTTAGGGGTAAAACCAATACCCTGCCCCTCCATATTGAGATCCTTTACAATGAACACCATTACAACGAGGCTTTCGCCGTTTCGGCCATCCTAGTGGTCACCAGTATCGTCATTTTAACAGCCAGAAGCGTAGTGGAATACCTTTCTCGCCGGGAGGGCGATGATGTACGTTGAGCTCAAAAACGTCTTTAAAAGGTTCGGGAACTTCCAGGCGGTCAATGACGTCAGTTTCGGCTTGGCTCAGGGCACTCTGGCCGCCCTTCTAGGACCCAGTGGGAGCGGGAAAACCACCATTCTCCGGATGATCGCTGGCTTGGAATCCCCAGACTCCGGACAAATCTCCATCGAAGGTTCGGTCATCAACAATCTTGAGCCCAGCCGCCGGGGCATTGGTTTTGTCTTCCAAAATTATGCCCTGTTCCGGTATATGACCGTCTTTGACAACATCGCCTTTGGTCTGACTACAAAAAAAGAGCCCAAAGCTAAAATTAAAGAGCGGGTCGAAGAACTTTTAACTCTCATCGGGCTTGAGGATTTGGGGAAACGCTACCCAGCCCAACTTTCTGGCGGCCAAAAACAAAGAGTGGCCTTTGCTCGGGCTTTAGCTCCCCGGCCCCGAATATTGCTTCTGGATGAGCCCTTTGCCGCCATTGACGCCAAAGTCCGCCGTGAGTTGCGGAGTTGGCTGCGGCACATGATTACTAAACTTAAAATAACCAGCATTTTTGTGACCCACGATCAGTCCGAAGCCATTGAGGTCGCCGACCGCATCATCATCACCAACAGTGGCCGGGTCGAACAAACCGGAGCGCCGGTCGAGCTCTACCGCTCACCGGCAACTCCTTTTGTGGCCAGGTTTATCGGGGAATCGACTCTGGCTAATGATTACCGGACCTTGGTCGGCTTTGAGGAGGCCCCCGACGGCTATGAATGCGCCATCAGGCCAGAGTTTATCAGGCTCTTTGCTCCTGGCGAGGAGGTCCAGTTTGAAAACAGCGTCGAAGAAGGGGTCATTGAGACCATGGCCTTTCGGGGAGACACTTTAGAGGTCATAATCCGAGTCCGGGACTTTACTCTGACCACCGGCTACTCCCTGGAAAGGCCGCCGCTGGCTCCAGGGGACCGCGTCAAAGTCCTGATTTACCGTCTATACGCTTTTAACGGCGACCGAGCGGTCCTGGTGAGTAATAAACGGCTCAATAACACCGGCAACGGTTACAATTTTCAAATTTGAGATGATCGGAACAAGCCAAAAGTCCGGTTTTTGGCTTCCTATTCTCTCGCCCGCCGAGTGCCCCAATAAGGCAACTCTACCTGCGAGGGGCGACCTCGGCCAATAAGCCTCCATTGGTAGAAGTCGTCCCTGCAGTTCGGGTACTTCAACGGTTGGAAGTCCCTGGCCTGTTCCAGTGTCTGTTCGGGCTCTTGTCACCGGGTAGTCCGGCGTCCTACCAAATCGGGCGTCGGCCTTTTTTAATTTTTAGCTGGGGA
Source organism: Deltaproteobacteria bacterium (assembly GCA_031271165.1). Lineage (GTDB taxonomy): Bacteria > Desulfobacterota > Desulfarculia > Adiutricales > Adiutricaceae > JAISWF01. The sequence continues at coordinate 9,190 of JAISWF010000226.1, forward strand.
TTTTAGTAATAATGAGCCGAGAAAAAGACCAGACTTGAACCGATGGGTATAGTATTGCTATTATGCCTTGGCGTAAGGGAAAAAAAATCCTGACACCGCTTAACCGTTGCCTTGATTTTAACGCTTTGTTAATACCTTTTAGACGCCTTCAACCCAACCAGATCTTAAGCCAGGATCAGGCCTTTGAAATTTGAGCCAGCCAAATTGAAAACCCCTCCCACCATTATCAAAGCTGAGGCCATCGTCGTCGGTGGTGGAGCCGCCGGTTGTCTTGCGGCCATCAAATTAGCTCAATCGGGCTATCAGGTCATCGTGGTGGAAAAAGCCGATATCAGGCGAAGCGGCTGCCTGGCCGCCGGAGTCAACGCCTTAAACGCTTACATTGGCCGAGGTAAAGTCCCCCAAGATTATGTGGACTATGCTTTGGCTGATGCCCACGGCATCGCCCGCCGGGATCTGCTTTTATCCATTGCCGAGCGCCTCAATGAACAGGCAGCCTGGCTGGAGTCGGCCGGGCTACCGATTCTCAAAGACCAGGACGGCCGCTACGCTGAAAGGAGCTGGCGCAACGTCAAAATAAACGGTGAAAACATTAAACCTCTGATGGCCGCAGCGGTTGCTAAGACTCAAGGCCTGAATGTACTCAACCGGTGCCGGGCCACTCACCTGTTGTCAGACGGGGTTACGGTTTATGGAGTGGCCGCTTTTTCACCCGAAAACAACCTTTTTTACCACCTCCAGGCGCCGGCAACAATCATCGCCACCGGTGGCGCAGCTGGGCTCTATCGCCCAAATAACCACGGCTCGGCCCCTAACCGGATCTGGTACTGTCCGTTTAATACTGGAGCCGGCTTGGCCATGGGCATCCGGGCTGGAGCTGAGATGACGACCCTGGAAATGCGTCTGGTGGCCCTGAGGTGCCGCGACACCCTGGCCCCGACAGGGACCTTGGCCCTGGGGGCTGGGGCCCGCCAGGTCAACGCTTTGGGCCGCCCCTTTGAGGGCGATTACGGCCGAACTACTTCCCAGAGAGTGCTGGCTTGGCGCCGGGAGACCGAGGCCGGACGCGGCCCCTGCCGACTGGCGGCCGAGATTTCCGCCGACCGGCGTGAGGAGCTCTACCGGGCCTACCTTAACATGTGCCCCTCTCAGACCCTCAAATGGCTTGAGCAAGCCGGCCCCGAACCACGTCCGGAGTCCGGAATTTTCGCCGAAGTCGAGGGCAGCGAGCCTTATGTCCAGGGCGGACACGTTGGAGGCGGCTTTTGGATTGATACCAACCGCCAAACTACTTTAACCGGTCTGTGGGCGGTTGGTGACGCCGCTGGAGGCGCCCCCCAAAAATACGTCACCGGCTCCATGGCTGAAGGCGTCATTGCGGCCGAGGATGCTGCGCAGTACCTGCAGGATTTTGGCCGCCCGGCTGTTAGTCAAACCGACCAAGGCCGGCCTCAGCAGCTGTTTCAAGAAGCTTTGACCGATCTAACCGCTCAACTTAAGCCTGATCAAGCCCTGGCCCCGGGGCGCCCCCGGCTCCAAGCCAGGGATTTGGGCCTGGCTTTGGAAAAGACCATGGACCTTTACGCCGGCGGCATTTCGGCCGGCTATCGCTACAGCAGCTCAGAACTAGTCATGGCCGCCACCATGGTCGCTGAACTAGCGAATTTAGCTGATAAATTGTCTGCCTCAAGTCTTTTCGAACTCTCCGAAATCTGGGAACTCAAAGAGCGCCTCACCGTAGCCCGAAGCCTGATCGCTCACCTCGAATCCCGAAAGGAGACGCGCTGGCCAGGTTTTGGTGAGTACTCCGATTATCCCCAAATCGACCCGGAGTTTGAGTGCTTTGTCAACTCCCGCCTGGAGGATAACGAACTCAAAGTGTTTCGGCGGCCAATGACCAGAAATAACACCTATGAGCATCATCGTTAATCCAGACTTGTGCACCGGCTGCGGACAGTGCGTCCAAATCTGCCCTGGAGGCCTACTGAGCCTTACGTTTTCAAGCGAGCGGTCTGGCTCTCGAACTGAAAATCTCTCCAACGCTCAGCTCACTCAGACCGTTGGACCAGCTGAAATTAAGGGCCAAGTCAGGATTAACAATCCGGACTGCTGCTGGGCCTGCGCCGCCTGCCTTAAAGAATGCCGCTTCGGGGCCCTGTCACTTTTTCTGCCTCCGGCTCTGGGCGGCCGGGGAGCATCCCTGACCGCCTCGGCCTCAAAAGATTCAGTCGTTTGGCAGGTCTTGTTTCCTGATGGCCGCCAACGGACCATTGCCGTCAACCGCCAGATCGCCGATCGCTATTGACCTAAGTTCCAGCCGAAGTAATTTTTGATTATATTTTATTTTTTTAGTATTTAATTTTTTACTTACCCGGATTATTTATGAATCACCTTCAGTCTCTGGAAGCCGACAGTATTTTTATTTTAAGGGAGGCCTACAACCGACTGGGCCGGCTGGGACTTTTATGGTCCATCGGCAAAGATTCGACCGTCCTTTTATGGCTGGCCAAAAAAGCCTTCTTCGGTCACTGCCCCTTCCCCTTTATCCACGTTGATACCGGCTATAAAATACCGGAAATGATCACTTACCGTGATCTGGTGGCCTTAGAGCTTGGCTTGGAGATGATCGTCTGGCAAAATTCTGAGGCTCTGTCCGCCGGCATGGGCCCGGCCAAAGGCCGCCTGATTTGCTGCCGGGCCCTTAAAACCGATGCTTTAAACTCAATGACCAAACACTATGGTTTTGATGGGCTTATCGTCGGAGTCCGGCGCGACGAGGAGGGGTCCAGATCCAAGGAAAGGGTTTTTTCCGAACGCAACGAAGATGACGAGTGGGATTACGTCAACCAACCCCCGGAGCTGTGGGGACAATTTAAGACTGATTTTCCCAAAGGTCACCACATCCGGGTTCATCCGCTTCTACAGTGGAACGAAATTGACATCTGGCGCTACATTGAAAGCGAGCAGATACCGGTCATAGATCTGTATTTTTCCAAAAACGGACGCCGCTACCGGAGTCTGGGTTGCGCTCCCTGTACCGGGATTATTGAAAGTGAGGCCGCCACCGTCAGTCAAATCATTGAAGAGCTGGCCAACACCAAGGTGGCAGAAAGAGCCGGCCGGGCTCAGGATCAGGAGGACGCCTACGCCATGCAGAAACTACGCAAGGATGGTTACATGTGACCGAAATTACCGAACCCAATAACGTCCGCCAAAAACTCCATTTGGTCTTTACCGGGCACGTCGATCACGGTAAATCCACGGTCATTGGACGCCTTTTGTACGACACCGGTTCGCTTCCAGAAGGAACGGTGACCAAGATTCGCCGCATTTCGGCTGAAACCGGCCAGCCCTTTGAAATGGCCTTCCTGTTGGACGCCTTTGAAGAAGAACAAAAACAAGGCATCACCATTGATACCACCAGGCTTCAGTTTAAGACCAAAAAACGCGACTACGTCATCATTGACGCTCCGGGCCATAAAGAGTTTTTAAAAAACATGATTTCCGGGGCGGCCGATGCTGAAGCGGCCTTTTTGGTAATTGACGCCCAAAGGGGTGTCGAGGAACAGTCCAGACGCCACGCCCTGATGCTGAAGCTTTTGGGGATTAGCCGGATCGGACTGATTATCAACAAAATGGATTTAGTCGGGTTTTCCCAGGACGTCTTCCAGGCCGTTTCAGCTGAACTGACCGGTTTTCTGGAAAGCCTCGGTCTGAGTCCCCAGGTGACCCTTCCTCTGGCCGCCTTATCTGGAGAAAACATCGTCGCCCATTCCCAGGCCATGACTTGGTACCATGGTCCGACCCTGATTGAGGCTCTTGACGGACTGACCAAAGACGAAGGAGGCCAAGGTTCGCTAAGACTTCCGCTTCAGGCCATCTACAAATTCGATGACCGCCGCATCTTGGCTGGACGCATTGAAAGCGGCCAAGTCAGCGTTGGAGATGAAATACTCATTTCCCCAGGCGGAAAAAAAACCAAGGTCGTTTCCCTGGCCGCCTGGCTGGACCGAGATCTCAAATCTCAGTCCGGAGCCGGAGAATCGGTTGGTTTGATGGTTTCCGATGAATTTTTTAACCGCCGCGGAGAAATCGTCAGCCTCCCCGGAGAGCCGCCCGCTGTTTCCGACCGCCTGAGGGCCTCAATCTTTTGGATGGGCCGAAACCCCTTAAAGATTAAGCGGCGCTACAAACTCAGGCTGGCCACTTCTGAAAGTGAGGCGGAGATCACCGAAATCGTCCGGCTGGTTGATTCCGAAACCTTGGCCGCCCAAAACGGCCGGAACCAGGCTCAGTCAAGCTCCGAAAGCCCTAAGACCATGGTCGGTGTCTTTGGACCAGGCGGGCAGACGCAAAATGCCGCCAAGCCCATTTCTTCTGGGCCGGAACCCAGTAGCTCAGCCGATGACGCTCACCTCAAGATCGAGGAACGAACTTCCGGGCCGGAAGAAGTTGGCTTCAACCAAGTCGCCGAAGTTGAAATCCTTTTACAGCGCCAGCTGGCTTTTGATCTTTTCTCCAGGCACAGGGCTACGGGCCGCTTTGTGCTGGTCGACGGGTTTGACGTTTCCGGAGGCGGCATTGTCACCGAAATCTTCGAACGGCTCCCGGTCAGGTTCGGATTTGTTGGTGATGGGCTGCGGGCCAGGTGCGAAGTCTTTGAGGAATACTACTACGATATCTCCGGCATGGCCGTAAGTAAAGTCACCCCCAAAGAACCCTCCTACTCATTGGGCGACCGGGTTCCCCTGACTGGTCACAGTTACCGCTACCCGGAAAACTTTGACATAGCCGTCTTCCGAGACCGGGTGGCCATCCGGATTAGAGATGGCCGCGTTGTCAGCCTTCTGGCCCTCCAGGATTACGCCTACGAAGGATTTCCCATCGTCAACGGACGGGGATTCGGAGTTCTGGTCAATTCCGAGCGAGACTGGGCCTTGGTCAGGGAGGACTACGACCGGCTCACCACCGACAACGAAACGGCTTTGGCCGAGCGTTGGCTTGATTTTAATACCTACCGCCGCATCCCGATGGGCGGCGGTGAGTACAGTCAGGAGCTCTTTGAGTAGATCCATTGGATTAAATCCACTAGACCGCCAGGATTACGGGGGTAACCCACCAAGAGGAGGCAGTAAAGTTTTTATGGCTACTGATTACAAAGCATTAAAAAACGGCGGCTTTATGCGCCAGAAGCAAAAAGACCGTTTTTCCTTAAGACTCAAGGTTGTGGGGGGGCAACTGACGGCTGAGCAGCTCAGGACCGTCACTGAGGCCGCCGAGACCTACGGCCAGGGATACGTCCATCTAACCTCCAGGCAGGGCTTGGAGATCCCCTTCGTTAAACTGGCCGACGTCGAAAATATCCGGCAGGTTCTGGCCAAAGGAGGAGTTGAAACCGGGGTCTGCGGCCCCAGGGTCAGAACAGTCACCGCCTGCCAAGGCTCGGACATCTGTCCAAGTGGTTGTATCGAAACCATGACCCTGGCCCGCACTCTTTCCGACCGCTACTACGGGCGTCAACTACCCCATAAATTTAAATTTGGAATTACCGGCTGCCAGAATAACTGCCTGAAGGCTGAGGAAAACGACATGGGCATCAAAGGCGGCCTGATTATTCACTGGCTAGCCGAGCCCTGCACCTTTTGCGGTGTCTGCGCCAAGGCCTGCCGGGAAAAGGCCATCGTGGTCACCGAAGACAAGGTCGAAGTCGACCGGGCCAAGTGCAACCACTGCGGCCGCTGCGTCAAATCCTGCCCCACTGAAGCCTGGCAAGGCCAGCCGGGGTACTTGCTGTCCTTTGGGGGACTTTTTGGCAACAAAATCGAACGCGGCTTGGAGCTGACCCCAATCACCGGGGATCTCAACGCTGTTCTGAAAGTCTCGGATGCGACTTTGGACTTTTTCTCCACTTATGGCCGTGCTGGAGAGCGATTCCGTTTTTCTATTGAACGTACCGGCTGGGAGACTCTAGCCCAAACCGTTAAAGAGGCCGCTGCCAATGCCTAACAAAACTCTTCCACCACCTGACTCCACCGTCGATATAACCGAAGTGGTCTGCCCGGTAACGTTCGTCAAGGTCAAGGTGGCCTTGGACGATCTGGAGCCCGGTCAAATTCTTTCGGTGCGTTTAAACGACGGGGAACCGGTCGAAAACGTCCCTCGAAGCCTTAAAGACGAAGGTCACCGGGTCTTAAAGCTCTCCGCCAATGGCGACGGCACCTATAATTTGTTGGTGGAAAAGGGCCAAGAGTAAAGAATCTTAGAACCAGGTCGCAAAGGCCTCTTGGGGCCGACCATATTTATTGGCGGCGAGCCTGATTGCCCAATGGTTATTATCATGGTCCGCTTGACCGCCAAATTCCAGGCCACTTTTTTGGGGCAACCATATTAACTCTTCGATGGAGAATATCAATGGAACTGATCGTTTCCGGCGTCAAAAAAAACTACGACGGCGCTTTGACCGTAACCCAGCTTTTGGCGGTTGAAAAAGTTGCCACCCCAGAATACGTAACCGTCTCAATCAACGAAGAGTTGGTTGATCAGGCCGCCTTTGAGACCCATTTGCTGGCCGACGGCGACCAAGTGGAATTTTTGTATTTCATGGGCGGAGGCCGGGGGTGAGCTTTACCGACGAGCAGCTGGAGCGTTATTCCAGAAACATTATCCTCAAAGAAGTCGGCGGCAAGGGCCAAAAAAAGCTCTTAAACGGCCGGGTTCTCATCATCGGCGCTGGCGGCCTGGGTGCACCGGCCGCCATGTACCTGGCCGCCGCTGGTGTTGGGCATTTGGGCTTAGCCGATGCCGACCGGGTTGATCTGTCCAACCTTCAGCGGCAGATTATCCATACGACTTCGGATGTGGGGCTCCCCAAAGTCGAATCCGCCCGGCTGACCATCAAGGCTTTAAATCCTGACGTAACCGTCCAGACATTGGAAGGCTTGGTCACGGCCGAGAACGTCAGTTCCTTAATTAAGGACTATGATTTTATCATTGATGGCACCGATAATTTTCCAGCCAAATTTTTAATCAACGATGCCTGCGTCATCGAAGGCAAACCTTTTTCCCACGCTGGAATTATCAGATTCCAGGGACAATTGATCACCTATATCCCCCATCAAGGACCCTGCTACCGCTGTCTGTTTCCAGCCCCGCCCCCACCTGATGCGGTCCCTACCTGCCGGCAGGCCGGAGTGATCGGCGCCATGGCCGGAGTAATCGGCAGCCTACAGGCGATGGAAGCGGTCAAATACCTCTGCGGCATTGGTAAACCCCTGACAGGATCTTTACTGACCTATGATGCGCTGTCGATGGAGTTTAGGAAAATCAAAGTCACCAAGCGAGCAACCTGCCCGGTTTGCGGGGATAATCCCACTATTGTCCAGCCCATTGACTATGAGGCGCCGAGCTGCGATCTTAAACCCTAATCGGTCTTTATCCGTTGCTTTTTGGCCTTTTTTTATCCGCCCTGATTGGGGCCTGAGAATACTACCATGACCGTAACTATAAGCCAGGCCGCCTTCAGGGCCATCGTGGACCACAGTCAGAGCCAGTTCCCGCTGGAAGCTTGCGGCCTTTTGGCCGGCACCAATACCACAGGTCAGAAAACGGTGACCCAAGCCATTGCGCTCCCTAACCTGGCCCAAAGCCGCTATCGCTTCGAAATCGCCCCCCAAGACCAACTTAAGGCCGTCTTGGCAATGCGCAAATTGGGCCTGACCCCTTTGGGTAACTACCATTCACACCCCGAGACCCCGGCCCGCCCCTCAGTTGAAGACTTAGCTCTCTTTGTCGATCCAAGCGCCAGCTACATCATCGTATCCTTAGCCGAGCGCCTGCCGGTCGTCAAATGCTTCAACGTTGGCCAAGGAGAGAACCCCTTTTCCGAAGATGAACTGGTGGTAAACAAAGAAATTTGACCCAGGCGGCCATTTAAACCCTGGGCTTGGCCAGAGATATATCCTTAGGCCTCTGGTAAACTAAGCCTTGCGGCCAAGGTTGCTGGTGACGGACAATTAATTCTTATGGCTCTCCCGGTCAGATCCTCCATAAACGCTCTCAATCGCCTCCAGAAGCCGCCAATCTGAACAGGCTTAAAATTACAATCTCTGGCTGCTGACCCTCATGCGACCTCCTGAGCCGTCCTGGAGGCGATCTCGGGGACATTGTCAGATTCCCCCTCGCCTCGGGACTCACCCTCCTCCAGATTTCCTCCCCTCCTCTGAATTACCCCCTCCCTGAGAGGTCCCTCCACCACAGAGCCGCCCCCCAAAGCATCCTAAATTATAAACTCCAGCCCCGCCCTTTCCCGGGCCCCTTTGAAAAATCTTGGTCTGGGCCGCCAGCACTAACTTTAGAATTTCTCCAAGGCCATCATCTCTTGGTTAATCACATTTTGGCGGATTTTGGTCTATTTTGGTCGAATTTTTCTTGACCCCCAAGACGGACGGCGCAATAATGATCAACTGGTAAAAATCCTCAAAATCCTGAATTCTGAAATTTTTTTAAGTAATTTCAGAATGTTAAAAATGCCTAAATTGCAAAAAGGGGATTTTTACCGATCGATCAGATTTTAATATCGTCAAATCATTTTTCTTTCCCATCCTTTCGTATCCGTTCACTGGGAATGCAAACACCTATAACCTAAATTCAAGTGCTGGATTTTAACTACACGGGCAAGGGGTGAATTGAAAGCACCTGTGAGTACTGAAAAAACTGGGCCGAGCAGACACGAGAGAGGAAAAGGGTGTTGACAAATC
>JAISWF010000231.1 GCA_031271165.1 Deltaproteobacteria bacterium
ATTTTTAAATATTTTTTATCGCTCATTTGTCAGCTTGAATTCAAGCCATTATTAAGTTCAACTCAAATTCAAGGCAACCAAGAAATTGGTATATCAAAAAAACGTTGGAGATTTAGGATCTAAGCAGGATGGCCGCCAGGCTATTACCTGCCGCCGAAGCTATTTCCCTGACACCTGTCTATCCAACGTAACTGTGAGGCTTTAATTCTGTCTTAGGGCTTTATTAACTGAGCCCTTAAGGTAGTGTTTTTTTTGCCGTTTGACCAGCCTGAGGAATAAAAACCTGGGCCCCCTGAGTTTTTTTTGTATTATTAACTGAGCATCTATGATGGCTTTGGGCGGTCTTGACGGGCTTTAGGATTCAATGGTTCCTAAGGCGGCTTGGTTATTTTCGACCGTTGGGAGTTTAATTTTTGAGTTTCAAGCGGTTGGCTTTTAGAAAGTTGTAGAAGTACAAAGCCCCCGACCAGTAAGTGGCAATGAGAGCCACGTAAAGCATAAACATTCCCACCCGCTGGGTATTGCACCAAAGAAGCTGGTGGTGCCATAAAAGGCAGAACATGGCGATGTTCTGGGCCAAGGTCTTTTGTTTGCCCTGAGCTGAGGCGGCTATCACCAGACCTTTTTCCACGGCAATAGCCCTGAGGCTGGTAACCATCATTTCTCGGGCGATAATCATAAAGGCTACCCAAGCCGGAGCCCGGCCCAATGGGATAAGCATGATCATGGCCGCAGCTACTAACAATTTGTCGGCCATGGGGTCCAGAAACCGGCCTAGATTGCTTTCGTTATTGTATCGGCGGGCCAAAAAGCCATCCAGTAGATCGCTTAAGGCGGCTATCAGATAAATAGTTGCGCATATCCCAGAAATAAGTGGGCCTTGGTTACCGAAGATCAGACATAAAATGACCACCGGTACGGCCAGCAGTCTCCCCATGGTCAAGGAGTTGGGGAGGGCGGGGCTGGAAAAAAAGTTAGATAGTCCGGACATATAATTCTGCCAATCGCGTTTAAATTTAGTCGATGGTTCCAGGTGTGTAATCAGGTTGGTTTGGGCATAAATTAATATTGCGGCCAATAGTATTGTTGGCAACTATATACAGATATTAAATTTTATATAATGATTATTGGTTATAAAAACTGTACATTAAATATATTATTAAAAAACAGATAAAAACATTTCGTAATTGCGCAAAACTGTTTTAACATAGTTTTTGGTTTCCGAGATTTCCGGTACGGCCATGACTCGGGCTACTCTCTCGGGGCCGGAGTTGTATGCCGCAACTGCCAAGATAACGTTACCATTGAAGCGGTTGAGCATCATGCGCAAATACTTTGTTCCTCCCATGATGTTCTGCTCTGGATCAAAGCTGTCTGCGCAACCGACCAAGGCGGCGGTGTTAGGCATAAGCTGCATCAGGCCTCTGGCCCCGACCCAAGAGACGGCCTTGGGGTCAAAGGCACTCTCGGCCTTGATTACAGCTGCAATAAGGGCCGGGTCCACCTTGTAGGTAGTGGAGGCTGTAATAATAAAAGGCCGGAGCTTTTCCAGATTAAGGCGCCGAAAGGGAGCCAAACCTGAGCTCACGGTGATTTGCATGGTGAAAAGTTGGTAACGCGGATCAGCCGGGGCATCGGTTAAATGGATAACCCCGTTCTCGTCTTTAAACATGTAATAGCTCAGCTCCTGGACCTGAACACCCGATGGGGTCGGCAAGGAAGCCTGAGCTTTAGGGACCGCCTTAGGCGGTTCGGCCGGCGGCTTTGGAGGTGGGGGAGGCGGGGCGAAAATACCGCCTTGGGGCCTCTGCGGTTCCGAAACCGGGGCGGAGTCGTCGACGATGGGACTTGTGCCCTGGAGCCAGTAAGGAATATCGGAACCATCTGACTCTGGAGGCATTACCCAGTATGGCTGAGTCGAGTCCGGCTGGTCCTGGGGGGTGCCCAAAGGGGAGTGTTCCATGGGAGAGCCGTCAGGAGCCGTTCCAATTTGTTCTTCGGGGGCGAAGGTCAAAAGGGCAGCTTCCGTCCGGGCTGAAAACATGGTTCCCAGGACTAAAACCAGCCAAGCTAAAAACACAACCGAGCCTGAGCGCAATTTCATGATTGGCGTCCGTTTTGGTGGAGCCAGTTGTCGCGGTTGTCGACCGAGCTGAAGTAAAGTATTTCTCCGCCCTTGATGATGGTTACAGCGTCGGATTTGGCAAAATACACCCCGGTCAGAGAGTCGCGAACAAACTCTTTCTCGTTTCTTCCTTGAGGAGGGCCGGAAGAAAAAAATCCCCGGATGACCCAACCGATGAGGAGAAACAGAAATACAACAAGCAAAAACCGCCACATGGTCGGTCCTGACTGAAATTCGGTTCGGGGTTTGGCTAACTGTCCGCCGGGGGTTAGGGGTTCAAGGAACACCCGGTTGGAAGGTCAGAGTGCCCCCAGCGGAATGAATAAAGTTTGGGCCCAGCTGTCTTTAGTCCGTTTTTCAAGGGGCTGCAGAACCGTCAGGTAATTGCAGGTCCTTGAGAAGACACCAAAAAGCTAAGCTTAATAATATTACCATTTTTTGTTCATTATGGCTAATCCTACGAGAAAATTTTATGCGCAGTGAAAAGGAGCACTCACTTGGTCAGACTTGAGGCGGCCACTGTTTCTAACGATTATGGCCCGGCCAGAGGCTGGCTGTTGCCGATACCATCACTGGCCCAGATTTTCGGGATGGTTTTATCTCAGCAGTTCGATTCGAGATGGCGGCCAATAAAACTCACGGGCCAAGAAATAGACTGGCCTGCTGTCTGGAACGTTGGCAGGCCGATAGAGGTCCGAAGAAGGGAACCATGGTTGCGGGATTAGTGGTCTGAATCAAGCCTGGGCAATAAAATTCAGACCTCATTGCCTGCTTGGCGGCTGGCCAAGGACCGAGTTGGATGGCTAAAGACCGGGGTATAAGTTGGTACAATAGTTGTTTTGTTTTGGATATAAGCAATATGTTTAAATGATTATGGTTTATTGTGACAGTCTGAGATGCAAAAAAAAACTGCAGGCATTGACCAAGGAGCCGACTGGATTATTTTCTTTCAATGGGCTGGCCAAATTCAACCAGGTCAGGGGCCTTAATTCCTGGCGGCCAACAAAAAATATTGGAGGGAATGATTGAGGTTGCTTACCTCCACTTGTATTGTAACACAACACCGGTGCTATTTGGGTTTTTCGCTGGATTTATTCAGGCTAAAGCGGCTTATTATATAAAAAAAACTCCGGAGACTGCCTCCAAGGTAATGGTTGGGGCCAACTGCAAGCTGCGTTGCAGCAGCCACTACCGCTTCCGGGGGGCAGAGATTGGCCTAACCATATCCGACGAAAGCGGCTTCAAAACAAAGTCGATGGTCTGGCTGCGATCATTAGTTCCTCGCTGGAATGCACCTGGCGATGGCTAATAATGTTAAAATCTTATCATTAGTTTAGTTTATTAGGCCAAATAATTAAACGTATGGCAGCATCAATTGATGATGAGCTTTGAGAGGCCGTGGCGAAAAGTTACTCCCTCGAATATTAGGAAATTACCAGCCATCGTGTATGGTTACCAAAAACTCGGGCTGGGGAGGCAGCTTAGCCATCGTTTGGGTGGCTAAGGCAGTTTTTTCGCTTCAGGGCCGCCGGGGGGCAGGCGCTCAAGCATTTCGGTTACGGTCAGCTTCAAAAATGGGTGGACCCAATCTGGAGCAACCTCGGCCAAGGGTTTGAGGACAAAACCTCTTTCATGGAGCATCGGATGAGGTATGATTAGTTCTGGAAGTTCCAAAACTTCTTGATCTCGGAATAGAAAGTCCAAATCTATCAGTCTGGGGCCCCATTTTTCGGTTCGGATTCGTCCCAGGAGAAGCTCAATATCACTCAAAACTCGGAAAACCTGGACCGTGGTCAAGGAAGACGACAAAAGAATCACCCGATTAAAAAACCAGTTCTGGTTTTTTGGGCCGCCTACCGGTTCGGTCAGCCAGAAGGAACTTATGGACGAAACCGAGAGCCCATGGTGGAGGCGCATTAGGTTAATGGCCCTTTCCAGAGTGGCTTCGGGATCGCCGAGGTTGGCACCCATGCCCACAGCACACAATGAATTCATTTTGGCACCTTAGTGGTATTGGCCTTTGGCCAGTTGACTGAAGGATTCGTCTCCCGGCCGATAACAAATGAACCTGCCGTTTTTTAATACGGTAATATTATAACACATACCCGTTCTAAGCCAAAAACAAAGTGCTCTGGCGGCTTCGGCTTCGACCAAGGAGTTTAATTCCAGCAGTTAGTATAGTTATTATATGATTTTTAATCTATATATTTATTTAATATAAATATTTATTGCGTTAGATTTGAAAATGCTAGCCTTGGTTAGGGTGGTCAAGTTGTTGAGTTGGCATCGCCGCCGGCCACTGTTTGGCACCTGCCCTTTGACAGTCTTAAGACTTGTTTAAAAGTAAAGACATGATCATGCTTGACCTGTTAAAGGAAAAACTCTATAATCAGTTCAATTGAAAGCTCGGCTGATGGCCGTAAATTTGGTTTTGCAACAGTAGTCCAAAGTGTGGTTCAGTTGCAGACGGACTTGTGTCTGGGGCTTTTTTTGTTTGTATAAGGTGGCTTGCCATGGTTGACATTAGCATAAATTGGTCTACTCCGATACAGATTATAAATTTCCTTATCTTGATGCTGATTTTAAATGCTATTGTCTATAAGCCGCTAAGGAAAATACTCTCCGAGCGCAACACTTTTTTTGAAACCCTCCGTCAGCAAGCCGACACCGCCAAAATGATGATTGAGGAAGGCGAGAGCAAGCAAACCCAGCAGCACAACGAGGTCATAGGGCTAGGTTCTGACATGCTCAGGCGCTTCACCGATGAGGGACGCAGTCGGGAGCAGGAGCTTTTGGCTGAGACCCAACGAGAATCCGTCCGCCGGGTGGAGGAAGCCAGAAGTCGTTTGGCTCAGGCCGTGACCGATACCCGTACTCAGCTACGGCAGGAGGCCAATGTTTTGGCCCGTTCGCTGGCTGAGAAGATTTTAGGCCGGAGTTTGGCGGACTGATTTTTTTAGGTTTCCCGGCCAAACCAGGCTTTTTTGTTGTTGGAGCCGGTTTAATCGGTCCTTGAGCTGGACCGGTCGAGATTGGAAAAGGATTGTCCTGGACGACTTGTAACGGAGCGCATTTTTATATGAAAAAGCCAGTTACGATTTTGGCTGCCATCCTCGTCGCCGCCTTTTTGTGGTTGGCTGAGCTTCCGGCCGGTGCCGATGAGGCTGCGCCTTCAGCTGCCGATGCCCAGGTTGCCGCCTCTGCGGGCGGGGCCCACGCCGCCGATGCGGCTGGGCCAACAACTGCTGACGGCCATGCTGTTGCCGCTGAGGGCGGGGCCCACGCTGCCGACAGTGGCGGCCATGATGAAGGTTATAAGCCATCTCAGTGGCGCGAGTTCCTCTTTCGGGTGCTAAATTTCATCGTTTATGCAGCCATTTTGATTTTTTTGCTGCGAAAGCCGGTGGCCGCTTTCTTTGGTGGCCGTCGTCTAGATATTGCCAGAAAAGTCGAATATTTGGAGACCCAGGCCAAAAATTACGAAGAACAAGCCAAGGTCATGCACCGCAAGTTAGACGAACTCTCTTTGGAGCGTGACCGTTTGCTCAAGCAGTATGAAGTTGATGGAGCCCGCGACCGTGACCGGATCATTGAGGAGGCCAAAAAGACGGCTGAACAGATTATTCAGCGTACGGAATTAGCTATGCAGCAGGAGATTAAGGCCGCCCGGCGAATTTTGACTATTGAGGCCGGAGAATTGGCTGTCCAGCTGGCTGGAGATATTTTGGCCAGGTCGGTGGTCGATGAGGACCGTACTCGTCTGGCTCATGAGTTTATTGAGCAAGTGGTCAAACTCCCGGCTAAAAACTAAAGGATTCGCTGTTTGCCGGCCGCCGGAGAGGCAGACTCTCTGGAGGGCGGCTATGATTGGTTATTGGTGTTTAATTTCGCTTTGACGGAAAGCCAATGAATAAAATTCTTGCCAAACGTTACGCCCGAGCTCTTTTGTCACTGGGCGTGGAAGACGGTCGTTACCGGTCTTATCTGGAGCAGCTGGAAAATTTTCTGGCCGCCTTAAATGAGGCTGGAAATTCCCGGGAGGTACTGTCGTCCCCCGTTTATCCCCGAAAACTCAGGGCTGACATGCTGGTCAAAATCATTGAGGCTTCGGGTTTAGACGAGGTGGCGACCAATTTCTTAAAGCTTCTTCATGACCGTGATCGCTTCTCGCTTCTTGGGGTGACGGTGGAGTCTTTGCGTGAGCTGATCGACGAACGCGACGGCTTGCTCAGAGGCGTTCTGACCACTGCTTCCCCGCTGAAAGCCGGGGAGCTTTTGGCCATTGAAGGGGCCTTGGGCACCATGACCGGCCGCAAGGTCGAACTCTCGGTCAAACAGGATCCGGCCATCATCGGTGGTCTGGTTGCCCGGTTGGGTGATTTGGTCGTCGATTCAAGTCTTCGTACCCAGCTCGACAAAATAGGACGCCATTTGACTGCCTAAAAGACCCTCCTTCGCCTTGAAGAGGGTTTTTTGGTGAATAAAGCGGCTTAATAATAGTTTTGGTCCCGATCTTGGGGATTGGTCAATAAATCGTAAATCGGACGATTGTTCTTTGCGCCCCAACTAAGTCGGTGCTTTTTCGGCATTCGGTATTCTAAGGAGTAGCTTTAATGGCCATAAAAGCTGATGAAATAAGCGAAATCATCAAATCGCAGATTAAGGACTACGGCCGCCGAGTCGAACTTGAGGAGGTCGGCTCGGTCCTGTCGGTAGGTGACGGGGTGGCCATGGTCTACGGCGTTGAAAAAGCCATGGCCATGGAGCTTTTGGAATTTCCCGGTGGGATTTTGGGCATGGTTCTAAACCTTGAGGCTGACCACGTCGGCGTTGCGGTTTTAGGCGACGTGGCCCACATCAAGGAAGGCGACTTGGTTAAAAGGACCGGCCGTATCGCTCAGGTCCCGGTTGGTGACGCCCTCTTGGGCCGGGTGGTTGATTCGGTCGGCCAGCCCATCGACGGCAAGGGGCCGGTGGAAGCTACTGAATTTGCCCGCATCGAAGTTGTGGCTCCGGGCATCATTGCCCGCAAAGGTGTCCATGAGCCGATGTATACCGGTATCAAGGCCATCGACGCCATGACTCCTATCGGTCGCGGCCAGAGAGAGCTTATTATCGGCGACCGCCAGATCGGTAAGACGGCCATTTGCGTAGACGCCATCATCAATCAAAAGGGCCAGGACGTCATTTGCATCTATGTGGCCATCGGTCAAAAGAAATCCACTGTGGCTCAGGTGGTGGCCAACCTGGAGAAATACGGGGCTTTGGAATATACCGTGGTCGTGGCGGCTAATGCTTCCGATCCGGCTCCACTTCAGTACATCGCCCCCTACGCTGGGGCCTCTATCGGTGAATACTACCGCGATCGAGGCCGTCACGCTTTGATCATCTATGATGATCTTTCCAAGCAGGCGGTGGCCTACAGGGAGGTCTCCCTTTTGCTGCGGCGCCCCCCGGGCCGCGAAGCTTACCCAGGTGACATTTTTTACAATCACTCCCGTCTTTTGGAGCGGGCGGCCAAACTCAGCGATGAGCTCGGGGCCGGTTCTCTGACAGCTCTTCCCGTCATTGAAACCCAGGCTGGGGACGTGTCGGCCTTCATTCCCACCAACGTTATCTCCATTACCGACGGACAGGTGTTTTTAGAGCCAAACCTCTTTTTCTCAGGTGTCCGCCCGGCTATTAACGTGGGTATCTCGGTCAGCCGCGTCGGTGGTGCAGCCCAGACCAAGGCCATGAAAAAGGTGGCCGGGACCTTGAGACTGGATCTGGCCCAGTTTCGGGAACTGGAGAGTTTCGCCCAATTCGGCTCCGATCTCGACAAGGCCACTTTAGCCCAAATCAACCGCGGTCAGCGTATGGTCGAGCTTTTAAAACAACCGCAGTTCCAGCCCATGTGCGCTGAAAAAGAGGTCTTGATCCTCTTTGCCGGCACCAGGGGTTATTTGGACAAATACCCGATTTCCTCGGTTCTTGATTACGAAAAAAAGCTCTTTGAATTCATTGAGCTTCGCCACCGCGACTTGCTTGATGAAATCAAGGATAAAAAAGACATCAGTTCCGAGTTGGAGGCTAAAATCCGCTCAGCGCTTGATGATTTTGCCTCTGTTTTTAAACCTGACCTGACGCAGGTCGCCTGAGAGGGACATTTATGGCCTCTCTGAAGGACATCAAGCGCCACATAGTTGCGGTCAAACAGACCCAGAAATTGACCAAAGCCATGAACATGGTTGCGGCGGCCAAACTCAGGGCCAACCAGAACCGCACCGAACGGTTCCGTTTTTATGCTGAGGAACATGCCAGACTGGTGACCGAGATTGGCCACCGGGCCCCGGATATTGATTCTCCTCTGTTGTCGGAGCTTCCGGCCGCCCCAAAGTCACTGATCGTGGCTTTCACTTCCGATCGCGGCCTGTGCGGGAGCTACAATACCAACGTTATTTCCCAGGTCTATAAGGCTATCGAAAGCCAGCAAGGTGAAGGGCTCCAGCCCGAGCTTTACGTGCTCGGCCGCAAGGGTTTTGACTATTTCAACCGCTTCCGGACTGTTAATATTCTTTTCAGCCGGGTTGGCGAAACCGGGCTCGTTGATTACGAAATGGCCCGTGAGATCACTGGTTACCTGATCGATCTCTATAAAAGCGGCCAACACCGCGAGATCAACCTTTGCTACACGGCCTTTAAAACCCTGACCCGTCATGTGGTGACATTTGACCGTTTACTTCCGCTAGTCGAAGATGAGCACCATAAATCTCAAAAGTCCATTATTCCCCACTCCAGCGAGCAGGTCTATCTCATTGAGCCTAAGCCTTCTGATCTGCTTAATCGATTGATTCCCAGGAGTTTGACCATCAAAGTCTACCGAGCTCTTTTGGAATCGGTGACCAGCGAGAATGCGGCCCGCATGCAGGCCATGGACAACGCCAGCAAGAGCTGCAAGGATATCATTTCCAGTCTGACAATGGCTTATAACAAGGCCCGGCAGGCTGCCGTTACTAATGAGCTTTTGGACATTGTCAACGGAGCTGAGGCCTTAAAGGGCTGAGTGACAATTATTTTTGAGGCTCCTGCCGCCGTTTGGATTGGCCTTGGTTTTTTTTCAGCTTTTTATCTAAAATTAAACGATGGGTTTCAGCGTCACCTTTTTGGTCGATGAGCCCGATTTCCCCCTCGACCGGAGTCGAAGGTTTCTTGGTGGTGGTTTCTATGAACGAGGGTAAAATTATCCAGGTCATCGGACCGGTGGTGGACGTGGCCTTCTCAGAGGGCAACCTGCCTCAGATCCTCAACGCTCTTTTGGTCAGTAACCCGGCCATCAACGATAAGAGCGACAACCTGATCCTGGAAGTGGCCCAGCACCTAGGTGACAACACTGTCCGGACCATCGCCATGGACATCACCGATGGTTTGGTTCGGGGAATGCCGGCCAAAGACACTGGAGCCGCTATTCGGGTGCCGGTCGGCAAGGCCACGCTGGGCCGAGTTTTAAACGTTGTCGGCCAACCCGTCGATGGCTTGGGTGATGTAGTCAGCGACAAGACCTACCCCATTCATCGGCCCTCCCCGCAGTTCACCCAGCTGGACACTTCCGTTAGGGTGCTGGAGACCGGAGTCAAGGTTATCGACCTTCTGGTTCCCTTTCCCCGAGGCGGTAAAATGGGCCTCTTTGGCGGAGCGGGAGTGGGTAAAACCGTCATCATGATGGAAATGATCCACAACATCGCCATGCACCACGGCGGCATCTCTGTTTTTGGCGGGGTCGGTGAAAGAACCCGTGAGGGGACCGATCTTTACAACGAGATGAAGGAGAGCGGGGTTATCGACAAGGCTGCTTTGGTCTACGGTCAGATGACCGAGCCCCCGGGTGCCCGGGCCAGGGTAGCCTTAACGGCTCTGACGGCGGCGGAATACTTCCGCGATGAAGAAGGCCAAGACGTGCTACTTTTTGTCGACAATATTTACCGTTTCACCCAGGCCGGCTCCGAGGTCTCCGCCCTTTTGGGACGTATGCCGTCGGCGGTGGGCTATCAGCCGACATTGGCTACCGAGCTCGGAGAGCTCCAGGAGCGCATCACCAGTACTGACCGCGGTTCGATTACTTCCGTCCAGTGTGTTTACGTGCCGGCTGACGACTTGACCGACCCGGCTCCGGCGACCACCTTTTCTCACCTTGACGGTACCGTCACCTTGTCACGGCAGATCGCCGAGTTGGGCATCTATCCGGCGGTTGACCCTCTGGACTCCACCAGCCGCATCCTGGACGCCAATTATTTGGGCTTAGAGCACTACCAGACCGCTCGTCGGGTCCAGCAGACACTCCAGAAATACAAGGATTTGCAGGATATCATCGCTATTTTGGGCATGGAGGAGCTCAGCGTCGAAGATAAGGTCACCGTGGCCCGGGCCCGCAAGATTCAGCGGTTCCTGTCGCAGCCTTTCTTTGTGGCCGAGGTTTTCACCGGCTCACCGGGAAAATTTGTTAAGGTCGAAGAGACGGTCAAAGGCTTCAAAGAGATCCTTGAGGGCCAGCACGACGATCTGCCCGAGCAGGCCTTCCACCTGGTCGGTGATATTGAAGAGGTTAAAGAAAAGGCCGAAAGGCTCCGCCGGGACGCCGCTTAAGGCTTTTCTTGGATGCTGGAGGGCTTCCCAGTGGTTCGCTGAATCGGAGCCGTTCGGATCTTTTTCGCCTCGGCTGCGGTCGAAGGTTTTGGGTGATTGTCTATGAGTGAAATTACATTCAAGCTGACCGTGGTTTCCCCCGATAAAAGCCTTTTGGTTGATGTGCCCGTTACGGCGGTCGGGGCCAAGGGGACTGAGGGTGATTTTACCGCCTTGGCCTATCATGTGCCTTTTTTAACCGATCTAAAGCCCGGTGAGGTATGGTACCAAACGCCTGACGGCGTCCGCAATCTGGTCAGCGTCAGTGGCGGTTTCATTGAGGTCCTGCCTGATAAGGTGACGGTTTTGGCCGATAGCTGTGAGTTTCCCGATGAAATTGACGAAGAAAGGGCCAAGCGAGCCAAGCAGCGCGCTGAACTCAAGCTTAAGCAAGCCCATGAGCTGGCCGCCCAAGGCCTTTTGAGCTCCGATCAAGAGGCGGAAATGCGCAAGGCGGAAATTAAGCTTCACCGAGCTTTGGCCAGAATTAAAACGGTCGATAAATCCCGCTCCTTTAAACGCTGAGCATAAGTTTCAATTTTTTTCAGTTGTTTTCAAGGCTGTGGGGCATCCTGCGGCCTTGACTTATTTTGGTGGCTCGGTATGGGTATCAATTAGGGCCGTGCTGTGTTGACTTACGGAGCGGATGACTTGGTATCGCCAGTAATGTTCAGTACAGCCCGAACTCAGGTCAGGTTATTCAGACAATTGGCGGAGGAAAACCAGCCCAATATCGGGCGCCCCGCCTGCAGATTGGGGTTAGTTTGTCAGGCCTTGCCACCAAAGGTTAGGGTCGTATTTAGGAGGGCGCTGGAGGGTGTTTTAATCAGTTTAAAGACTCAGCTGTGGTAAAGGCCCGGTCGGCTTTTGGGTTTGGTTTTTCAGGGCCGGTTTTTTGATTTTTTATGTTGCCAGTTCTTGTCCAAGGCTTTCGGTCTTTAATTTGGAAAGTTTAAATGTCGGTCAAAACTAAAGCGTTTTTGTTATTGGTTACGGCTACGATTATCTGGGGTGTTTCGTCTCCGTTAAATCGTTATGCCTTGATGAATATCCATCCCTGGAGTTTTTCAGCTTTCAGGTATCTTTTTGGTACGGTGGCCCTTTTGCCATTGGCCTTAAGGCTGGGTCACCGCCAGGCTCCGGCCAATTATTATTTTGATCAAGTCTCTCGCCTGGAATGGCTTAAAGCCGGGTTGTGCCTGGGTGTTTTGCTGACCTTAGGTTCTTGTTTTCAATTTTTCGGTTTGACCATCACTACGGCCTCAAAGTCGAGCTTTATCACTTCCTTGTACGTTTCCATGGTTGCCCTTTTTGGTTTTGTCCTGGGCCAAATCCCAAGACTCAAGGTCTGGATAGGGCTTTTTTTATGCATGATCGGTCTGGCTTTCATCGGAAACGTCGGTGGCGAATCCAGCTTTAACCGAGGAGACGCCTTAACTCTGATCGCTGATCTCCTCTGGGCCACTCACATGATGACCATGGGATACTTTGCCATTCGGGTTAACCCCTGGAAACTGGTGGCCTCCCAATCAGCGGTCTGCAGTTTGATAAGTTTCGGGGTGGCCTATTGGACCGATACTCTTCCGACCATGGCCCAGTTTGGCAAAGTCTGGCCAATTCTAGCTTGGGGGATTATGTCGGTCAGTGTGGCCTACGTCTGTCAAGCCATGGCTCAAATTAACTCATCACCTACAGCTACCGCCGTTATAATGCAGTTTCAGCCGATTTTGGGGGCAACCTGCGGGGTGATATTTTTGAATGAAAAAGTCAGCCTGCCCATGGTCATAGGGGCCGTCTTTTTGATAACCGGGGCTCTGATTGCCCAACGGGCCGGCGATTGTTTCCGGCTGGAGCGAGGTCATCCCAAGTTCCGGCTGGTCATGGTGGCCCGGTTCCTGGTTGGTATAAGCATCCTTTCGGCCTGCGGCCTGTCAATGGTTCTGACTGCGGCTTAAGTTATTGCCAACACGGGGGAAAAAGTCCTTAAATCAAAAAGGCCCTTGCTTTAAGGGCTATGATGTCGGAACGTGAAAATAACAGGCGGACTCACTACTCAAGTCCCACCCTTGTGGAAAAACCAGAGGCGCTCGCTCTTCTGGGGAGGCCAGGTAAAACCGAGAGCCGGGGATGAACTTGTTGTTTTCGTCAACGGTGCCCCAGTGGATGTCCCGATAAACAGTTATCCCAGTTAGCGGATTTAGAGACGGAGGTTGAGTGCTGGTGTAAACATACCTCTTTGTGACATGAGGTCTGATACGGTACCGGGCATTCGGAACTGCTGGTCTGGCCAAATGAAATTACCCCCTGTTTATACAGGGGGTAAAATTAAGAACATTGAGAAGGAAAATTTATCTAAAATTCAAAATGTTATAAGGGCAGCCATATTTTATACTAGTAAAAAAGGCCAGACTCACGACGGAAAAGAACTGGAGAAAATTACTCTTTTTCTTCCTGTGGTTTGAATTCGCTGATAACCTTGTCGCGGACCTGGGCCGGAGCATCGTCGTAATGGGCAAATTCCAACGAGAAAGAGCCTCGGCCTCCGGTCATGGAAGTCAGGGCCGGTGAATAGGTCAACAGTTCCATCTGGGGAACATGGGCGTTGATAACCTGCTTTTTGCCATGGCTTTCGGTTCCCAATAGTTTACCGCGCCTGCTTGAAATATCGCCCATAACGTCGCCCATAAACTCATCGGGGACCGTCACGGTCAATAGCATGACCGGTTCCAAGATGGTGGGCGAGCACTCCATAAAGGCCTTTTTGAAAGCCATGGAGCCGGCGATTTTAAAGGCCATTTCCGAGGAATCAACGTCGTGGTAACTGCCGAAAACCAGCGATACCTTACAGTCGACCACCGGGTTACCGCTGACCACGCCGTTAGCCATGGTTTCGACGATGCCTTTTTCCACCGCCGGGATGTATTGCCTGGGGATGACTCCGCCGACGATTTTGTCCTCAAAGATGAAACCAGAGCCTCGGGGCAGAGGTTCAAGCTCAATGACCGCATCACCGTATTGACCTTTGCCGCCAGTCTGCTTTTTGTATTTGCCCTGGACCTTGGTTTTGCCCTTGATGGTTTCTTTAAAGGCGACCTTGGGAGCCTTTAAAACAATGTCAACGTTATATTTGCGCTTGATCTTTTCCAAAGTGGCGTCAAGGTGGACCTGACCCATGCCGGAGAGAATCATCTCTTTGGTCTGGTTGTTGCGGGTGAGCCGCAGGGTCACGTCCTCCAAGGTCATCTTGTTGATGGCCGCAAACACTTTCTCCTCATCGCCTTTGTTTTTGGCTTCAACGGCAAAGGAGACCACTGGGACCATAGGGGTACTGGCCGTAAAGGCCGCCTGGGAGGTTTCATCGGACAGCGAATCACCAGTCAGGGTATTTTTGAGCTTTGATACCGCCACGATGTCGCCGGGGCCAGCCAGCTCAATGGCCTTTTGGGCCTTGCCCTCCAGGGCAAAAAGTTGGCCGAAGCGCTCTTTTTGGTTGCGGGTGACGTTTTGAAAGCCGCTGTCAGGCGTCAATGATCCCGAGAAGATGCGAAAAACCGTCAGCTGGCCGGCAAAAGGGTCGACGATGGTCTTGATGACCAAGGCGCCAAAGGGAGCTTCAGGCGAAGGCGCCCTGACCGCTGCCGCCTCCGGGTTCCCCGGGAGGTGACCGTGGACATCGCCGCGATCAATGGGTGAGGGAAGGCGAGTGACCACACAATCAAGCAGATAAGAAAGCCCGATGAGTTTGAGGCCAGAACAGGGGACCACCGGAGCGAGATGTCCGGCCAAAACTGATTTTTTAAGGGCTTCCTCTAAAGCCTCAACGGAGATTTCTTCTCCCTCCAGGAATTTTTCAATCAAGACGTCGTCGTTTTCACAAATGGCTTCGACCAGTTTTTCGCGCCACTCGGCGGCCTGACTTTCGAGGTTGGCCGGGATATCCTCAATGGTTGCTTTGCCGGTTTTGTCATAAAGGTGGGCTTTTAAGGTCAATAGATCAACCAAGCCGCTGAAAGAATCCTCAGCCCCGATGGGGATGGCCACGGCAATGGCCTTAGGGGAGGTGAACGATTCGTTGATGTTTTCCAAGGTTTTATAAAAATCGGCCCGCTCACGGTCCATTTTATTAATGACTACCAGACGCGGGAGGTTCAAGGCGTCGGCAAAGAACCAGCCTTTTTCGGTGGATACCTTGACCATGTCGACGGAGTCAACGACCACGACTGCCGAATCTACCCCGTAGAGGACCGTCCTGGTGTCGTTTAAGAAATTTTCACCGCCCGGAGTATCAACGAAGGTAATTTGGTGCTTTTTCCAGGGAAAGGAGTGAAAAGCCGAGTTGAGGCTGTTTTTGCGCTTGATTTCCTCCGGTTCAAAGTCCAGGACGCTGGTTCCATCGGTAACCGAACCCAAACGGGTAGAAACCTTGGTTAGAAACAAAAATGATTCGGCCAGGGAGGTCTTTCCAGCCCCACCGTGGGATAACAAAGCTATTGTTCTTTGTTTGGCAACGTCTTTCATAGAGATATTCCAAGAAAACCCGCAGTTTATGCTGCGGGGGAATTGGGCTCGAGTCTGGTTTTTTAATCTTTATTCGAACCCGTTTGAACGTGTCAAAGGCCAACAATGTTTGGAATTGTGCTTTAAGAGTAACTTGGTAATTATGGCGGTTTCGACCCATTATGTCAAGACCTTGTAAAAAAGCCCGGCCAGGGGATGGGTTTTTTTAGGCCTATTGGGACGATAGTCAAGGGCGAAGCCCATAGCCCAATCAATTTTTAATTGGCTTGATGGGGCTTGGCGGCCATTTGAAATCTGTCAGCCAGAACTATGGAAGCAGGTCTTAGGGGAAGGAATCTGTCAAGGAGGCGTCTGCCCCTCAGCAACCTCTTGAAAGCCGCCTTAAAAGCGATTTTAGTTTGGGCAGGGGAAATTTTCCCTGGCTAAAATGAAAAGGCCTGCTTGGGGCTCTGCGGGCGTCCTGGAAGCCGCCTTGGGCAGTCCTCATCTAATTGTTCTTATGGCTCAGCATTGGGCCTATTTCTGAGATAAAGATAGCAATGATAATAATAGTTCCGCCCACCGCCACGTGGCTGGTTATAGGCTCATCTAACAAAATAAATGCGGCGATGGTGGCGGTAATGGGCTCGGCCTGAAGGCAGATCATGGCCTGGATGGCGGTAGTATATTTTTGGAAGTAGGTCAGAAGCAATACTGTAATAACTGAGGCCAAAACAGCGTTAAAGAACAGTCCGATCAAAAACCTCGGGGTGAGCGTTAGGCCTTTGACCAGGTCAGGGTGCATGGGAGGAGTTAAGCCAGATTCCAGAAAAACGTAAGTCAAAAAAGCTACCGGCAGGACTCCTACCAGCTGCCAGAAAAGGTATTGGTAAGTTTTGGTCAGCCCCTCTTTGCCGGTCGTAAAAGCGGTGAGATATATCATGTACAGCGCCCAAACCGGAATGGACACAATACCGATGATGTCGCCGGCGTTGATGCCAGCAAAGGAGGGATCCAAAAAGATATAGAGGCCGATTACAGCTAAAACCAGACCGATGAGACTGAATTTTTTTATTCCTTCACGGAAAATGATGAAATTGAGGATCGGTATGCCCAACAGGCACATTCCGGTTAAAAAAGCGGCCCGGGATACATCGGTGAAATTAAGGCTATAGATTTGCAGCAAAAAGCCGCCGCCCATCATTATGCCTAACAACAAGCCTTCGTTTCGATCTTTTTTAGGGGTAATTTTGATATGCCGGCTGAAAAGAATCCAGCTAACCAAGGCGGCCAGGCCGAAGCGCAAAAACAAAAACAGTCCAGGGGAGCAGTCGGCTAACCCCCAGCGGCCAAAAATAAAGGAAAGGCCCCACAGGGTTCCAGATAAGATAATGAAAAGATCCGCTTGCCAATTTTTCATGAATGCTATCCGAACTATGCTCTGCCGAAGTTATAGCCTGTAACCGATGAAAAAAACCATCCAACACAATAGGCGAAAAAAGATGGCCGGCCCCTTAGGTTTCTTGGGAAGGTATTAAATTGGTCCGGTTAATCAATTGTACACTCTAGATGACTAAAGGTCAAATGTCAGGAGATCACCAAAGGGGCCTTAGAATATTTTTTTATTAAATACTAAACGACAATAAATAGTCAAAATTTTGTAAAATACCAATACGAATGTCCTAGCTAACCCAGATTTTGGATGTCAGATTTTGGACCTGACCAGCCGGCCAAACCCAGTGATGCTATTTTTAATGCTGTTTAAGCCGTATTTCGGATTATTTTTTCGCGCAATATTTTTTTGTAATCAGTTATGTTGCCGTATAAGTTAATGAATTTAAGCTTTAGATGTAAAATTAAACTTGGGGTATCTAAACAACCTAGTGGAATGTTTTTTGCTAGCCGCTTAAAATTTGATGTAAAATTTCAAACATCTTTAAAGTTTACGGACAAAACTTAGAAAAAAAACTTGACATTATTTTAATTTTATTTTAATCTTAGGCGCGAAATAAATCGCGCAAAAGGTTAATAATAAAATATGAAAAATATCACCGAGAGCATAGAACAAAAAGGCAGTCCA
>JAISWF010000233.1 GCA_031271165.1 Deltaproteobacteria bacterium
AGTATTGATGCCGTTAATAATGTCCATGTCAGATATAATAGCAAAATCGCTCAGGTGGCGTCAACTCCAAAAGTTGTCTGCAAATCCTGATTGTTGGCGTCAACCCGATATCTAGATCCTGTTTTATTATGTTGCAATATATTATTTTTATCAGTAGTTATGTCATTAATAAGGTTACTACATTATTTAATTTCATTATAAGGATCACAACACACACATACAAATAAATATTTAATATTTACAGAATATAAATAATTAATTTATGACGATAACATCAATTTATTATCTATATATAAGACCGAAATACGTTTCCATATATCTCGATCGTTATCAATAAAATTATATGTAAAAGAAGAATACGTTTTAGGTTTTTTAATAAATAAATCAATGTATTTAATTGCATAATCATTAGTCAATGGCACAGAAATTATAAACTTAATTTCTTTTTTTTGTGAGCATAAAATCAATATTGTCTAGACTATAAAATTATTTATTCATTACTAATGTAAAATTACAGTCGCTAATTAATGCATAAAATTCAGAAATCGCTGTCTTAAATGTATTTACATCGTCAATATTTCCATTAAATTCTGTTTGATACTTAGGCAAATATGACTTTTGACCGAGTAAAGCACAAACATTTATTTAAGATGTTCACGGTCTCTATTATAGCTAAATTCTAGTATTTCTGTCGCGTTTGACCAAGAAATTGTTGACGTTATATCTATTGCTAAGAATTAATTTTTAATTATTTATTTTAACCAATTGCAGCAAAAATCATCTCTTTTTTTTGGCGTTATACTGCCAAAAATTTTACTAATATTTTAAAATAAATATAAATAAAATTATTAATCTCATTTTCTTCAGCTTAATAACAATAACACATTATCGGTTGATGTTATGATACTATACAGCAAATAATAGCAATTATTTGATCATATTATTTCGGCATAGACAGTTTTAGCGTTTGATATAGATTAGTTATTTTTAAAATACTACAAATAAGCATTTTGATCGATACTTTTTATATGTATCAAATATTTTCAATATTATTTATATATTGCTAGAATTAATTGAGCAATATTTGCCATTATATATATTATTTTCTAATGAATAATTGCTAGACTTATCTTTTAACTTTTTTTGACTTTATATAAGGATTGTCTATTTCTATAATTTGACATTCAATTTTAATAGTTTTTTCCTTATAAGCACGTAAAAATTCAGGCTTAAAAATTATTTATTAGTGTTTTTTGAATTTTTCCTATGCTATTTTGATAATTATTTGTTTTTTTGGTCTTTATCACAATATAAATCTGATGCTAATACATAATTATACTTACTAACACTCGATAAATGGTAAGATATCATTAGTGACCTCCGCCAGCCTAAGTATAATTAAATTTTAACCCAGCCTAGCGAAGATGCCAAAAGTTAAATTGGCTTTTTTCCAGGGCGAACTTGATTTTTTACTCAACATTACATGGGTAAAAATTTTTTGAGTAATTCAGGTAGAAAGATTCAGATTCAGAGTTTATAATTTCAAAGAACTAAAAACCGTAACCACCCAATATATGTTGATTGGAGTCGAGGTTTTTTCAAGAAATAAACTAATGTCTTGCTTCGGCTGGCTAACGGTCACTGAGGTTGTGGTTTTTTTACCAACCCCAAAATCACCAGTCCTGCGGCTTTTGGCCGATGCGGCTTTCGGCTACCCGGCGCAGACCGTCCTCCAATGAAACCAACGGACGATAACCCAGAATTCTTTGGGCTTTGCCAAGGTTGTACCAGTGGGAAGAAGACATCTGCCTGGCGGTAAAAATGGTCACCGGCGGTTCCGAAGATAACTTGAAAAAACGCCAAAACCGCTCAATGCTCCCAGCCAGGGACAGACCCAACCATTTGGGAATACGGGCCGGAACCATTGGGGCGCCGACCGCCGCTAAAAGCCGGTTGACAAGCTGGTTTATATCCATAGGTTGGCCTTGGGCAATAAAAAAAGCTTGACCGTCGGCCGGGGCTCCTGAAGCCAGTTTCTCCAGGGCCTGGACATGGGCTATGGCGGCATTGTCAATATAAGTGGCATCAACTAGGTAGGGCCCTTTGGTGAACAAAAACAGCCGCCCTCTAACCGCCCTTTGAGCCAAGCGCGGTAAAAGGTGAGGGTCGCCGGGGCCCCAAATCAGGTGAGGTCTAAGGGCTAGAGTCTTAAAATCGGGACCATTGGCCCACAAGACCATACGCTCGGCCAGCATTTTACTGTAGGCATAGGGTTGAGTGGAGTCCAAACTATAGGAGGCGGTTTCGTCAACCCCAGCCAAGTCCAGGCCGGAGTGGACTACACTAGGGGTGCTGGTGTAAACAAAATACTTGACCTTTTCCCGGCGGGCGGTCTCAAGGAGCCGGACTGTCCCCATGGTGTTGGTTTCCAGGTAAGTGCTCAAATCACCCCACATCCCGGTTAAACCGGCGCAGTGAATCACCGCCTCAACCCCCTCGACGGCAGCAGGTAAGGTCTGACCGTTGGTCAGATCGCCAATGACCGTTTCTACACCGGCAGGGAGTTCATCGACCGGCGGCTGACGCCGAAGCTGTCTGACTTGATGTCCCCGGTCCAACAAAAATTTGGAGACACGTCCTCCCACAAACCCGTTGGCCCCGGTCAGAAGAATCTTCATTCCCATAATGATAGCCTTCAACTAAAAATTCTACTGAACAACGATAATCAGCCATACTTAAGCTCAAAAGGCTCTAATTAGATGCTCAGCTGGCTTCGGGGCCGTTTCCCGCCGGGCTCCAGCGCTCAAGCACTTCTCCCCGGGCATTGATGGTAAAGATGGACAGTGCTTTTTCAGCTGCCAATTTTCTTAAATCCACCAAGTGCATAGCCTGAACAGCGTACTGTTGATGGTCGGGCTGAGCATCGGCCGGACTTAGGGCCTCGGAAAACTCCCGTGCGTCTTGCCGATTAGTAAAAGCTGGCACAAACTCTTTGTCACCGCTTTCCAAAAGCAGCAGTTGATCTCGGTGTTTGGTAACCGCCCGGGTCAAGACATAAAGCCAAATTCTAGCTGAAGGATCTTCGTCTGGGGAGGGAGCGACCACCTCATCGTCGTCAAAGGGCGGGTCGACAAATTCATCAGAAACACCATCAGAAGTATCATCAGAAATATCAATAGAATCATTAAACATACTCATAAAATCATCCTTAAAAATAGCAACTGGCCAGTATTATATCAGACCAAGATCCACTGAGATAGAGTTAAGCAAAATTGCTGTCACTGGTTTAGAAAAAGCGCACTCTGGGGTAAATTGAAAAAAGAGGAAAGACTTCGGAATTTTCCGAAATTTAAGGTATAATCAGTCTGCCAGGCTTCCGATCGCCAAGCACCACCCCGGCGACCGGACCCGGACAAGCAAAAAAGAACCCCCAGAGGCCCTTTCCTCTGGGCCATTATACAACAAAATCAAATTTTCCTGTTTAAACACCTAAAAAGAACCAAATCCTCTTCTCTGGAGCTTCTATGGCCAGTCGCATCAAACTTCTGCCGGAAAATCTCATCAACCAAATTGCCGCTGGGGAAGTGGTGGAGAGACCAGCTTCGGTCCTCAAGGAACTGGTGGAAAACAGCCTAGACGCTGGCGCCAGCCGGGTGGAAATTGATATTGAGGATGGAGGCCGCCGGTTGGTCCGGGTCGAGGACAACGGCTGCGGCCTGAACAAAGAAGAACTCTTTTTATGCCTTGAGCGCCATGCCACCAGTAAACTTGACGCTCAAAGCGATCTGATGTCCATCGGAACTCTTGGTTTT
This sequence comes from Deltaproteobacteria bacterium, assembly GCA_031271165.1. Taxonomy (GTDB): domain Bacteria; phylum Desulfobacterota; class Desulfarculia; order Adiutricales; family Adiutricaceae; genus JAISWF01. The sequence continues at coordinate 3,813 of JAISWF010000233.1, forward strand.
CGGGGGGAAGCTTTACCATCAATTGCCTCGGTCTCAAAAATGTCTATTACCAGTTCCAACGCCACCGGGGAAGGACACCGACTCAGGATCGAAGGCGGCAAAATCATAGATCTGACCCCGGCGGCGGCCAACCAAGGGACAGTGATTGAGGTCAGGGACCTTTTTTTTAATGTCCCGGCTAGGCGAAAATTTTTGAAAACACCGGCCACTGAAACCGCCCACCTCACCGAAATCGCCCAGAGATACGCCCTGAGTAGGACAGATTTAAGACTTGTCTTCCGTGATGGCGGCAAGGAAACGGTTAAAGTTGACGAAAAAAACGACATGGCTTCCCGGATCCTCAAAATTCTTGGCCAAGAGGCCGCAGGTGATCTGAGGGAATTTGAGCAAGTCAATGGGGATCTTAAAATCAAAGGCTGGCTGGCTGGGCCTCAACTAACCGCCAGGACCGGCTCATCGTTGTTTTTATTCGTTTTGGGCCGTCCGGTCCGTGATCGCCTTCTCTTTAAGGCCGTAACCCAGGGCTATGGGCGGACCCTGCCCCAGGGCCGCTGGCCGCAGGGTGTCCTCTTGGTCGATCTAGATCCGGCCAGAGTCGATGTCAACGTCCATCCGGCTAAAACCGAGGTCCGCTTTCGGGAACCCGGAGTAATCTTCGATCTGATTGCCAAGGCCGTAACCGGGATCATTGATGTATCCCCGCTGGCACCAGCCGCCTCCCCCATCACAGACGAGGTTGAAGATTTAAGCGAAAAGAGCTTTCGAGACATCGGCGGCCGTGAACCTTTCCCCAGTTTTCCGGTCGGCGCCGGCCCAGTCTCACGGACTGCCGGGGCAATCAGAGCGGTAGCCAGACCTGGAGAAAGCGATCCTAAAAAATTCTTGGCGCCCTTTTCCATGGGCAAACCTTCGGCCCATCCCCAATCCAAGCCTCCCGAACGGGATCGACTCCCCCCCTGGATGCGCGAAGACTTAGCTACTCCCCAGCTCAACGAGCCGGCCGCCGAACCTCTGGCCGCCACCGGTAGTCCCGACCCGGCCCCAGAAGAGCTTGACTCCATCTACCCTTTGGCCCAGCTCCATCGCAGCTACATCCTTGCCCAAGGGCCCAAGGGACTTTATATAATCGACCAGCATGCCGCCCACGAACGGATCTTGTTTAACCGGCTCCGGTCGGAAATGAAAAAATCAGGGCTCCCCTCTCAAGGTCTCCTGTTTCCCTTAACCATTGACTTAACACCCCACGAGGCCTTAGCCGCCGCCAAACTGACCGACCCTTTAGCCCACCTCGGTTTCCACCTCGAACCATTCGGCGGCCAGACCTGGGCCATCAGAGGCCTTCCGCCATCTCTGGGGACCATAGAAGCCAAGGAAGCGCTCCTGGAAATGCTGGCCTCAGCTAAAAGCCGGCTCAAGCACCTAGAGGGTGCGGGGCTGGAAATGATGTTAGACGATCTCTCTGGCTCTTGGCTTTTTTCCATTGCCTGCCGAGCAGCGGTTAAAGCAGGTGACCCGTTAACCATCCCGGAAATGGAGAGCCTGATTAAAGATTTATCCGAAACCGATGTCGGGGGCTACTGCCCCCACGGCCGTCCGACGGTCTTAACTATTACTCTGGCTGATCTGGGACGCCGCTTTGGCCGCACCTGACCAAGGCGCCAAAGCACCGCCAGGCGGGCCAGGTCTGGTCAACTTTTCCCGGCCTCAAAATTACCATAGTCTTGGCCCTTTTATGACTGCGTCCTTGGCTCTTAATTAAAAGCCGGCCTTAGCCTGCGAGGGCTGTTACGGCCCAAGCTTTTGGCCGCCGCCCCCTTTACTTAAAAATACCAAACTGCCCCTGAGACGTCCTTGGGAGGACAATTTTTGGAGCCCCAGATGCCTGCCTGTGCCTCTTTAAAATTCGGCCGCTTAAAATTGTTTGGTCTCGCCAGCGCCATTTTGCTGGTTTGTCTCTTTTCGGTCTTCTCAAATCGACAAGCCCAGGCTAAGGCCGACCTTAACCCCTCTGAGCCTCTGCTCGTTTACACGGCCCTGACCGCCACTACCGCCCAGCTCCCTTTGTTTGAGGCTTTCCGAGCCGGCTGGCCGGGCAGCGATCGCCGGATTATTGTTGAATACTGGAAAAACCTCGACGATCTCCGAAGCTTGGTTTTAGCTGGCAAGGGCGATATCTGGGTGGGACATCTTGAAGGCCTGGCCAGGGCTTCAACTAGGGGAGCCCCGGTAACCCTGGTTGCGGCGACCGTTTGGCAAAAATTCTTCTTTGTCAGTGCTCCCCTCCCCTTAAACCCTGGAGCTCCCGACCGCTTGGCCGAATCAACTGAGGAACTCCTTGACTTTGTCTTAAAAAACGGCGAGGTCATTGGCTCGGCTCCCCAAAACGGACCCTGCACCAATCTTTTAAAGGCTCTGGGCGAGCCGGATTTGACCATCGAGACCATGGCTCCGCAACAGTTGATTTTGGAATTGACCCAGGGTACCCGGCGGGTCGGACTCCTGCCAGAACCAGTGGCTACGGCCGCCAAGGCCAAGGTACCGTCGCTTAAAATCATCGGTTCTCTGGAAGCCGAGTACTCCCGTCGTTTGGGCGGGCCGGCCCTCATCCCCCAGGCTGGAGTGGCCGTAAACCTTGAACTGGCCCAAAGAGAACCGGCACTGGTAGCTAAACTGGTTGAATTGATCGAGGAAGGGGCCATCAATTTAGCGGCCCTGGAGCCCGGCCAAGCGGCCCTCCGCCTGCCTAAAGAAACAATAGAGGCCGTCGGCCAGGAAATTTTAACTCTGTCTCTGGCGGCCGAGCCCATCATAGCCAAATCCGCCGCTTCATGCCAAAGTGAAATAGAGGATTTTTTAAAAATCGCCGCTCCCGATTTGTATGAGCCTAGCTCCCCTCATATTCCTGATTCCTTTTTCTTTAAGGCCCCGTCAGCTCCCGTGGACTAACCTCTAAAAGAAAACCTTCCTTAGGTGATTTATGTCAACTACCCACTAGGCTAAAGCCTAGGGGCTTGCAAGAGTCGGTTGACCAGGGAAAGCGGTATCCAACCCGCTAGGTTGTTATTAGCATCTCAGCCACCGCGGTCGCCCTCACCT